>NZ_JBFOCP010000030.1:0-108669 GCF_040907855.1 Aeromonas sp. s4 | reverse complement strand
CGTTTTTTTATGGTCGTGGTCGGCAGAGCCACCAGGCAGGGAGGTCGGCGTGATGATTCGTATGGCAGGGGTGGAGGATGCGGCGGCGCTGGACAGATTCTTCGGGCAACTGGACAGGGAGACCCGCTTCATGCTGCATGAAGCGGGAGAGCGCCCCTCGGACATCGCGGGGCAGCGCAGGCGGCTCGAGGCCATGGCCGCGGCCCCCAATCAGGCCATGTGGTTGCTGGAGCTGGCGGGGGAGGTGCAAGGGTTTGCCGCGCTCCTTGGTGGCGGCCTGGCACGCAACCGCCACTGCGCTCTGGTGGTGATGGGGCTGCGTTCGGGGGCGCGCGGGCAGGGATGGGGGGAACGGTTGCTGCGTACCCTGATCGCGACCGCGAGGGATCTCGGTATCCACCGGCTGGAGCTGGGAGTGATGGCCCACAACGAGGTGGCCCACGCCTTGTATCGCAAGTGCGGGTTCGTGGAGGAAGGGGTGAGACGGCAGGCCTATCGGCTGGACGAGGGCTATGTGGACGAGATTTCCATGGGGCTGCTGCTGCCGCTGGACAGGCCATGACGCCGCTGGCCCCGAGATGCTGGTCTGGGGAGTTGGATTGGGGCAGGCTTGTGGGGAAACCATCGAGACAAGGAGGCGCCCATGAAGGGGATATTGCTGCGTTGGCTGGCTCGCTACGATGCCTGGTGCCAGGAGTGGGGACTCACACCGGAGAACCGGCGCTGCTGCGCGCCGGTACGCCATGATGAAGACGAGAAGCGCCCGGAGAAGGGCGACGACCTCACTGGAACTGGCGGGTCACGGCGCCAGTGACGCTGTTGTAGTCGAACGATAGCCCGTCGGGGTATGCCGGGAAGCGGCCAACGGAGCTGCGCAGGGTATAGCGGCAGTTGTCGTGACGAAGGGCGCCGTCAGCCTGAGCGTCTGCCGGGATGAGCCGGGAGATGTAGTCACTGTCCGAATCCTGGTGCAACTCATCGGCCACCGTCAGATCGGTATCGAGCAGGGCGCCAAACAGGCTCTCGCAGTCGTCCCGGCTGCTGACGGAGATCTGATCGCTGTCGCCACCGGGGAAGACGGTATCGGGCCCCTGACCTCCCTGGTCCTCCTTGGTGCCCACCGGCCAGCCATGGCTGTTGATGTCGAGATCCTGCCTGCCCATGCCGCTAAAGTTGTAGAGTGCCAGGGGCTCCCCCTTTACCTTGACCGCCCAGCCTGCGTGGGCGAGCCGGGCGGCACTGGCAAAGCTGCCCGCCGTGGCCGAGACGCTGCTCTTGAGCCCGTCGTCCTGGATGTTGATGAAGCGGGGCAGGGCGGTCACGGCCAGGATCCCCAGCACGATGATGACCAGCACCAGTTCTATCAGGGTAAAGCCTCGGGAAACGTGTGTTGGCATGGAATGAACCCATTGAGTACGACAGACAGGTAAGCGCGACATGGAATTGATAGACACCCACTGCCACCTCGATTTTCCGGTCTTTGACGCCGATAGGGAGGCGCTGCTGACCCGGTGGCGCCAGCTGGGGGTGGGCGAGTATATCATCCCCGCCGTGGGAGAGGAAAACTGGGGGCGGGTGATGGCGCTGGCCGAGCGCCACGACGACATCCGCTATGGCCTGGGGATCCATCCCTGGTATGTGGGCAAGCAGCCTCGGGATGCACTGACCCGGTTGGAGACCCTGCTGGCGAGTCGGCCCCGTGGGCTGGTGGCCGTGGGGGAGTGCGGGCTGGATCTGCGCTCCCATGTGCCGCAGGAGGGGCAGGTCGAGATGTTCGAGGCGCAGGTGCGGCTGGCCATGGCGCATGAGCTGCCCCTCATCGTCCACTCGGTGCGGGCCAACGACACGGTCGCCAAGATCCTGCGGCGCTTCACTCCGCCACAAGGGGGGGTCATTCACGCCTTCAGCGGCTCCCTGCATCAGGCGGAGGTGTTCTGGCAACTGGGTTTCAGGCTGGGGATCGGGGGGGTCATCAGCTATGAGCGGGCCAACAAGACCCGGGAGGCGATACGCCAGATGCCGCTGGAGGCCTTGCTGCTGGAAACCGACGCTCCCGACATGCCGCTGCAAGGCCAGCAGGGGGAGGTGAACACGCCGGCCAGCCTGCCGACCATAGCCCGCTTGTTGGCACAATTGCGGCAGCAACCGCTGGAGGATGTTATTTCGGTGTTACATGACTCCACCCGGCGGCTGTTCCCCCCAGGAAATCATGAAATTAACATTTGATTATCAAATGATGACCGAGTGATAAAAAACAGGGCCCATAAAAATCGTTTGCGGTCTAATTAAACGATGTTCAGGCCGTTTGTGGCTTATAAAATGTGACCAGTATTCTATTTTGTCGCACCGTAATTAGTATAATGCGCACCCTTGATTAGCGGCTTCAATACACAAATCGTTAACAAGCTGGCAGGTGCTACTAAAGAGGAAGTGTTAATAATGAATCTGATAATGGGTCTGGTAGGGATGGCGACGCTCATCCTTATTGCGGTGCTGTTCTCCAGCAACCGCAAGGCAATCAAAATTCGTACCGTAGGTGGCGCCTTTGCCATCCAGGCCGGTCTGGGGGCCTTCGTGCTCTACGTACCGGTCGGTCGTGACATCCTGGTAGGCGTGTCCGACGCCGTCTCCAGCGTCATCGGTTATGGCCAGAACGGCATCGAATTCCTGTTCGGTGGTCTGGTTGGCAACAAGATGTTCGAAGTATTCGGTGGCGGTGGCTTCGTCTTCGCCTTCCGCGTCCTGCCCGTCATCATCTTCTTCTCTTCCCTGATCGCGGTACTCTACTACCTCGGCATCATGCAGTGGGTGATCAAGCTGCTGGGCGGCGGTCTGCAGAAGGTGCTGGGCACTTCCCGTACCGAATCCCTCTCCGCCACTGCCAACATCTTCGTCGGTCAGACCGAAGCCCCGCTGGTGGTACGTCCCTTCATCTCCAAGATGACTGACTCCGAGCTGTTCGCCGTCATGTGTGGTGGTCTGGCTTCCGTTGCCGGCTCCGTGCTGGCCGGTTACGCCTCCATGGGCGTCAAGATGGAATACCTGATCGCCGCCTCCTTCATGGCTGCCCCGGGTGGTCTGCTGTTCGCCAAGTTGCTGGTACCGGAAACCGAGACCCCGAGCTACGACGAGAACACCGCAGAAGGTGAGCTGGACGACAAGCCGGCCAACGTGATCGACGCTGCCGCCGCCGGTGCCTCCGCCGGTCTGCAACTGGCCCTGAACGTGGGTGCCATGCTGCTGGCCTTCATCGGCCTCATCGCCATGATCAACGGCATCTTCTCCGGTGTGGGCGGCTGGTTCGGTTACCCGCAACTCTCCCTGGAGCTGCTGCTGGGCTGGCTGTTCTCCCCGCTGGCCTTCCTGATCGGCGTGCCCTGGAGCGAAGCGGTCGTGGCCGGTTCCTTCATCGGTCAGAAGCTGGTGGTCAACGAGTTCGTGGCCTACCTGAACTTCGCTCCCTACCTGAAGGATGAAGTGCTGATCAACGGTGTGGCCATGTCCGAGCACACCAAGGCGATCATCTCCTTCGCCCTGTGCGGCTTCGCCAACCTGTCCTCCGTCGCCATCCTGCTGGGTGGTCTGGGCTCCATGGCACCGAACCGTCGCGGCACCATCGCCAAGTTCGGTCTGAAGGCCGTGCTGGCAGGTTCCCTGTCCAACCTGATGTCTGCGACCATCGCAGGCTTCTTCCTGGCGCTGTCCGGCATGTAACATCGCCTGACTGACAGGATAAAGACGAACGCCACAGCGATTTGCTGTGGCGTTCTCGTTTGGGGTGGTGACAACCGTTTTCCTGTCAAGACTAATAATAAAGTGAGTCAAATCGGAGGTTCTATGAATGAAGTGCTACTGGCTATGGCGGCCGGCTTTATCGTTGGGGTGTTGTTTTCTTTCCTCAAGTTGCCGATACCGGCGCCGCCCGTCCTCTCCGGCGTCATGGGGATCGTGGGGGTCTATCTGGGGGGCATTGCCTACTCCTGGATCCTGACCCGCTTCTTCTCTTAAGCGCCTTCCAGCGCTGGATTTGCCGGGTGTGAGGTACCTCTGAAATTGGCAAATCCGGCTTGCAAACACGGGGTATCTCGGCTGAAATAGGCGATGCCAGCAGGGTGCTGGCATTGACTAATGCCCGGTGAATCCGGGTGTTGGCGGTCAAATGGAATTGATTGGGAAGTCGGGTCTGCGTAGTCGGCCTTTCTCAAGTCTTCATGGAACCAAGTCCGCACTTTTGTAAGAAAGTGACAGGGCTCTTGCCTTATTTGCAGCCGTATTGCCTGTGCATTTGCGCTGCAATTCCATATCCCGTTGCTCCGGGAACGTCTCTGCCGACCCTTGGTGTTCGGTGAAGCCGATCGCGGGTGATGGGGCTTAACAAGACTTTGGAGACATAGCATGACTGATCTGAAAGTGGCCGCCCAACGCGCCCTGAACCTGATGGACCTGACCACCCTGAACGATGACGACACCGATCAGAAGGTGATCGACCTGTGCCACAAGGCCAAGTCTCCGGCCGGCCTGACCGCCGCCGTCTGCATCTACCCCCGTTTCATCCCCATCGCGCGCAAGACCCTGCGTGACATCGGCGCAGCCGACGTGCGCATCGCGACCGTGACCAACTTCCCCCACGGCAACGACGACATCGAGATCGCCGTGGCCGAGACCCGCGCCGCCGTGGCCTACGGTGCCGACGAGGTGGACGTGGTCTTCCCGTACCGCGCCTTCATGGCTGGCAATGAACAGGTCGGCTTCGATCTGGTCAAAGCATGTAAGGAAGCCTGCGGCGCCAAGGTACTGCTGAAAGTGATCATCGAGACCGGCGAGTTGAAGGAAGAGGCGCTGATCCGTCGCGCCTCCGAGATCTCCATCGACGCCGGTGCCGATTTCATCAAGACCTCCACCGGCAAGGTGCCAGTGAACGCGACCCCGGAAGCTGCCCGCATCATGATGGAAGTGATCAAGGCCAAGAACCCGAAAGTGGGCTTCAAGCCGGCCGGTGGCGTGAAAGACGCCGCCGTGGCGGGTCAGTACCTGGCCATGGCCGAAGAGATCCTGGGCAAGGACTGGGTATCCGCCCGCACCTTCCGCTTCGGCGCCTCCAGCCTGCTGGCCAGCCTGCTGGCGACCCTGGGGCATGGCGACAAGCCTGCCAATACCAGCGGTTACTAAGCGGTGGCAGGGGGCGGTGCGCCGCCCCCTTCCGGATCTGGTTCGGTCTGTGTTCGTGCGTGATGCACGGAGGGAATGAAAGATGTTTTTGCCTCAAGAAATTATTCGCAAGAAGCGCAACGGTGAAGCGCTCAGTACCCAAGAGATTCAATTCTTCGTCCAGGGCATAACCAACAACACCATCGGCGAGGGGCAAATTGCGGCCCTGGCGATGGCGGTCTACTTCAAAGACATGACCATGGATGAGCGGGTTGCCCTGACCTGCGCCATGCGCGACTCCGGCATGGTATTGACCTGGGATCACCTCAATCTGGGCGGCCCCATCGTCGACAAGCACTCCACCGGCGGCGTGGGTGACGTCGTGTCCCTGATGCTGGGCCCCATGGTCGCTGCGTGCGGCGGTTTCGTGCCCATGATCTCCGGCCGTGGTCTCGGCCACACCGGCGGCACCCTGGACAAGCTGGATGCCATCCCCGGCTACCAGACCTCAGTCGACAACGACCGCTTCCTGAAAGTGGTGAAAGAGGCGGGTGTTGCCATCATCGGCCAGACCGGCGATCTCGCCCCGGCCGACAAGCGTATCTACGCGGTACGGGATATCACCGCCACCGTCGAGTCCATTGCCATGATCACCGGCTCCATCCTCTCCAAGAAGCTTGCCTCCGGGCTCGAAGCCCTGGTGATGGATGTGAAGGTGGGCTCCGGCGCCTTCATGCCGACCTTTGAAGCCTCTGAAGAGCTTGCCAAGAGCATCGTCGCCGTGGCCAACGGTGCCGGCTGCCGCACCTCTGCACTCCTGACCGACATGAACCAGGTGCTGGCCTCCAGCGCCGGCAACGCCGTGGAAGTGCGCGAAGCTGTGCGCTACCTGACCGGTGAGTATCGCAACCCGCGCATTCATGAAGTGACCATGGCCCTGTGCGCCGAGATGCTGATCTCCGCCGGTCTTGCCAGCGATGACGGCGATGCCCGCACCAGGTTGCAGGCGGTGCTGGACAACGGCAAGGCAGCCGAGATCTTCGGCCGCATGGTGACCGGCCTCGGTGGTCCCGCCGACTTCATGGAGCGCTACGACGCCTACCTGCCCAAAGCCGCCATCGTGCGTCCCGTCTACGCGGCCCACAGCGGATTCGTCACCGCGATGGATACCCGTGAACTGGGTCTGGCCGTGGTCGCCATGGGGGGCGGTCGCCGCGCCGCCGCCGACAAACTCGATTATGCCGTCGGTCTGACCGACTTTATCCGCCTGGGTCAGAGCGTCGATGCTGACAAGCCGCTCGCCCTGATCCACGCTCAGACAGAAGCTCAATTTGCCGAGGCTGCCCGCATGGTGCAGGCTGCCGTGAAGATCGGCGACACCCGACCAGAGGCGCTGCCCGAGGTTTACCGTCGCATCGGTCTGGCTGATTTGTAACAAGGGGAAGTCCCATGAAACGTACCTTTATTCTGATGATGGACTCTTTCGGTATTGGTGCTGCCGCCGATGCCGACAAGTTCGGCGACGTGGGTGCCAATACCCTTGGCCATATCGCCAAGGCGTGCGCCGCCGGTGAGATCGAGGGCCGTGGCGCTCTCAACCTGCCAAACCTCAGCAAGCTGGGTCTGGGCCACGCGGGCGAACTCGCCAGCGGCACCTTCCCGGCCGGACTGAACAAGGATGTCGAGGTGATCGGTGCCTACGGCTTTGCCCAGGAGCTCTCCTCCGGCAAGGACACCCCGTCCGGTCACTGGGAGATTGCCGGCGTGCCCGTCTTGTTCGAGTGGGGTTACTTCCATGACCACCACAACAGCTTCCCGCAGGAGCTGCTGGACGCCATCGTCGAGAAGGCCGGTCTGCCCGGGTATCTGGGCAACTGCCACGCCTCCGGTACCCAGGTGCTGGACGATCTGGGCGAAGAGCACATGCGCACCGGCAAGCCGATCCTCTACACCTCTGCCGACTCCGTATTCCAGATTGCCTGCCACGAAGAGACCTATGGCCTCGAGAAGCTCTATGAGCTGTGCCACATCGTGCGCGAGCTGCTGGAGCCCTACAACATCGGCCGCGTCATCGCGCGTCCGTTCGTGGGCAGCGGCAAGGGCAACTTCAAGCGCACCGGCAACCGCCACGACTACTCCGTGCTGCCGCCGGCGCCGACCGTGCTGGACTACATGAAGGAGGCGGGTGGCCAGGTGGTCTCCATCGGCAAGATCGCCGACATCTATGCCCAGCAGGGCATCACCAAGCAGGTGAAGGGGACCGGTCTGACCGAGCTGTGGGACAGGACTCTGGAAGAGGTGAAAGCGGCCGGTGACCAGACCATCGTCTTCACCAACTTCGTGGACTTTGACTCCTCCTACGGTCACCGCCGTGACGTCAAGGGCTACGCCGATGCGCTGGAGTACTTCGACTCCCGCCTGCCGGAGCTGTTCGACTTGCTGCAGGATGGCGACGTGGTGGTGCTGACCGCCGACCACGGCTGTGACCCGACCTGGAGCGGTACCGACCACACCCGCGAATACATCCCGGTGCTGTTCTACGGCAAGCCGGTCAAGGCGGGCTCCGTCGGTCGTCGCGAGACCTTCGCCGACATCGGCCAGAGCATCGCGGCCTACCACGGCCTGCCCAAGCTGCAATACGGTACCAGCTTCCTGTGATGGTGACCCCGGGCCGGTTCGCCTGCCCGGGGTGCCACAGGGCCCCGGTTTCCTGTAATGTACCGCCGCCGCGCAGGCAGCGGACAATCCATAAAGACAATAAAACTCAACCTAGTGTGAAGGAATAAAGAGAATGGCAACTCCTCATATCAATGCGAAAGATGGCGCCTTTGCTGATACCGTGCTGATGCCGGGCGACCCCCTGCGTGCCAAGTACATCGCCGAAACCTTCCTGGAGAACGTCGAGCAGGTGTGCGACGTGCGCAACATGTTCGGTTTCACCGGCACCTACAAGGGTCGTCGCATCTCCGTCATGGGTCACGGCATGGGCATCCCGTCCTGCTCCATCTACGCAAAAGAGCTGATCACCGACTACGGCGTGAAGACCCTGATCCGCGTGGGCTCCTGCGGTGCCGTGCGTGAAGACGTGAAACTGCGTGACGTGGTGATCGGCATGGGTGCCTGCACCGACTCCAAAGTGAACCGTCTGCGCTTCAAGGACCACGACTTCGCCGCCATCGCCGACTTCGACCTGGTGGCCAATGCCGTTCAGGCTGCCAAGAACAAGGGCGTGGCCGTGCGCGTGGGCAACATCTTCTCCGCCGATCTGTTCTACACCCCGGACCCCTCCATGTTCGACGTCATGGAAAAATACGGCATCCTGGGTGTCGAGATGGAAGCCGCCGGTATCTATGGCGTGGCCGCCGAGTACGGTGCCAAGGCGCTGACCATCTGCACCGTCTCCGACCATATCCGTACTGGTGAGCAGACCACCTCCGAAGAGCGTCAGCTGACCTTCAACGACATGATCGAAATCGCGCTGGACTCCGTCCTGCTGGGTGACAACTGATCCCCCTCGCGCATAAAAAAACGGCGGCCCTCGGGCCGCCGTTTTGCATTTTTGCGAAGCACGGTCAGAGATCGAGGGCGAAGCGCCCCTTGCCCGACTGCTTGGCCCGGTACATGGCGGCATCGGCCCGGTGCAGCAGATCGTCGATGTGACAATACTGGCCCGAGTGGCAGAGGGCGCCTCCTATGCTGCCGGCAAGGGGCAGCCGGTGACCGGCCACGTCCCCAGGAACCGCCATGGCCGCCAGCAGCCGCTCGCACAGGGCGGGCAGCTCCAGTTCCGGCTGGCGCAGGGCGGGCAGTATGATGGTGAACTCGTCGCCGGCCAGGCGCGCCACCATGTCCCCCGGGCGCACCTCGGCACTCAGCACCTGGGCGAAGCGTTGCAACAGGGCATCGCCGACATGGTGTCCCAGCCTGTCGTTGATCCCCTTGAAGCCGTCGAGATCGAGGAACAGCAGGCCCAGGGGTTCGGCATTCTGGCGCACCCGCTCCAGCTCCCGGGAGAGGCGCAGGGTGAAGGCGCGCCGGTTGGGGAGGCCGGTGAGGGGGTCGTGAGCCGCCTCGTGTTCTAGCTGGCTTTGCAGCGCCTTGAACTCGGTGATGTCGCTGCCGAGGATGTAGACCCCGGGCTCGTCGCCCCGGCTCGGGATCATGGTGATCCTGAGGTCGCGTCGGCCTATGGGGAGATCGAAACGGTGCTCGAAACTCACCTGCTCACCGGCGAGGGCCTTTGCCACATAGGCCATGGCCCTGCCGTGGGCCTCCTCGCCGATGACGTCCCGCACGCTCATTTCCCGCATCTGTTCGGTATCGAGCCCGAAGTAGCGGCAATAGGCCTGGTTGGCGAACAGGTAACGCCCCTCGGGCGACACCATGCTGATGGTGACCGGCAGGCCATCGGTGATGGCCCGCAGTCGGGCACGGCCACGCTCGATCTCCGCGAGCACCTGGCGGCGGGCCGTGATGTCGTGCAAAAACAGGGCGATGCGCACCTTGTCGTCGAACTGGTAACGCTCGGCAATCACCTCGACCGGGATGTGCCGGCCTGTGCGGGTGATGATGTCGCACTCCAGCCGCCGTGGCGGACTCTGTGGGTTGCCTGACAGGCTCAGCAGGGGATGCTCGGCGCCGAGCAGCCCGAAGAGGGGACGGCCCAGCATCTCGTCGGCGTGCCAGCCGAGCAGGGTGGTGGAGGCCGGGTTCCAGCCTGTGATGATGAAATCGGCATCGAGCTCGAGGAAGGCATTGCTGGTGTGCTCCAGCATGTGCTGCAAGCGGCGCTGCTCCTGCCACAGCTGCTGCTGCATGGCGCCGCGCTCGCGCATCTCCTGATGCAGCTGTTCCACCGTGCGGGAAAGCTCCCGGGTCCGTGACTGCACCTGCTGCTCGAGCCCTTGTTGCAGCCGCACGAGTTCGGCTTCGGCCTGTTTGCGCTCGGTGAGGTCGGCAAACACGGCGATCATGTGGGGGGCCATGGTGCGGCTCTGGCAGAGGGTCACGCTGAGCTGGACCCAGCACTGGGTGCCATCGGCCCGGATCATCCGCTTCTCCAGCCGGTAATCCTGCCGTTGCCCCGCGATCAGGGCATCGAACAGGGGCTGCTCCCGTTGCAGATCTTCGGGATGGGTCATGGCGAGCCAGGTCCGGCTCAGCATCTCATGCTCGCTGTAACCGAGCAGCCGCTCCAGCCCCGGGTTGGCTCTCAGCCATTTCCCCTCGAGGGAGGAGAGGGCCATGCCCACCGACGACTGGTTGAAGGTGAGGGTGAAGAGATGCTCCTTGTCTTCCAGCACCTGGTTGAGGGTGCGCACCTGGTGGCGCCGCTCCAGATCGTGCAGGGTGTTCTCCACCAGGCGGCCGAAGTCGTCGAGATCCCGGCAGGCCTCTTCATCGAGATGGCGCGGCACATGGTCCACCAGGCAGAGGGTGCCGAGCACCACGCCATCGAGGGCGCGCAGGGGGCGGCCGGCGTAGAAGACCACGCCGGGATCATCGGTCACCAGCGGATTGTCGGCAAAGCGGAGATCCCGTCTGGCATCCGGTACCTGCATGATGTCGGGGCGCAAAATGGCATGACCGCAGAAGGAGTGCTCCCGGTTGATCTCGCACATATCGACCCCGGTGCGGGCGAGAAACCACTGCCTGTTCACGTCGGTCAGGGAGACCATGGCGATGGGGAGTGCGAAATGCCGGGTGATGAGCCGGGTGAGGCGATCAAGCTGATCGATGGGCTCGTGGTCGAGCAGGCCGAGGATGCGCAGTCGTTCCAGTCGACTGTGTTCATCCCGCGGCAAGGGGGGGGCAATCATGTGGCTCTCCTGCCAGTGATCTTGCCAGTGTTATATACAAGCCGGAGGATGTGATCCACTCCCGCTTATTGCGGAGCGGCGGGTTTGCTCTGTTTCTTGTGCTTGCGCACCCGCATGTAGTTGCGACGCACCCCGTAGGAGATGAGCAGGCCGGCCAGCAGCATCACCAGCAGCATCAGGCGCTGTTTCTCCTGGTTGACCTTGAGATGGGTATCTTGTGCGGCCAGCAGTTTCTGCTCTTCCAGGGTGATCCTCAGATAGCCCAGGGTCAGGTTTCCGTCCTGGATCTCCTGGACGAACTGGATGCGCCCCTTGCCCTGCTCCGGCAGGGATTTGTTGTCGCTGCCGATGGGCAGCAGACTGTCCAGCGGCAGGGCGTTGTCCGACTGGGCGAGGGGAATGCCGCGGGCGTCATAGAGGGTGACATCCAGAATGTCAGGCTCGGCGGCCAGATCCTGCGCCAGTCTCTCCAGTTCGCTCTCCTTGTCCTCCTTGATCCAGCGGCGCATGTCCCGGGCGGCATAGGCGACCAGCGCCTGTGCCCTGTCCCGTGCCGCCGCGTGCAGGGCGGCCTGGCTCTCTCCCTGCATGTGGATGAGCAGCACCAGCACCCAGAGACCGAGCAGGACTCCCGCCGCCAGGCTGACAACACGTTTGATGGGAAGATGACGCACAGAACCGGGCCTCTGGTAATGGATGAGCGGGGCTGGCTGGTGCCCCGGTGCCGCGAAGCGGGAAACAGGGTGGTCTGTTTCCATGTCTGCCCGCACCGCAGGCGGGATCTTGGCGCTTGCCTGTACAAAAAGCAATACGCTACTCTGGGCCCGCATGATGAACCCCATGATTTCCAAGGAAGGCGTCTCTCTTATGTTGTTGTCCCAACTTCCCCGCTCCCTGCACGACTGGTCCGGGGCCCTGAGCTGTGCCCCCTGCTGGCAGCTCACCAACGAAGCCCTGCTGCCCGCGGCCAACGCCCACGACAGCGCCTGGATTGTCCTGTTTGGCAAGGGGCTGGAGGCCGGTCATCTGGCCCGCCTGGCCCAGCAGCTGGATGCCCTGGGGCTTGAGTCAAGCCTCTATCCCGCAGGGGAGCAGGCCGGTATTCCGCTGCTGCTGCTTGGCACCAACCGCTTTTCCCCCGAGCTGGTGCAGGCGCTCAAAGCCCAGGAGTGGGACATCGACCTGTGTCATCTGGCCGCCCTGCCTACCCTGAGTGAGCCCGGTCTGCTGGTGATGGACATGGATTCCACCGCGATCAGGATAGAGTGCATCGACGAAATCGCGCGGCTGGCCGGGGTCGGTGAGCAAGTGGCGGCCGTTACCGCGGCGGCCATGCAGGGCAAGCTGGAGTTTGCCGACAGTCTGCGTGCCCGGGTGGCGCTGCTGGAAGGGGCGCCGGTCACCATCCTCGACGAGGTGGCGGCCGACATGCCCTGGATGCCGGGCCTGCCACTCATGGTCGATGCCCTCAAGCAGGCTGGCTGGAAGGTGGCGATCGCCTCCGGTGGCTTCACCCGCTTTGCCGGCGAGTTGCAGCGTGCTCTGGGTCTGGATGCCATTTTCGCCAACGAGCTGGCGGTGGAAGGGGGCCTGCTGACCGGCAAGGTGAGCGGCCCCATCGTCGATGCCGCCGCCAAGGCCGAGGCGCTGCAACAGCTGGCCTCGGAGTACGGGGTGGTTGCATCCCAGACGGTCGCGGTCGGCGATGGTGCCAACGATCTCAAGATGATGGGGGTGGCGGGGCTGGGCATTGCCATTCATGCCAAACCCCTGGTACGTGCCCAGGCGGCGGCGACACTCAATCACCACGATCTGGAAGGGGTGCTCTGCCTGCTCGGCGCCATGGCTTGTCGCGACCGACGCTGGTGCTGATCCCGCTCAAGGAGGAGTCGATCACGAGATGGAACTGTTACAGCAATCCCTGTTTGTCCCCTGCGGTGAGCATCGACTCCATGTGCGCCATATCCAGCCCGGTGTCGCGGTGCATGCCGACCCCATCCTGATGGTGCACGGGGCCATCGAGAACGGCCGCATCTTCTACACCGAATCGGGCAAGGGGCTTGCCTGCTTTCTTGCTCGCCACGGGTATCAGGTCTATGTGGCGGATCTGCGTGGTCGGGGTCTGAGCACACCGACCATCGCCGAGCGGGCCGGCCACGGCCAGCATGAGCTGATCACCGAGGATCTGCCCGCCCTGCAGCGCTGGGTATCGACCCGCCATGCCGGTGCCCGGGTGCACTGGATGGCCCACTCCTGGGGCGGCGTCATCATGGCCTCGACCCTGGTGCGCTTCCCCGAGCTGGCGGAGCAGGTTGCCAGCCTGGTGTTCTTCGGCACCAAGCGGGGGGTCTCGGTGCAGAACCCGGAGCGCTGGTTGAAGGTGGATCTGATCTGGAACCGGCTTGCCCCCTGGCTGGCGCGCCGCCGGGGGTTTCTGGCCGCCCGCCGGTTGAAGATAGGGGCCGATGATGAGCCTCTGCGCTACCTGCAGGAGACCATCCCCTGGGTCAAGTGCGGGCCCTGGCAGGATCCCTTTGACGGCTTCGCCTATGACGAGGCGGCGAGCCGGGTCAACTGGCCCCCTCTCTGGATGATCTCCGCCAAGGCGGACAAGGTCCTTGGCCACCCCGTCGACGTGCGCCGCTTCAGCGACGAGATGGGGTCGGCCGCCCGCCATACCCGCCTTGGCCGGGACAACGGCAACCGGCTCGATTACGACCACATCAACATGCTGACGGCGCCCCAGGCACAGGAGGATCACTTCCCCGACATCCTCGCCTGGCTGCGCAACCCCCAGGCTGCCTGATAGACAAAAAACGGGCACTTGCGTGCCCGTTTTTTGTTGTCTTCCTGCCCTGCTGGCTAGCGGGACCCGGATGGTATGCCAAGGCGGAACAGGGTCGCTTCGGTGGTATCGGTCAGTTCACCCACGCCCACGACACTCCAGAGCTCCTCTTCCAGCTTCTTGGCCTTGTGAATGGCGAACTTGGCGATGTAGTCCAGTTCACCCGCGATGAAGCTGGTGTCCGGGCGGCCGGTGCGCGAAATACCCACCAGTACCGAATAGAACTCTCCCTGTTGCCGGGCCAGCTCGATGAAGCGGCGCTTTTGATCCGGTGAGCTGAAGCTGCTGGCCAGGTGGCTGCGAAACAGGGGTGTTCCCCCCTGGGAGTGGAGGGCGGCGATGTAGACCTCCTCCTCTTCCGGCTTGTCTTCCCGCTCGATGGCGCGCAGGGGATTGAGCAGCAGGGCCTTGAGCAGTGCCCCCTGGAACAGGGGATACAGGTTCAACTGCTGATCCTGCTCGGCACAGATGCGCAGCAGACGGGAAAGGCTGCGTGGCTGTGGCGAGAGGCCGGCCGCGGCCAGTTTCGGGGCGGCCTTGAGCTTGTTCACATAGACGGGGGTGTTGAACAGGTGGTGGGTGTAGAGGTTGCGCAGCGCCCTGGCCATGCCGCGATAGCGATTGAACTCCCGGGTGGTCTTGAGCTTGTTCTGGTTGCTTTCGATAAGCAGGCTGAAGAACTGGTGGCCGGTATGGCGCTCGGCCGTCCCCTCGATGCACAGATGCAGCACGGTTCTGCTCAGGTTGAGGCTGACCAGCCGATAGGGCAGGCGTTGCAGGTCCATGTTCCTGGCGAGCTCCTGCAAGCGGGGCAGAGCCACCGTGATGATGTCTCCCTTCTCCCCGTCGAACGGCTCCTCCAGCTCGATTTGCATGCCGTGGGCAGAGATGTCTCGGGTCCAGCCGACCCAGGATCGCTCCTTGTGATGCAAGACTATGGCCGTCTTGTGCATGTAGCGCGCCTCCTTGCGCAGTTGCACATAGTGCAGCGTCTCTATCTCGAAGGGGGCGGCATGGATGTCATGGCCAAAGCGCTGCAAGGCGTTGGCGTTGAGCGGATCCTGACCCGTCTCTCGCTGGAACTCGTCGCGCTGGTTGTCCAGGTTTATCTCCTGCAGCATGCCCACGTAACCGAGCTGGGCCAGGCGCTCGCGCAGCAGCCTGTCCTGCAACTGGCTCGCCCCGCCCTGGGGGTTGTCGAGGTCGGCCTCCCGCAGGGTGCAGGCTTCCATGCTGAACTTGTACACCCGCCAACTGGGGCGGCGGGCGCCGATCTGGAAGAAGAGCGCGGTCAGTCCGCTCTGTTCCAGCTCCTCCCGGGTCGCGGAGAAGAAGTAGAGGTGGCTGCGTACCGCATGGGTAAAGCTGTAGATCAGCGTCTCGCGCAGCCCCTCTTTGCCTGGGAGCAATGAGGGCATGCGGGCAGCGGTGAAGAGGCTGGCGAGCATGTCGCGGTTCTTGGCGTCGCGCCAGTATTCGAGAATGTGCTGGTTGTTCTCGGTGCGCAGGGCGATCTCGAGGGCGGGGACGCTGCCCTTGCCGAAATAGAGTGGCATGCCGGTCATGCGTGGCAGATAGAACTGCTCATACCCCTTGATGACGGCGGCGGAGAGCAGGTAGTCGACGCTGACGCGATAGCGGCTGCGGTTGCGCTCGATGAAGTCGCGCAGGAACTCGTCGAACACCGGATGCTCGCCGTTCTTGAGCAGCCTTAGCCAGAATTTGTCCTCTTTTCTCTCCTCCCCCAGGATCTGGTAGCTGACCGGGTCACGCAGCAGGGGATGGGGATGATCGCGTTCCAGTCCGGTGAAGAAGACGGCTATCAGGTCGCCTGTCTGGTAGTCGGGCAGATAGGGCACGGATACCCGGATGCCGCCGAGGGAGATGTCGGAGCTCTTGGCGAGGATCTTCTCGCCGTTGGCGAGCTGGAGCACCATGGGAGAGCTGAAGTGCATGCGCTCTTCCTGTCGCCCGTAATGGCTGGCGAAGGGGATGGCGCTGACATCGAACGGACGAAACGGGCTGATGGGCAGCGCCAGATTGTCGCTGCGCCCCTGGTTGAGTTTGTACCAGGCTTGCAGCGCCTCGTAGACCCCCAGGGTGTAGCTGTCCCGGTAGAGGTAGCACTGGGATTGAAACAGCTCGATGGCCTCGGCGGGCATGAAGTGGGTCACCCCGTCGAACTCATGCACCTGACAGAGGGCGCCCAGCTCGTTGCGCATGTCGATGACGCGCCGGCAGGGGGTGCACTTGCGTTTGAGTTCCATCTTCAGCAGGAACCGGCTGTTGGTATTTTCGTTCTGGGTTAGACGGTTGAAGATTTCGTCGAAGTCCTTTTCCCGGAGCAGGGGGACAAGTTGTTCTATCAGATGTAGTGGTTGTTCTGAATCCATGTATTCCTGCCGCGGAAAGTCACTTTTCCGATTCTGGGTTTGATCTGCCGGTCGCAAACAAGTATATCAAGCAGGAATTCATCCTGTCCCCGAGTTATCCATGGCCAAAAACAAAACCGCCTATGTTTGTTCCGAATGTGGAGCCGACTTCACCCGCTGGCAAGGCCAGTGCAGCGAGTGCAAGGAATGGAACACCATCACCGAGGTGCGACTGGGGGTGACGGCACCCGGCAAGAGCGCTCGCTATACCGGTTATGCGGGCGCCGTCGGCAGCCAGGTGCAGACCCTGGCAGAGATCGCCACTACGGAGATCCCCCGTTTCAGCTCGGGCTTCAAGGAGCTGGACCGCGTACTCGGTGGCGGCGTGGTCCCTGGTTCGGCCATTCTTATCGGCGGCAACCCCGGGGCCGGCAAGTCGACCCTGTTGCTGCAGACCATGTGCGGCCTGGCGCAGCGCATGAAGACCCTCTATGTGACCGGTGAGGAATCACTGCAACAGGTGGCGATGCGGGCCGGTCGGCTGGGTCTGCCCACGGACAAGCTGCGCATGTTGTCCGAGACCAGTGTCGAGCAGATCTGCCTCATCGCCCAGCAGGAGCAACCTCAGATCATGGTCATCGACTCCATCCAGGTGATGCACGTGGCGGATGTGCAGTCTGCGCCGGGGTCCGTCTCCCAGGTGCGGGAGTCGGCGGCGCTGCTGACACGCTATGCCAAGCAGAATCATGTGGCCATCTTCATGGTGGGCCACGTCACCAAAGACGGCACCTTGGCGGGTCCCAAGGTGCTGGAGCACTGCATCGACTGCTCCGTGCTGCTGGATGGCGGGCACGACTCGCGTTTTCGCACCCTGCGCTCCCACAAGAACCGCTTCGGTGCGGTCAACGAACTGGGGGTCTTCGCCATGACCGGGCAGGGAATGAAGGAGGTGAGCAACCCTTCCGCGATTTTCCTCAGCCGCGGGGAGGAGCAGGCTCCGGGCTCCATCGTCATGGTGATCTGGGAAGGCACGCGCCCCCTGCTGGTGGAGTTGCAGGCGCTGGTGGATTACTCCCAGCTCTCCAATCCGCGCCGTGTGGCGGTGGGGATGGACCACAACCGCCTCGCCATGCTGCTGGCGGTGCTGCATCGTCACGGCGGGTTGCAGATGGCGGATCAGGATGTGTTCATCAACGTGGTGGGTGGCGTCAAAGTCGAGGAGACCAGTGCGGATCTGGCGCTGCTGCTGGCCATGGTGTCGAGCTTCCGGGATCAGGCCCTGCCCAAGGATCTGGTGGTCTTTGGTGAGGTGGGACTCTCCGGCGAGATACGGCCCGTGCCCTCGGGTCAGGAGCGACTGCAGGAGGCGGCCAAGCACGGTTTCCGCCGAGCCATCGTCCCGCATGCCAATGCGCCCAAACATCCCATCGAGGGGATGGAGGTGGTGCCGGTGAAGAAACTCTCCGATGCCCTCGAGGCCCTGTAACCAACCATGAAAAAGGAGCGTATGGACGCTCCTTTATTTTTCTGCCCGCCCGCTCAGGATTCGGGGGGGACGTGGTCTCGGTGCTCTTGCAGCAACTGCTCCAGCTCGCGATGGAGCAGTTGCTCCTCTCCGATGTTCAGCTCGATCATCCGCTTGAGGTGAGTGGCGCTGTCGATGTCGATGTGGTGGCAGTAAAACCCCAGCTTCTTGCTGGCTTCGTGGGTCAGCTCGACCTGCATCTTGATCTCGATGTCGCTGCCCCCGAGCACGAAGCAGATTTCGTACTCCTTGTCCTCGCTGGCGACCCAATCCTCGGGTCTGAGCAGCAGGGCTCCCTGCAGGGAGACATCGACCAGCTGGGTGCGCCACTGGTGTTCACCCTGGGTGAGCTTGGCGGCGGTCAAATAGAAAATCCGAGTAAAGTGGCGGCGCTCGGCCATGGTCGTCTCCGGTCTGCGTGCGAGCAAGATGCTCATCCTTCATGTTGCAGAGTGTAATCCAGCTGGCACGCCAGGATATTGAACTGGCTCCGATATTGAATATCAGACCTGCTGATGGCTGAGGGATTCCACCACCTGCAGCGCCTTGACCAGCCGATCCTCCTGTTTGAACCTGTCCTCCAGCACGGGGCCGAGCTGGTTCAGATCCTCGTCCAGTTGCAGCAACTGGGCTTCGTCGGCGTTGCTGTACTTGTCGTTGAACTCGAGCGCGAATTCGGTACAGGCACGGATATGGGGGTAGATACGCTTGGCCAGCTCCAGTTTGTCGCCGCTGGCTTGCTCAAAGGCGGTGACGACATGGTTGTAGATCTCGAAATGGCCTGCGCTGACGTAGTCGACCAGTTGTTCGCAAAAACGTTGCAGTTCTACATGGCCTGGGAGGGTGCGTTGCTTGCACTTGGCGGGCATGAGGCCTGCCAGTCGCATGTACTCGACCAGCAACGCCTGTCTGGCATCCAGCCAGTCATCTATTGCTCTGTGCTTGCCTGCCAGCGCGCGCTTGGTTTTTTCCAGTTCAGTTAACATAGTCCCTCCATGGGCATGGCATGCGGCACTCGGGTCGCACGCCTCCGGTCATTCTCATCGACTGACGACACTCCTATAACTAGGGAAAATCCAGTTGACCGTCAATAGGAGTGTAGGGATATTGTTACATCAGGCGGGGATTTGCATGCCTCTCCCCACCGGTGCTTCGCATCCTGTCGCCCATCCAGGGGACAAGGGGGCGATATATGTGACTATTTCCGCAGATCTTGATGAAAACCCCAGCATTCAAGCCAATCCGGCTGATAAAGCCTTTGCCTGAGTGTTTTTTTTTGAATAGAGTGGCCCGGTGCTAAATGCCCGATCATAAAGGAAATGTTATGAACAAAGCTCAACTTGTCGATGCAATTGCCGCCAAAGCAGACCTGAGCAAAGCTCAGGCCAAAGTCGCTCTGGAAGAGATCATCAATGGTATTACCCAGAGCCTGAAAGAGGGCGATGCCGTTCAGTTGGTGGGTTTTGGTACCTTCAAGGTCAACCATCGCGCGGGCCGTACCGGTCGCAACCCGCAAACCGGTAAAGAGATCCAGATTGCAGCTGCCAATGTGCCGTCCTTCGTGGCTGGCAAGGCGCTGAAAGACGCCGTCAAATAAGGTCGTCTTGTAATCAAATGAAGCCCGGCTTGTGCCGGGTTTTTTCTTGCCATCTTCGTCAAAATTTGTTTCAGATACACTCAGGATATGGCATGCGCTGTAGCGAGGTGGATATGGAACAGAAAAATGCCATTCGGCAGGTAGCCGTCCCCTGGGCTCCCTCTCGTCAACTCCCTCCCGGCCTGGTCGTGGCCGAACTGCATCAGGATATCTGGAGCGACACCCTGACCGTCATGCTGGGGCGTGCTCGCAGCATCGATCTGCCTCCGTTGCCCCTGTGCCGGGTGAGTTTTCGCCACATCTTCGCAGTGCGGGTGATGGAGGATTGCGATCTGGCGGAGGGGCGTGACAGCCACGTCATCGAGGAGCAGATCCAGCTCATCACCCCGTCCCGTTTCGCCAGCTGGTTCCATCAGGAATCCGATGGACTGCACCTGGATGAAGATTTGCAGCACTACCGCATCTCGACCTGGGATTACTGCGCCGATGTGCTGACCTCTTCTCCCCCTGAACTCCAGTTCATGGTTCAGGAGGAGTAAGCCAGATTGTCGGGTCGCCTCCGTGGTGACAAAAAAGCCGGCGCAGGGGCGCCGGCTTTTTCTTGTTCGGGAGCGTGGGGCGCTTAGCCCAGGATCTGGTCCCGGTGCAGCCCCAGCACGATCAGCAGCCCGATGAAATAGAAGGCGCTGAGCTTGATGCCGAGAATGGTGAGCAGGCCGGCGCACAGACGCACCAGGGCCTTGTGCAGCCAGGATCCGGTGAAGCGGTACATGATCACTCCACCGCGTCGGCCGGCGCGAACTCCGGCACCTTGGCCATGGCGTCCAGCACCACTTGAATGTCGGCCCCCGGTTTGCAGGCATTCTCGCTCAGATGGCGACGCCAGGCGCGCGCCCCCTGCATGTTCTGGAACAACCCCAGCATGTGGCGGGTCATGTGGGAGAGGTAGTTGCCCTTGGCCAGCTCCTGTTCGATGTAGGGCAGCATCATCCGCACCACCTCGTGGCGGCTTGGCACGGCATGGTTCCCGCCGAACACCAGATTGTCCACCTGGGCCAGAATGTAGGGATTCTGGTAGGCTTCGCGGCCCATCATGACCCCGTCGAGGTGCTGCAGATGTTCAAGAGTCTGTTCCAGACTGGTCACCCCGCCGTTGATGGCAATGGTCAGATCCGGGTAATCCTGCTTGACCTGGTAGACGCGAGGATAATCGAGGGGCGGGATCTCGCGGTTCTCTTTCGGACTCAAGCCGCTCAGCCAGGCCTTGCGGGCATGGACGATGAAGGTATCGCAACCGGCGTCCCTAACCTGCTCGATGAAGGCCTGCAAGAACTCGTAGGAGTCTTGCTCGTCGATGCCGATACGGGTCTTCACGGTGACCGGAATGTCGACCACGTCGCGCATCGCCATGACGCAATCAGCCACCAGCGCGGGTTCGCCCATGAGGCAGGCGCCGAAACGGCCGTTTTGCACCCGATCGGAAGGGCAGCCGACGTTGAGGTTGACCTCGTCATAGCCGCGCTCCTCGGCGAGCCTGGCGCAGCGGGCCAGGTCTGCCGGGTTGCTGCCACCCAGTTGCAGGGAGAGAGGGTGTTCCTGCTCGCTGTAGCCCAGATAGTCGCCCTTGCCGTGGATGATGGCGCCCGTGGTCACCATCTCGGTATAGAGCAGGGTCTGGCGGGTCATCAGACGGTGGAAATAACGGCAATGCCGATCGGTCCAGTCCAGCATGGGGGCGATGGAAAAGCGCTGCGCCTGCATAAAAATCATCCGGGTTGGCCAAACAAGGGGCGGGATTCTATCACAACGTGAGACAGCCCCAGAAAATGAATTTTGTCGCCGCGCACTGGGGGCCCTGTGATAGTATCCGGCTAATTGACAGGGTATCTGCGTGAACATGAATCAAGACCAACTTCTACAACGAGCGGAACGCCTCTGCGAGCAGCGAGGGATCCGTTTCACCCCGACACGGCGCCAGGTGTTCCGGCTGCTTGCCGCCCACGGCAATGCCATCAGTGCCTATGATTTGCTGGCCCAGTTGCAGCAGACCGAGGCTCATGCCAAACCGCCTACCGTCTATCGGGCGCTCGACTTCCTGCTCGAACAGGGCTTTGCCCACAAGGTGGAGTCGCTCAACGCCTTCATCTTCTGCTGCCACTTCGACCATGCCCACCCGATGCAACTGCTGATCTGCGATCGTTGCGGTGAGGTAGTGGAGCTGCACGATCCCGCCATCGACGGCGCCTTTTCCGAGCAGGCTCATCAGCATGGTTTTACTATTACCAACAAGACCATAGAAGCCCATGGTCAATGTGCCCGCTGTTCCGCTACCGTAGGAAGTCAAGATGAAGGCTGATTTTGTAAACCCGTTCCTGCTCTCCCTGCTCAACGTGCTCTCCACCATGGCACAGCTGGAACTCAAACCGGGCGCGCCCAAGCGCAAGACGGACGAGCTGGCTCGGGGAGATGTCTCCGGCCTGATTGGCATGGTGGGTCCGCAGACCCGGGGTTCCCTCTCCATCAGCTTCGAGAAGGGGCTGGCATTGGAGATCATGCGTCGCATGCTGGGGGAGGCGCCGGCCACCATCAACGAGGAAGTGACCGACATGGTGGGCGAGATCACCAACATGGTGACGGGCGGCGCCAAACGCATGCTGGGGGAGAAGGGCTATGAGTTCGACATGGCGACCCCGGTCATCGTCTCCGGTCCCAATCACACCATCACTCACCGGGCCGACGGCGCCAAGATCATGATGCCGTTCGAATCGGAGTATGGCCGTGCCACCATCGAGATCTGCTTCGAGTAATCGCCATGTGGAAGATGCTGAAATGGAGTGTCATCGGTGGGGTGGTGCTGCTTATCCTGTCGGATATCGAGATCAGCACCTCTCTCTACAAGTACGAAGACAACCGCGTGGAGATCAACTTCCCGCGCTGGCAGGCTGACCAGCCCTGGGGCACCCTGCGCTGGCATGCGGGCCGGTTTGAGCATCACTGGTACGGTCTTGCAGGCAAACCCAAGCCCGCAACCGTACTCTGAGGAGCACTCTCCACAACGGATGGACCAGATTGCACCAACAAAAAAGAGGCCAGCGAATGCTGGCCTCTTTATTTGGTCAAGATCTGTTATCAGGCCGCTTCTGCAGCCAGCTTGCCATTGCCACGCACCATGACACCGAGGCCACAGGCCAGCAGGGTCGGCAGCAACCAGGCCAGGCCCTTGTCAAACAGCGGCAGGAAGGCGAACGCATCCATCTTCATGCCGGCGGCGCCCAGGCCGTCCAGGCAGCCGAACAGGAAGGCGACCAGCAGCACGGAGCGGAACACCAGGCGGGGGCGACCGAAGTAACCCTTCAGGAAGGTGACCAGTACCAGCGCCACGGCAACCGGGTAGATGGCGACCAGCACCGGAATGGAGAGGCTGATGAGCTGGCTCAGGCCCACGTTGGCCACGACGCCGCAGATGACACCCAGCAGCACGACCAGCTTCTTGTAGCTCATGCCGGTCAGGTTGTGGAAGAAGTCGGAGCAGGCGGAGATGAGGCCGACGGCCGTGGTGAAGCAGGCCAGGGTGATGATGGCAGCCAGGATGAACTGACCCGGTTGGCCGAACAGGCTCAGCACGTAGGCGTTGACGATGGCACCGCCGTTGCTCACGTCGGCGGCGACGCCAGCAGCGGTGTTGCCCAGCTGGAACAGGGAGACATAGACCACGGAGAGACCGATGGCGGAGATGATGCCCGCGATGGCCAGGTACTTGAACTGGCTCTGGTAGTCATGGATGCCTTTCTGGCGCAGCAGGTCGACGATCAGGGCGCCGAACATCAGGGACGCCAGGGTGTCCATGGTGTTGTAGCCTTCCAGAATGCCCTTCACGAAGGGGGTGCTCTGGTAGTCACCGGATGCGGCAGGCATGCTTCCTTGCGGTGCGACGAAGACACCGATGGCCAGGGTCAGCAGCAGCAGCATCAGCAGCGGGGTCAGGTACTTGCCGATGGCATCCATCAGCTTGCCCTGGTTCAGGGAGACCAGGATGGCCACGCCGAAGAACAGTACTGTGTAGGCAGCCAGACCGGATGGTCCCATGTCGCCAAGGAAGGGCTTGAGGCCCATCTCGTAGGCCACCAGGCCGGTACGGGGGGCGGCGAAGGCCGGGCCGATGATGATGTAGATGGCGACGGCCAGTGCGGTGGCCACGCCGGCCGGCAGCAGCTTGGTCATGCCGGCCCAGCCGTTGCCAGCCTTGGCGACGGCGATGATGGTGATGAGGGGCAGGCCCACGGCGGTGACCAGGAAGCCCAGCATGGCGAGAGAGAGGTGCTCACCCGCCATGAAGCCGGCCAGGGGCGGGAAGATGATGTTGCCTGCGCCCAGATAGAACGCAAAGGTCATGAAGCCCAATCCGAGTACATCGGACAATGTGAGTGATTTCGTCAAGTTCAACCTCGTCTGTCTTGTAAACTATTGCTTGTTATAGTTTTTTATTTGTCAGTGACCGGCACTTTCCGGGGGTAAAAAAAAGAGCCCCGCTGGTTTTTTCATCGCGACCAGTGGTTTGAACTGGTCTTGAGCGGGCGCTCATTTAGCAGTCAGCATAATGATGTGAAAAAATAGTTCAAGGCAAAATTTACATCTTCAAATAGAAGGGGCTGGTTAGTTGGATATATCTGTCGGAATAGCCTCCCGTGGCAGAATGGATCACAATTTCACCCCTCTCACACTTGTTTAATCCTCTGCCAAGCAGCAATAAAACACGATTTGCCTCTTTCCCCTCTCTGGTAGTAACAGCCAGATAACAACGCTCATACAGATCATAACTCGACGAAATGCATAAAATTTCATCCGCCATCGCCGTGGGCAGCACCAGGGCCAGTTGCCCGGTACGCCTCAACAGGCGATCGCTGGCGGCCAGCAATCCCCTTGGGTCGAGCCCCCCGGTATGACGGGCCAGAGCCCTGGCTGGATCGCGAAGTGTCTGGCCTGCCGGGAAATAGGGCGGGTTGGAGACGATGAGATCGTAAGGGGGGGCGAGGTGATCCTGAATGGCGCTCTCTATGATGGTGACCCGCTCACGCCAGGGGGAGGCCGTCACATTCTCATGGGCCTGCATGGCTGCATCCTTATCCAGCTCCACCCCGTCTATGTGGCAGTCGTTCGTGCTGCGCTGGGCCAGCATCAGGGCGATGAGGCCGCTGCCGGTGCCGATGTCCAGCACCCGGCGGGCGCTGTCGACCGGCGCCCAGGCTCCCAGCAGAATGCCGTCCGTACCGACCTTCATGGCGCAGCGGTCGTGATCGATGTGAAATTGCTTGAACGTGAAACCGTTGTTGCGCCCCATTCGGCCCTCCTCCTGTGCCTGCCCGCGGAAAATGGCCGGCGATTATAGCGGCTAAGCCACAGTCACCATAGGAGCCGGCGGCATAATCGCCTATAATCTGCCGCTTCCTTAATGACCGAGTATTGCCATGAGCCAGTCCTTTGATGATTTCGACCTGAATCCAGCCCTCAGTCGGGCCTTGGCCGAGATGGGATTCACCCGCCCCACCACCATCCAGCAGATGGTGCTGGAGCCAGCCCTGGACGGCCGCGATATTCTGGCTTCTGCGCCGACCGGAACCGGCAAGACCGCCGCCTTCCTGCTGCCCGCGATGCAGCACCTGCTGGACTTCCCGCGTCGCAAGCCGGGTCCGTGCCGCATGCTGATCCTGACTCCGACCCGCGAGCTCGCGCTGCAGGTGAGTGCTCACGCCAAGGCCCTGGCGGTGCACACCCATCTCAGCATCGAGACCATCATCGGTGGCGTCAGCCATGAAGAGCAGCTGCCTGCCCTGACCAAGACCACCGACATCGTGGTGGCCACCCCGGGCCGTCTGCTCGAGTACATCGAGAAAGAGGAGTTCGAGAGCCACGACATCGAGGTGCTGGTGCTGGATGAAGCGGACCGGATGCTGGACATGGGCTTCATCAAGGACGTGAACCGCATCGTGGAAGAGGCGCGCTACCGCAAGCACACCATGCTCTTCTCCGCCACCCTGGAAGGGGCCGGCCTCGAGAAGTTTGCGAGCGAGATCCTCAAAGACCCGGTTGAGCTGCACGCCGAGCCGCCCCGCAGCGAGCGCCGCCCCATCACCCAGTGGATCCACCTGGCCGATGATGCCGCCCACAAGCTGGCTCTGCTGGTGCACATCCTGAAAAACCCGGAAACCCAGAAGGCCATCATCTTCGTCAAGACCCGTGAGCGACTGGCGGAGCTTTCCGGCCAGTTGCAGGCGGCAGGCGTGCCCTGCGCCTGGATCCGTGGCGAGATGGAGCAGGCCAAGCGCATCGAGTCTATCCGCAAGTTCCACGAAGGGGAGGTGCCCTTCCTCATCGCCACCGACGTGGCCGCCCGCGGTATCGACCTGCCGAACGTCAGCCATGTCATCAACTACGACATGCCCTACGGCGCGGATGTCTATGTGCACCGCATCGGTCGTACCGGTCGTGCCGGCAACCGTGGCTGCGCCATCAGCCTGGTGGAAGCTCACGACATGGCCATGGTCGCCAAGATCGAACGCTACACCGAGGAGCGCCTCAAGCGCCGGGTGATCGATGAGCTGCGCCCCAGACACAAGGAAGCGCGGGTGCCGGTGAAGAAGAAAAAGCCGAAGGATGCCAAGAAGTCGGCAAAGAAGAAAAAGAAGTAATGCCCCGAGCACAGTTGAAACGGCCATCCCAGGATGGCCGTTTTGCTGTCTGCTGCCTGGGGAGTGGCCTGAGAGAGGCGCAGAAAAAAGCCGACGCAAGGACGTCGGCCAACAAAAAGTGCTTACAACAGAGGATTCACAGAGTCAGACCCGAGGATCTCCGACTTGGTTCCCTTGAATGTGTAATTAATTTTCAGCGCGCTTGAACATCAGGGTATTGGCGTCGGACTCTTCCGGTACAAAGTAGTAGCCGTCGGCATTGAAACCGGTCAGCTGTTCCACCCGGGTGAGCCGATGCTTGATGATATGGCGTGCCATCATGCCGCGGGCCTTCTTGGCGTAGAAGCTGATGATCTTGAACTGGCCGTTCTTCTCGTCCTTGAAGACCGGGGTGATGATGCGCCCCTGCAGGGCTTTCGGGCGCACCGACTTGAAATACTCGTCGGAGGCGAGGTTGATCAGTACGTCGTCCCTCTGGGCTGCCAGCGCCTTGTTCAGGTGCTCAGTGATGATGTCGCCCCAGAACTGGTAGAGGTCCTTGCCGCGCTGGTTGTCGAGGCGGATCCCCATCTCCAGGCGGTAGGGCATCATGAGGTCAAGCGGCCGCAGTACGCCATAAAGGCCGGAGAGCATGCGCAGGTGGGTCTGGGCGAAGTCGAGGTCGGCCTCGCTGAAATCTTCTACGGCCAGACCGGTGTAGACATCCCCCTTGAAGGCCAGCAGCGCCTGGCGGGCGTTGGCCGGCGTGAAGTCAGGCTGCCACTCGGCAAAGCGGGCGGCGTTGAGGCCGGCGAGCTTGTCGCTGATCTTCATCAGGCTGGCGATCTGGTCCGGGCTCAGTTGACGAGCCCGGGTGATCAGTGCTGCGGAGTGGTCCAGCAGTTCGGGTTGGGTGAAACGGGAGGTCACCAGGGGTGACTCGTAATCCAGCGTCTTGGCCGGGGAAACCACAATCAGCATAACTGTCCTTTACTAGCGGTGACGCACGCCCCTCATTCATCCAGGGTCACGTTGTCGAGAGTGCCTGCGCCCAGCTGCTCGCGACCCGACAGCTTGATGAGCAGTCGCAGGTCGTTGGCGGAGTCGGCATGGGCAAGGGCCTCACTGTAGCCAATTTGGCCGGCGCAGAACAGGCCGAACAGCGCCTGATCGAAGGTCTGCATGCCGAGCTCGCCGGATTTGGTCATCACCTCCTTGAGTCTGTGCATCTCTCCCTTGCGGATGATGTCGGTGACGAGCGGGGTGTTGAGCAGGATCTCGAAGGCGGCGACCCGGCGCTGCCCATGAGCGGAGGGGAGCAGCTGCTGGGCGACGATGGCGCGCAGGTTGAAGGAGAGATCGAACAGGAACTGGCGGTGCTTCTCCTGGGGGACCAGATGCAGGATGCGATCCAGCGCCTGGTTGGCATTGTTGGCGTGCAAGGTGGCGAGGCAGAGGTGCCCCGTCTCGGCGAACTGGATGGCGAACTCCATGGTCTCCTGGGAGCGGATTTCACCGATGAGGATGACATCCGGGGCCTGGCGCAGGGAGTTTTTGAGGGCGACATCGAAGGATGCGGTGTCGATCCCCACCTCTCGCTGGGTCACCAGACAGCGATCGTGCTGATGGACGAACTCCACCGGATCCTCCACCGTCAGGATGTGGCCGTCACCGTGCTGGTTGCGAAAGCCTATCATGGCCGCCTGGGTGGTGGACTTGCCGGCGCCAGTGGCGCCGACGAAGAGCACCAGCCCGCGTTTGGCCATGGCGACCTCCTGCAGGATGGGAGGCAGCACCAGCTCGTCAAAGGTGGGGATGCGGGTCTCGATGCGGCGCAGCACCATGCCCGGCATATCCTGTTGCCAGAAGGCGCTGACCCGAAAGCGCCCCAGCGAGCCTCGCTGGATGGCGTAGTTGGCCTCGCGGGTGTGCAGGAAGCGTTCGAAGTGGGTCTCGTCCAGGCTCTCCCTGATCAACGCCAGCGCCGTCGTCTTGTCGAGGGGGGCTGGTCCGAGCGACACCAGACGCCCGTTGACCTTGAGGGTCGGGGGAGCATCGACCGTGATGAAGAGATCCGAGCCCTTTTGTTCAACCAGTGCGGCGAGCAGAACATCCATGTTCATGGCGACTCCTTGGGTGTGCGAGCTTAAATGGTATTGGGATCGACCGCCTTGGCCTTGGCATCGAGGGAGGCGACGACCCCCCGGTTGACCAGCTGCTTGAGGCTCTGGTCCATGGTCTGCATGCCGTGGGTCATCCCGGTCTGGATGACGGAATAGAGCTGGGCCACCTTGTCTTCCCGGATGAGGTTTCGCACCGCCGGGATCCCCAGCATGATCTCGTGGGCCGCCACCCGGCCGCCACCGATACGCTTGAGCAGGGTCTGGGAGATGACCGCCCGCAGGGATTCGGAGAGCATGGATCGCACCATGTCCTTCTCCGAGCCGGGGAAGACGTCGATGATACGGTCGATGGTCTTGGCAGCCGAGGAGGTGTGCAGGGTGCCAAACACCAGGTGACCGGTTTCGGCGGCGGTCATGGCGAGGCGGATGGTTTCGAGGTCCCGCATTTCACCTACCAGGATGATATCCGGGTCTTCCCGCAGGGCCGAGCGCAGGGCGTTGCTGAAGCTCTTGGTGTCGCGGTGTACTTCCCGCTGGTTCACCAGGCAGCGCTTGTTCTCGTGCACGAATTCGATGGGATCCTCGATGGTGAGGATGTGGTGGTGGAAGTTGTCATTGATGTAATCGACCATGGCGGCCAGGGTGGTGGATTTGCCCGAGCCGGTGGGCCCAGTCACCAGCACCAGGCCGCGAGGGTACTCCGCTATCTTGCGAAATATCTCCGGCGCCCCCAGATCGTCCAGGGTCAGAACGGTGCTCGGGATGGTACGAAACACGGCGCCCGAGCCGCGCGCCTGCTGGAAGGCGTTGACCCGAAAGCGTGCCATGCCGGGTACTTCGAAGGAGAAGTCCACCTCGAAGTTCTCTTCCAGCTCCTTGCGCTGGTGGTCATTCATGATGTCGTAAATGAGAGCATGGACTTCCCGGTGATCCAGGGCGGGCAAATTGATCTTGCGAACCTCCCCATCAACCCTGATCATCGGGGGGACCCCGGCCGAGAGGTGTAGATCCGAGGCCTTATGCTTTACACTGAATGCCAATAACTCTGTGATATCCATAGATTTGTTATTCTCCCATCACAAGATTACGAACGAAATATGAGCCAGATTGCCCAGCACCTGCTTCAGGTAAAGGAACGTATTGTAGAGGCTGCCCGGCGTGTTGGCCGCAGCCCAGATCACATCCAGTTGCTTGCTGTCAGTAAAACCAAGCCGCTGGGGGACATTCAGGCTGCCTATGCCGCCGGTCAGCGGTGCTTTGGCGAATCCTACGCCCAGGAGGCCGCGCTCAAGATTGATGCCTTGCGCGAGCAGAACGCCTGTACAGACATAGAGTGGCACTTTATCGGCCCGCTGCAATCGAACAAGTCCAAGCTGGTGGCGGAGCGGTTCGACTGGGTTCAAAGTGTCGATCGCGACAAGCTCATCGAACGCCTCAACAATCAGAGACCGGGTGGGCTCGCGCCGCTAAATATCTGTCTGCAAATCAATATTAGCGGAGAGAGCAGCAAATCCGGTACGTCGGAGCAAGAGATTTTCCGCCTGGCCTCTCTGGTGGCCCAAAGCGAGCGGCTGCGGTTGCGCGGCCTGATGGCCATCCCCGAGCATACCCGCGACGAGGGGGTGCTGGCGGCCCAGATGGCGCGCATGCAGGCTCTGTTCACCGAGCTTGCGCAACAATACCCGAGCGTCGACACCCTTTCGATGGGGATGACCGAGGATCTCGAGCCGGCCATTGCCCATGGCAGCACCATGGTGCGGGTCGGGACCGCCATCTTCGGGGCCCGTGACTATTCATGAGCAAGAGCCGGGGCGAGAAACACCCCGGTCGTGCTTTTTTCAGGTAAACAGGCGCGTGTGATGCTGTCAGCCTGCACAGGCTGGGTCGGCATCCGCTGCGATGTCAGTAACAGGAGTGTTTGATGCAGCAGAGAACCCTCGCCTTCATCGGGGCAGGCAACATGAGCCGCAGTATCATTGCCGGCCTCATCCAGGCGGGTTACCCGGCAGAGCGTATCATCGCCGCCAATCCCAGCCGCCCCAAGCTGGACGAACTGGCCAGCCAGTTCGGCATCCGTATCACCCAGGACAACGCCGAGGCGGCCCGGGAGGCCGAGGTGATCGTGCTGGCGGTCAAGCCCCAGCTGATGGCGGACATGCTGACGGCGCTGGTGGCCGAGCTTGGCTCGCTGGATGGCAAGTTGCTCATCTCCATCGCCGCCGGCATTCGCGTCGCGCGCTTGCAGGAGATGGCGGGCGGTCACGATCGCATCATTCGCACCATGCCCAACACCCCCTCCTTGCTGGGGCTGGGGATGACCGGGCTCTATGCACCGCCCGCCATCGGGCAGGCCGATAGGGCTGTGGCCGAACAGATGATGCAATCCGTGGGCAAGACCCTCTGGGTGGATGAGGAGGCCGGCATCAACGGCGTCATTGCGGCGGCGGGCAGTGCCCCGGCCTACTTCTTCCTGTTCATGCAGGCGATTGCCGAGGAGGCCGAGGCCATGGGCTTTACGCCGGAGCAGGCTCGACTGCTGGTGCAGCAAACCGCCCTGGGGGCGGCCGCCATGGTGGAACAAAATCCCGATCTGTCGCTGCAGACCCTGCGCGAGCAGGTGACCAGCAAGGGCGGGACCACGGCCGAGGCCGTCAAGACATTCCAGGAGCAGGGGCTGATGCCGCTGACCGCAAGAGCCATGCAGGCGGCCGTTACCCGGGCCGGCGAAATGGAAACCCTTTTCTGAATCCCTTTTAGCAAGGAGCCCGGATGAACACGGCTTACTTTTTGATTAACACTGTCTTTGATCTCTACCTCATGGTGGTGCTGCTGCGGGTCTGGCTGCAGTGGGCGCGGGCCGACTTCTACAATCCCATGAGCCAGATGGTGGTCAAGCTGACCAACCCGCTGGTGGTGCCCCTGCGCCGCGTCATCCCGGGTTTTGGCGGGCTGGACATGGCCTCTGTGCTGCTGGCGCTGCTGATCGCCTTTGGCAAATTGTTCCTGCTCAAGAGCATGAATGTGCTGCAGGCGGACTGGCTCACTCTCTGTCTGTTTGCGACGCTCACCGTGTTGAAGAAAGCGGGTTCCATGATCTTCTGGATCCTGCTGATCCGCGCCATCCTGAGCTGGGTCAGCCAGGGTCGCAACCCCATTGAATACGTGATGCACCAGCTCACTGAACCCTTCCTGGCCCCCATTCGCCGCATCCTGCCTGCACTGGGCGGGCTGGATCTCTCCGTGCTGGTCGCCTTCATCGCGCTGCAGGCCATCAACTACCTGATGGGGGATCTGTTCGGCCAGTTGTGGTGGATGATCTGATGCCCGCCGTCCTGCTGGAAGGGGACGAGCTGGTGTTGCATCTGATGATCCAGCCCAAGGCGAGCCGGGATCAGATCATCGGATTGCACGGTGACGAGTTGAAAGTGGCCATCACGGCACCGCCGGTGGATGGTCAGGCCAACAGTCACCTGATCAAGTACCTGGCCAAGCAGTGCAAGGTGGCCAAGGGGCAGGTTCGCATCCTGCGGGGGGAGCTGGGTCGGCACAAGACGGTCGCCATCGACGCGCCAAAGCAGATCCCCGCCGAGATTGCCGCTCTGCTCGATAATCAGGATTGATACGAGAGGGATGACATCATGAAAACTGCCTGGATGAGTTGCCTGCTGGCACTCCTGATGACGCTGCCGCTGCGGGCTGAGCAGATGCAGGAGCTGGGCCCCTGGAAAGTGCACTACAGCGCGTTCAACTCCAGCTTCCTCACCCCCGAGGTAGCCAGGACCTATGGCCTGGAGCGCAGCCGCTATAACGGCATCGTCAATATCGCGGTGCAGAACAAGCAGGGGATGGCACAGGCGGTGGGGATCAGCGGCGAAGCCCGCAATCTGACCGGCACCCTTCGCCCCCTGAATTTTCAGGAGGTGAAAGAGGGGAATGCCATCTATTACCTGGCAGTGCTGCCCTATCGCAATGAGGACACCTACCAGTTCACCCTGAAGATCATGGGGGAGGGGCAGCAGCAGACGCTGACCTTCCAGCAGACCTTCTACGTCGACTAGATTGCAGGGTGAATGCAGATGCCCTGCCCCCACGGGGGCGGGGCATTTTTTTGCCCGGTGAACCTGTGCTCGACGTCAGTGGCTGGCCAGGGGATAGGTAAACAGGGCCAGGTGGGCGAAGTTGAACAGGAAGTGGAGCAGGATGGCGACACTGAGGCGCCCGCTCAGCTGGAACGCCAGGCCATAGCAGGCCCCCGCCAGCGCAGCGAACAACACCAGCAACGGGCCACCGGCAAGATGGGCTGCGCCGAACAGCAGGCTGGCGACCAGGAGACCTGCCCAGGGCGTGCTTCGGCTTGCCACCCCTTGCTGGATGCATCCCCGGAACAGCGCTTCTTCCGCCACACAGGTGAACAGCAGGTTGTTGAACGCGAACAGCCACCACCAGTGGGGCAGTCCCGCTTCGGGTTTGAGGGCGCCCAGTTGCCAAGCGGTGATGAGCAGGGCCGCGAGCGGCAGGATGAGCAGGGCCAGCGGCCGCCAGCGCATCGTTCCACCCGGGCCGAGCAGGCCGGGGATGGCCAGCAGCAGGGCGAAGAAAATGAGCGGCTTGTCCAGATTGAGGTAGAGGGTGAAGGGCACGCTGGCCGGGCCCGCCTGTACCTTGTCGAGCACCCTGAGATTGTCAAAGCCGGGCACCAGATGCAGCGTCAGGGCGAGGGACCACAGCAGGACCAGCGTCAGTGCGGCGCCGCGCCAGGGTGGGGGCAGGGTGGGGGTACGCCAGGCCAGCAGCAGACCGGCTAGGCTGACAAGAGCGGCGAGGGGCGCGAGTCGCTCAAGCCAGAGGGCGGTAAGCAGGGCAAGTCCCAGCAGGAGCATGCCGGGCCTGGTCCGGCGGGCGAGGCAGCAGAGTACGGCCAGCCCCAGGACGAGCCAGATGAGGATATCGGGGAGTGGTAACATCGAGTCTCCTTGTATGAATGAAGGGCGCACCTTAACGATCCCCATGGTCTGGTTCAAGGAAAAGGGACTGGCCGGCAGAAGACGCGCAATGAAAAGCCGGAGCTGGGCTCCGGCTTGGGCGGCGGCAAGATGTCACCGAGAGAGGCGATGGCCTTCCCGTATCAGCGACCGGACTCGGCGATGACCCGGGCGATGATGTCGGCGCGTTTGCTGGCTTCCAGCTCGCCCAGGGCGATGAGACCGGCCTTGAAGATGACGTTCTTCGGCAGACTGACGTCATCCAGAGTGGTGATGGCCTCGACGTGCATGCCGTTCAGGCGGCTGGCATCGCGCGGGCTCAGGTTGACCTGGGTGTTCAGCACCTGCTTGCCCTTCTTCTTGGGCTGGGCGGGTTTCTTCGGTTGATCCAGCTCGTCTTCCGGCAGTTCGTCATCAAAATCGTAAATGGACATAGTCAATCCTGTTGGGTTGCAAGGGGCATGCTCGCCCGAATGGGGGTAATCAGCCCATATCCTCGTTGCGGATAAAGGCGCGCCAGGAGCCGAGTACCTGGGCAAAATCTTCCAGCCCGCACATGGCCAGCTGTTCATCATCGTAGTAGGCGAGATCGTCGAGATCCTCATCCTGCTCGATATTGAGGACATTGGCCTTCACCTCGGCTTCCTCGTGGGTCAGCAGCAGGGAGTAGTCGCCCCCCAGCAGCCGGTATTCGGTGCGGGCCCGGCTGGAGAGCTGGTCGATGATGGCGAACAGCTCGTCGAGCTTCTCCTCATCCTTGCCCACCTCGTCGATCAACCACTGGCCGATGGCTTCATGGCCCATGGAGAACCGGGCGCGATAGCCACCGAACGGGTCGCGGCGAAATTCATAATCCATAGCGGAGTCCATATCGGAGGGTGAAACCACCACGGCGCAAAGCGGCATGATGCCGGATCCTTGATCCATGGTGGGGCACTGATAGCGTAAAGTGGCCTATTCTAGCGATCCCCCCCGCGCTTGTCTTGATGATGTGGGATCTTTAACGGGTGATCCCGGTGATGGCGCACGCCGGGGACCCTGTCAACGAATGGTATGGAGAGGCAATGCAGCTCAACGACGCGCTCGCGCATCAGATAGTCAGCCGGGCGATGAAGATCCTCTCGTTCTCGGTCAACGTCATGGATGAACGGGGACTCATCATTGCGTCCGGCAATCCGGAGCGGCTGCACCAGCGCCACGAGGGGGCCGTGCTGGCCCTGACCGAGAACCGGGTGGTGGAGATAAGCGAGGCCACCGCCCGGGAGCTCAAGGGGGTGAGGCCCGGCATCAACCTGCCCATCGCCTATCAGGGGGAGCTGCTCGGCGTCATCGGCATCTCTGGGGATCCGGACATCGTGCGTGCTTACGCCGAGCTGGTGCGCATGACCGCCGAGCTCATCCTGGAACAGGCTGCACTCACCGAGCAGTTGCAGTGGGACAAGCGCCACAAGGAGGAGCTGGTGTTGCAGCTCATTCGCGGCGAAGGGCGGGCCGATCAACTGCAACAGGTGGCCCGCTTCCTCGAGCTGGATCTCGCCCAGCCCCGGGTGGTGGCCGTGCTGGCGCTGGAGGAGGCCGAGCCCGCCCAGGTGAGGGAGCTGGTTCACCTGCTGGAAAACCCGGAGCGGGACAACCTGGTGGCCATCAACGGCCTGGACGAGATAGTGGTGCTCAAACCCGCCCAGCTCAGCGACGGCGTCTGGCAGTCGGCGCAGGAGCGCAGCCGGATCCGGCAGCTGCTCTCCCGTATTCCCCATTTCAAGGTTCGCATCGGGGTGGGTGATTACTTCGCCGGCATCCCCGGGCTGGCGCTCTCCTACCAGACGGCGCGAGACACCTTGCGCCGTGGCATGCGCCAGTCGCCCCGCAAGCAGGTCTATTTCTTCGAGGATTACCGGCTCTCAGTGCTGCTCGGCACCCTGGCGGACTCTTGGCAGGCGGATCAGCTGCGGGCTCCGCTGCAAAAGCTGGCGCAGGAGGACACAAAGGGAACGCTGCAAAAGACGCTGCGCCAATATTTCTTGCAGGATTGTGATCTGCATCCCTGTGCCGAAGCCCTGTTCATTCACCCCAACACCCTGCGTTATCGACTGACCCGGATAGAGCAGATAACCGGTTTGAATTTCAACAAGTTAGATGACAAGTTTCTGCTCTATCTCGGGCTCAGTCTCGATAGCTGATTTGTCTTTTCCAACAAAAATGCAAGGCCGGTAAATGCTTTTTTTGGTTTTATGGCCAAAGCATTCCAGGCGGGGATCCCCATAATGGCGCCACTCATTACAACAACAAGGTGCCCGTCATGATCCCAGTCTCCGCGCTCGGCGCGCTCGCCGCGCTTTCCATCGCCATCTTCCTCATCCTGAAGAAGGTGCCGCCCGCTTACGGCATGATTGTCGGTGCCCTGGCCGGTGGCCTGATCGGTGGCGCCGACCTGACCCAGACCGTCGCCCTGATGATCGGCGGCGCCCAGGGGATCACCACGGCAGTGATGCGGATCCTGGCGGCGGGTGTGCTGGCCGGGGTGCTCATCGAATCGGGCGCCGCCACCACCATCGCCGAGACCATCGTCAAGAAACTCGGCGAAACCCGCGCCCTGCTGGCCCTGGCGCTGGCCACCCTGATCCTGACCGCGGTCGGCGTCTTCGTGGACGTGGCCGTCATCACGGTCGCCCCCATTGCGCTGGCCATCGCCCGCCGTGCCGATCTCTCCAAGGCGGCCATCCTGCTGGCGATGATAGGCGGTGGCAAGGCGGGCAACGTCATGTCTCCCAACCCCAACGCCATCGCGGCAGCCGATGCCTTCCACCTGCCTCTCACCTCGGTGATGGCGGCGGGCATCATTCCCGGCCTGTTCGGTCTGGTGATGGCCTACTGGCTCGCCAAGCGCCTCAACAACCGGGGCAGCAAGGTGGCCGCCGACGAGGTGGTGAGCGTTGATGGTGCCAAGTTGCCCGGCTTTGCCGCCGCCATCAGTGCACCCCTGGTCGCCATCCTGCTGCTGGCCCTGCGTCCCATCGCCGGCATCGTGGTGGACCCGCTCATTGCGCTGCCTCTCGGCGGCCTGGTGGGGGCCCTGATGATGGGCAAGTTCACCAAGGTGAACCAGTTTGCCGTCTCGGGCCTGGCCCGCATGGCGCCGGTGGCCATCATGCTGCTGGGGACGGGTACCCTGGCGGGCATCATCGCCAACTCCGGCCTGAAAGATGTGCTCATCAGTGGCCTGACCGCTTCCGGTTTGCCCTCCTATCTGCTGGCCCCCATCTCCGGTGCCCTGATGTCGCTGGCGACCGCCTCGACCACGGCCGGGACTGTGGTGGCCTCCAACGTGTTCAGCGCCACTCTGATTGAACTGGGGATCAGCAGCCTGGCAGGGGCCGCCATGATCCACGCCGGCGCCACCGTGTTTGACCACATGCCCCACGGCTCCTTCTTCCATGCCACCGGCGGCAGCGTCCACATGGGCGTCGGCGAGCGACTCAAGCTCATCCCCTACGAAACCGCGGTCGGTCTGACCATCGCCGTTGTCTCCACCCTGATGTTTGGCGTGTTTGGCCTCGCCTAAGGAACTGATATGAAAATTGTGATCGCCCCCGATTCATTCAAGGAGAGCCTGAGCGCCATGGCGGTGGCCGATGCCATCGAGGCCGGTTTCAAGCAGGTGCTGCCGGATGCCACCTACGTCAAGCTGCCCATGGCCGATGGCGGCGAGGGGACGGTGCAGTCTCTGGTGGATGCCACCGGTGGTCGCATCCTGCCGGTCGAGGTGACCGCCCCCCTCGGCAACAGGGTGCAGGGCTTCGTGGGCCTGCTGGGGGATGGCAAGCGCGCCGTCATCGAGATGGCGGCGGCCTCCGGCCTCCATCTGGTTGCGCCCGAGCTGCGCAATCCGCGGCTCACCTCCAGTGTCGGCACCGGGGAGCTGATCCTGGCCGCGCTGGAGATGGGGGTGAACCACCTCATCCTCGGCATCGGCGGCAGCGCCACCAATGACGGCGGTGCTGGCATGATCCAGGCACTCGGCGGCAAGCTCCTGAAAGCAGATGGTACCCCCATCGCGCCGGGCGGTGCCGGTCTGGCCGAGCTGGCCACCATCGACCTGAGCGGGCTGGATCCCCGTCTGACCGGACTCACCATCGAGGTGGCCTGCGACGTGGACAATCCGCTGTGCGGCCCGAAAGGGGCGTCCGCCGTGTTCGGTCCGCAGAAGGGGGCAACCCCCGAGATGGTGGCCGAGCTGGATGCCAATCTGGCCCGTTACGCGGACTGCATCGAGCAGGCGCTTGGCAAGCAGGTGAAGGAGATCCCGGGAACGGGGGCCGCAGGCGGCATGGGGGCAGCCCTGGTGGGGCTGCTCGGCGCCGAGCTCAAACCCGGCATCCGGATCGTCATCGAGGCGCTGAACCTGGCCGAGGCGGTGGCCGATGCGGATCTGGTCATCACCGGCGAGGGCCGCATCGACAGCCAGACCATCCACGGCAAGACGCCCATCGGGGTGGCTCGCTGTGCCAAGCAGTTCGGCAAGCCGGTGATCGGCATCGCCGGATGCCTCACCGATGACTGCGGCGTGGTGCACGAGCACGGACTGGATGCGGTATTCGCCGTGGTCAATCGGGCCATGTCCCTGCCGGAGGCGCTGGCCACCGCCACCACCAACCTGCAGCTCACGGCCCGCAACGTGGCGGCTCTCTACCTGCTGCGCAAATGACCCTCTCTCCTGGCCGATGCGGTGCATCGGCCTGACCCTGCCCCGTGCAGCAGAGTGAGCGGCCCGGCGTGGCACCTCTGACGCACTTGCCGATCCTTGGGTCGGCTTTTTTTATTATCCTGCTGTCTTTCATATGGTTTTTGTATTCTGACAAGGGGCTTTGCGGCATAGTGATCTCCCGACAGTGAAGGAGCCACGAGAAACAAGGCCCGCCTGAGGGAGGGATTCCCATTCCGGGGGGGCAATATGCGAGGAGCGAGCCATGATCCTGCTGACCCTGGGGGTGGTGTTGTTCACCCTGACTCATCTCTACCCCTGTTTTGCGGCACAGCACCGCGCCCGTCTGCGGGATCGGCTGGGGGAGAACCGCTACAAGGGGCTCTTCTCGCTGTTGGTGTTCGTCGCCATCGGCTGCATCCTCGCAGGCTGGCGCAGTGCCAGCCCCATGCCCCTCTATTTTCTGCCTGTCTGGGGGCCCACCCTGGTGATGGGGGTCATGCCGATCGCCCTTATCCTGCTGTGCGCGGGGCAGGGGGCGAACCATTTCCGCCGTTGGCTGGTGCATCCCCAGCTGCTCGGGGTGCTGCTCTGGTCGGGGGCCCATCTGGCGGTGAACAGCGAGGCGCGCTCCCTGGTGCTATTTGGCGGGCTCGGTCTCTGGGCTCTCATCAGCATCGTCTGGATTTCGATGCGGGAGTGGGGCCGTCACCCCCGTGCCGCCGCCACCTGGCAGGGGACGGGGATCAGTCTGGGGGCGGGGCTGGCCCTCACGGCTCTGCTTATCTTCTGGGGACACGGCTGGCTGACCGGGATCCCCCTGCACTGAATCCCTGAACCAGATTCCGGGATCTTGCGTATGATGGACAAAACAATGGGAGTCACGTCGATGAAATGGTTCACCCTGCTGCTGATGCTCGGCTCGGGTGCGGTCTCCGCCGCCTGCCCCGATTACTTCAACGTGGAGATGCGGGAGCTCAACAGCACCCAGCGCCACAACCTCTGCCAGTTGACCGAGGGCAAGGTGGTGCTGGTGGTCAACACCGCCTCCTACTGCGGTTACAGCGGTCAGTTCCGGGATCTGGAAGCCCTCTATCAGGGCTACAAGGAGAAGGGGCTGATGGTGCTGGGCTTCCCTTCCAACGATTTCTGGCAGGAGGCGGGCAACGAGAACAAGACCGCCGAGGTGTGCCGCCGGGACTACGGGGTGACCTTCCCCATGTTCAACCGGGTGGCGGTGCGGGGTTCGGATGCAGTGCCTCTGTTCAAGGGGCTGGCCGCGGCTGCTGACGGTGATGCGCCCAACTGGAACTTCCACAAGTACCTGGTCGGGCGGGACGGCAAGCTGATTGCGAGCTATGGCGCCAACCAGAATCCGTCGGATGATCCTCTCAAACAGCAGATCATCGATGCCCTGGGGCACTGACCCTACCCCATGGCGGGCCGCTCTGGAATAATGCGGCCCCGCCATCCACTCCGGTGACACCGTGCTGCAACGTCTTCCCCAAATGGTGATCTTCGATGCCCTGGTTCGTGAACAGGGCATCTCGGCGGCTGCGCGCCGCCTCGGGGTCTCCAAATCCCACATCAGCAAGCAGCTCGTCCTGCTGGAAACCGCGCTCGGCGCCCAGCTGGTACAGCGCACTACCCGTCGTTTCGGGCTCACCGAACTGGGTCAGGAGTATGCCCGCCACTGCCGCGCTCTGGTGGCGGTGGCACTGGAGGCGGAGTCCATGGTGGCGGAGCGCCGTGGCAAGGTGAGCGGTGTGCTCCATCTGGGGGTTGGTCAATCCTTCGGGCGGTTGCACGTGATCCCGCGCCTCAAGGCGTTTCAAGCACGTTATCCGGATCTGGAGCTGGAGGTGTCCCTGTTCGATCACCGCACCAATCTGGTGGATGAGGGGCTGGATCTCTGGATCACCACCTACGAGGACAAACCTGAGTCCCTGGTAGGGCAGCGACTGGCAGACATCGGCTTCGTGCTGGTGGCCTCGCCGGATTATCTGCTGAGTCACGGCACGCCACTGCACCCCAGGGATCTGGCCCATCACAATTGCATCACCTACCAGAGCCGGGAGCGGCGCTACCACGAGTGGTCGTTTCGCCAGGGCAAGGAGCGCCAGACGGTGCAGGTGGCGGGCAACTATCGGGTGGATCTGGCGGAAGCGGTGCGGGACGCCGCCCTGGCCGGGCTCGGCATCGCCTATGTGGCCAACTACCTGCTGGACAAGGAGCTGCAATCTGGTCAGCTCATCCCTCTGCTGCCCCAGTGGCAACCGAACCAGAAGATGGCGGTGCACGCCGTCTATGCCAGGCGAGAGCATCTGGATCCCAAGATCCGCCTCTTCATCGACTTCCTCAAGGAGAGCTTCGGACCCGGGCCCTACTGGGCGCAGCGACTCGCACCCTGGCTCGGGGGGAAATTGTCCGGCACCGAGGAATAATCGTTTCCATACAAGAACACTGGCGTGAGTGCGGTTTCAAAGTTGTGTCAAATCAGTCAGTTGGCGCAACCGATATCGTGCAAACGTTTTTGCTAACAGGGTTGTAACCCGGCGGGGTTGCGGCGGTGAGGGGAGGGGAGCAGAATCCGCGCCCATCTTCAGCCTCACTGGATGGAATCCCCATGATTGCCCTGCTTGGTATCCTGAGCATCCTGGCCCTGGCCGCACTCTGCTCTGATAATCGTCGTCGTATCCCGTTGCGAACAGTGGGCTTTGCCCTCTGCCTGCAAGTGCTCTTCGCCGCCCTGGTGCTCTGGCTGCCCGCCGGTCAGCAGGTATTGAACGGTGTCAGCGAGAGCGTCAGCAGCGTCATCGGCTACGGCCAGGAGGGGATTGCCTTCCTGTTCGGGGATCTGGCCAAGTTCAAGCTGGGCTTCATCTTCGCCTTCAACGTGCTGCCGGTGATCATCTTCTTCTCCGCGCTGATCGCCATCCTCTATCACATCGGCCTGATGCCCAAAGTGATCGCCCTGCTCGGCGGCGGCCTGCAGAAATTGCTGGGCACCGGCCGCGCCGAGAGCCTCTCTGCCACCGCCAACATCTTTGTCGGCATGGTGGAAGCGCCGCTGGTGGTCAAACCCTATCTCTCCAGGATGTCCGATTCCCAGTTCTTTGCGGTGATGAGCTGCGGACTGGCCTCGGTAGCTGGCGGCACCCTGGTGGGCTACGCCAGCATCGGGGTCGAGCTGAAATACCTGATTGCGGCGGCCTTCATGTCCGCCCCTGCCGGGCTTGCCATGGCCAAGATCCTGGTGCCGCCCGCCGCGCAAGAGGAAGATCACCACGAAGACGTGGAGATCACCCGCGCCACCAACGTCATTGAAGCGGCCGCCGATGGTGCCATGGCGGGTCTCAACATCGCCGTCGCCGTGGGGGCGACCCTGCTGGCCTTCGTCGGCGTGATCGCCCTGCTCAACGGCCTGCTGGGCTGGGCCGGCGACCTGGTGGGGCTGGAGCTGAGCTTCCAGATCATCCTGGGCTGGCTGTTTGCCCCCGTTTCCTGGCTCATTGGCGTTCCCTGGGATCAGGCCCAGGCGGCTGGTGCCCTGATCGGCACCAAGATCGTCATCAACGAGTTCGTCGCCTTCATCGCCCTGGTGCAGGATCAGACCCTGAACGAGTCGAGCAAGGCCATCGTCACCTTCGCCCTGTGCGGTTTCGCCAATATCTCTTCCATGGCGATCCTCATCGGCGGCCTGGGGGCCATGGTGCCGGAGCGCAAGTCCTTCATCGCCCGCTACGGCATGCGCGCCATCCTGGCGGGGGTGCTGGCAAACCTGATGAGCGCCTCCCTGGCAGGCTTGTTCCTCGCCCTCTGATAGACCCTGGAAGTCAGCACCTTCCGGTCATTGCCCGCTTCGGCGGGCTTTTTTGCACCCGGTTGCAGGCAAAAAAAAGCGCCTCTGGGGAGGCGCAGGGAAAAGACAGATTGGAAGCGTCACATGGGTGCCACCTGAATGAGGGATGAGCCGTCCCATCCAAGTGTGAAGCCATGATGCCTGATGCTCTCTGAAGCGCTTCTGAGGCGATTCTTCATACTGTGTTCATTTTCAAAATGCTGCTGCAATGTGATTTTTAAATTATTGATGCTGAAATAAAATAAATAATCAGTGATTTATTTTGCTGCGCGGCTCAAAGGAAAGATGAATCGGGGCGGTGGGCATGCTCCTGCCATGGGGCGGATCCGGCGGCAGATTATCCCGGTGCAGGCTCAACACATCACGCAACCATACTGTCAGATGGCAAGCAACCAGCATGTGATGGAGATTCTGTCCGTCATGGGCAGTGCAACGCCGCCTGCGGTCTTCTGTTGGGCCCAGCAACTCGTATGTGATGAAGATGCCGCTCGTCAGAGGATCCGCGCAAGTGGCCTGCGGTCTGTGGTGCCTGCACCCGCAACCCGCATTTGACAGGAGGCGCACCCTTTCATGGGGTCAGCGCGAAGTGGTCTGCGGTCTCCTGCTCCAGTGCCAGCAACCAGCGCTTGATGGGGATACCTCCCCCATAGCCGGTCAGTTCACCGCTGCGCCCTATGACCCTGTGGCAGGGCACTATGATGCTGAGGGGATTGCGGCCGTTGGCGGCGCCCACTGCCCGCACGGCCCTGGGGTTGCCGATGGCCTCTGCAATCTGGAGGTAGCTGACGGTCTCGCCGTAGGGAATGTCGCACAACGCCCGCCACACGGCCTGCTGGAATGGTGTGCCCGTGGCGGCCAGGGGGAGATCGAAGCGCCGCAGGCGGCCGGCAAAGTAGGCGGCAAATTGCTCGACAAAGGGGGCCAGGGCGGCATCATCCCGCTGCCACTCCGCTTGCGGCAGGACGGGGCGCTCCCCTTGCATGAATTCCACGTGGCGCAGCCCGGCCCCATCGATGGCGATGAGCAGGGGCCCCTTGGCACATTCACAAAAGCTGTACTGCATTCTCTTGTCCTCGGGGTTGTGGCAGGTCACTCCAGCACGGGCTTGCCGCGGGTGGATTTGATCTCTCCCTTGCGTTTCTTGGCATCGACCCGCTTGCGTTGGGAGCTGCGGGTCGGCTTGGTGGCGTGGCGGGCCTTGGGGCGCCACGCGGCTTTTTTCAGCAGCTCGGTCAGGCGGCTCATGGCCTCCTTGCGATTCATGTCCTGGCTGCGATGGGTCTCGACCCTGATCTGGATGAAGCCGTCGTGAACCCGGTTGTCGCTGAGCCGCTCCAGTCCCTCCTTGTAGAGCGGCGGCAGGCTGGGGGAGTCGCGATAATCGAAGCGCAGCCAGACGGCGGAGTCGGTCTTGTTGACGTGCTGGCCGCCATTGCCCTGGGCCCGCATGGTCTGGAATTGCAGTTCATGCCAGGGGATGATCACGCTGTTGGAGATGACTAACATGGGGTGATGCTCTCATTTGGTGCATCAAGGGAGTCTGGTGCAGCTTGGTGCCTCATTATGGGGCGAGATGCGCTTCCTTGGTGATCCTGAGCCTTTCTGGCTCAGAGTCTCATGTCTATCTATATGAAAATAAACGATAAAAATACTTGGCACAAGAATTGATGACCCATTCGTGACATACCATGGATTGGGAGCAACCAGATGAAGCTGATTACTGCGATTATCAAACCTTTCAAGTTGGACGACGTGCGCGAGGCCATCGCCAACCTGGGGGTGGAAGGCCTGACCGTCTCCGAAGTGAAGGGTTTTGGTCGCCAGAAGGGGCACACCGAATTATACCGGGGAGCCGAGTACCAGGTCGACTTTCTGCCGAAGGTGAAGCTGGAGATCGCTACCGCAGACGAGAACGTCGAAGGGGTGATCGAGGCCATCTGCAAGGCGGCCTATACCGGCAAGATCGGTGACGGCAAGATTTTCGTCTATGACCTGCTGCAAGCGGTGCGTATTCGTACTGGTGAGAGCGACGACGAGGCGCTCTGAGTACGCTCCTTTGCCCGGCCGGGTCGGGCAAAGGTCCGGGCAGGTTCTGCCGACAGTGTGAATGGGTGGTCGTCGAAAGACCGGATGGGATTCCATCCGGTCTTTTTGTTTGGCCGCTGATTAAATAGATCGTTCCAACCCAGCAAACCGCCTTGATCCTCTCCTCCCGATTCATGCAGAATGCAAACGAAAATGGTTATCACTCTTTACGCAGACAAGGAACGGATGATGAAAATGAAGATGTTGGCACTGGCTTTCTCCACGCTTGTCGCCCAGTCGGCGTTCGCCGCCCAGGAGGTAAACGTCTATTCGAACCGTCAGGATGAGCTGATCAAGCCCATCATCCAGCAGTTCGAGAAGGAGACCGGGATCAAGGTCAATGTGGTGTTTGCCAAAGAGGGGCTGAACGAGCGTCTGGAACGGGAAGGCAAGCTCTCTCCGGCAGATCTGATGCTGACCGTGGACATCAGCCGTCTGACCGAGCTGGTGGACAAGGACTTGGTGCAGCCGGTGGACAGCAAGACGCTGCAGGAGAACATCCCCTCCATCTATCGCGATCCGGACAACCGCTGGTTCGCCCTGACCACCCGGGTGCGTGCCATCTACTCCAGCAAGGAGCGTCTTGGCAAGCTCGACACCATCCGCTACGAAGATCTGGTCAAGCCTGAATTCAAAGGAAAAATTTGTACCCGTAGTGGCAAGCACGAGTACAATGTGGCGCTGGTTTCGTCCATGATTGCCCATCACGGCATGGCGGACACCAAGACCTGGCTGGAAGGGGTCAAGGCCAACCTGGCGCGCAAGCCCCAGGGCAACGACCGTGATCAGGTCAAGGCGATCAAGGACGGCATCTGTGATGTCTCCCTGGGCAACAGCTACTACCTGGGTGCCATGTTGAAGGACCCGGCGCAGAAGTCCTGGGCCGACGCGGTGGAAATCAACTTCCCGAACCAGGGTGATCGCGGTGCCCACGTCAACGTGAGCGGCGTGGCCATGACCAAGTATGCCAAGAACAAGGATGCAGCACAGAAGCTGATGGAGTTCCTCTCCGGGGATACCGCCCAGCACATGTATGCGGATGTAAATGCCGAGTACCCGGTCAAGGCGGGGGTCGAGCCTTCTGCCATGGTCAAGTCCTGGGGCACGTTCAAGTCTGACCCCATGCCGGTCAGCGATTATGCCAAGCACCGCAAGGACGCCTTGCAACTGCTGGATGAAGTGAAATTCGACTTGTAATCAGATGGGGCCAACGGCCCCATCAACTTCTGTGGACTCATGAAACATTTTGGATGGATTGCCGGCAGCTGGGTCACCGCCCTGCTGCTGGGTTTGCCGGTACTCGCCCTGGTCTTCTCCGCCTTCTCGGCTGATGGGGAACTGTTTGCCCACCTCGCTGATACCGTACTGCCCGACTATCTGCGAAACACGTCCGGCCTGGTGCTGGGGGTGGTCTGCCTCAGCCTGCTGTTCGGGGTGCCCACCGCCTGGCTGGTGGCCATGTGCGAGGTGCCGGGGCGCCGCGCCCTGCAATGGGCGCTGATGCTGCCCATGGCGATGCCCTCCTATATCGTTGCCTACGTCTATACCGACCTGCTCGACTACTCGGGCCCGCTGCAGGCGGGGCTGCGTGCCCTGTTTGGCTGGCAGGGACCTGCCGACTACTGGTTCCCGGCCATTCGCTCCCTCGGGGGCGCCGCCTGGGTGCTGGCGCTGGTGCTCTTCCCCTATGTCTATCTGCTGGCACGGGCCTCCTTCCTGGAGCAGTCGGTCAGCCTCATTCACTCCAGCCGTCTGCTCGGCTGCACCCCCTGGCAGAGCTTTCGCCGCCTGAGCCTCCCCCTGGCCCGCCCGGCCATCATGGTGGGGGCATCTCTGGTCGCGATGGAAACTCTGGCGGACTTTGCCACCGTCCACTTCTTTGCCATCAACACCCTGACCACCGCCATCTACGACACCTGGCTCGGCTACGGCAGCCTGGCGACCGCCGCCAAGCTCTCCTGTCTGATGCTGCTGGCGGTGGTGCTGCTCATCGCGCTGGAGCGCCGCTCCCGCCAGCGTCAGCAGGTGTTCCAGAAGTCCATGGGCTTCGAGCAGCCCCTGCGTTACCCCCTCGGGGGCCTGAGGGGCGTGCTGGCCGGGCTCTGGTGCTGGGGCCTGGTGCTGGCGGGGTTCGCCCTGCCGTTCGTCATCCTGTTCGATTACGGGGTGCGTTACTTCGCGCTGTCGTGGACGCCCGAATTCGTGCGCTTTGCGGGCAACAGCCTTGCCATCTCGGCCCTGACCGCCCTGCTGGCCATGGCCATTGCCCTGCTGCTCGGCTTCTTCCGTCGCCTCGATGGGGGGACTCGCAGCCTGCTGCCCCTGCGCCTCGCCGCCATGGGCTATGCCATGCCGGGGACCGTGCTGGCCATCGGCGTGCTGGTGCCGCTCACGGCCCTTGATTTTGGCATCAACGATCTGGCCGAGCGGCTCGGGATGCCGGGCCCCGGTCTGCTCCTGACCGGCACCCTCACCGCCATCGTGTTCGGCTATCTGGTGCGCTTCGTGGCCATCGCCATCGGGTCGGTGGAGAGCAGCATGAGCAAGATCTCCCCCAGCCTCGACATGGCGGCCCGCTCTCTGGGGCAGGGGGCGGGCGGCATGCTGCGTCGCATTCACCTGCCGCTGGTACGGCGCGGCCTCTTTGCCGGCGCCATACTGGTGTTCATCGAATCCATGAAGGAGCTGCCCGCCGCCCTGCTGCTGCGGCCGTTCAACTTCGAAACCCTGGCGACCCACGTCTATCAGTTCGTCTCGGACGAGATGCTGGAGCGGGGGGCGCTCGGTGCCATCGTCATCGTGCTGGTGGGGCTGGTTCCCCTGCTGTGGATCAACCGTACCCTGGATGGTCCAGGCCATTGAGCGGCCCCGTCCGGCATCACTACGCGAGAGGAAAAGAACCTTGTCCTGCCTGAATATCGAGAAGGTCAGCTGTCACTACAATGGCCGCCCCGTGCTGGAGCAGCTCTCCCTGCAGGTGGCCGACAACGAGATCGTCTGTCTGCTGGGGGCCAGCGGCTGTGGCAAGACCACGCTGCTCAAGGCGGTGGCCGGTCTGCTGCCCCTGGCCCAGGGGGAGATCCGGCTGGGAGAGACCCTGCTCGATGCCCCCGGAGTGAGTGTGCCGCCGGAGGCCCGCCATATCGGCATGATCTTCCAGGATTACGCTCTCTTTCCTCACCTGACGGTGGCCGAGAACGTCGGCTTCGGCCTGACCGGGCAGGATCGCGGCAGCCGCCAGCAGCAGGTGGAAGAGGCGCTGGCGCTGGTCAACCTGCAGGGGTTGGGGGAGCGCTATCCCCACCAGCTCTCCGGCGGCCAGCAGCAGCGGGTGGCCATCGCCCGCGCCCTGGTGTGCAAGCCGCGCCTGATGCTGCTGGACGAGCCCTTCTCCAACATCGACACCCAGGTGCGGATGAAACTGATCCTCGAGATCCGCGCCCTGCTCAAACAGCAAGGCATTGGTGCCATCTTCGTCAGCCACAGCAAGGAAGAGGCCTTCGCCTTCGCCGACCGGCTGGCTCTGTTTCGCGCCGGTCGCATCGAACAGGTGGGGGAGCCGGAGCAGCTCTATCGCCGCCCCGGGAACCGCTTCGTGGCGGAGTTTCTCGGCGGGGTCAATTATCTGGCGGCCGAGGTGGTGGACAGCCACTGCGTGCAGACCCTCCTTGGAACCATCTGCGGTCAGGAGCCCCATGGCCGCGCGGTGGGGGAGCGGTTGCAGCTCATGCTCAGACCCCAGCAGTTGGCGCTGACGGCGGCGGATGACGGTGAGATCCGGGTGCGTGAGCAACAGTTCCTGGGCCATCACTGTCGGGTTCTGGTGGAGTGTGGCGGCCAGCAACTGGAAGCCAGCATCGGTGAGCCCCTGGAAGGGGAGCGCGCGCGGGTGACCGTGGCGCCTCATGCCCTGGTGTTGTTTGACCCCTTGCCCTGAGTGCGTGGTATTGTCGTGAAATCAATGAACTGGAAGCGCGCTGGTTTATAATCGCGCCACGCCCATAGCCAACGCACTTGGAGAGAGACATGAAAGCCCAAGCCGGGATCTGCGCAGAGCCGAATCTGCACGCCCTCTATCTGATGTTCAATCGCACCGGTGACGCCGCTGCCCTGACCTCCCGCCTGGCCAGCCTGCCAGCACTCTGGGAGGCGGTGAGCGCCGACTTCCCCGATGCGGCCTTCAGCGGTCTGGTCGCCGTCGGGGCCGACGCCTGGGATGATCTCTATCCTGCCGCCCGGCCGCCCCAGTTCCGCGGTTTCATGGCGCAATCCGCCAACGGTCAGGAGGCCCCCAATACCCCGTTCGATCTCTTCGTACAATTGCGTGCTGATCGGGTGGACGTGCTGCATCATGCCGGTCATCGCGTCATGGCCCTGCTGGCCGGGCTTGTTGAATTGGCCGAGGAAGTCCGCGGTTTTCGCAACCAGGATTGCCGGGATCTGACCGGTTTCGTCGACGGCACCGAGAACCCGCAGGATGAGCACCGCGCCGAGGTGGCGTTGCTGGACGGCGGCGAGTTCGCCGCTGGCTCCTACATCCACGTGCAGCGCTGGGTCCACGCCATGAGCGACTGGGAGAAGCTGGCCCTGAAGGAGCAGGAAGACATCATAGGTCGCACCAAGGTCGACAACATCGAATACGAGTCCGCCGACAAGCCGCTCACCTCCCACATCAAGCGGGTCAACCTCAAGACTCCGAAGGGGGAGTCCATGGAGATCCTGCGCCAGAGCATGCCCTGGGGCACCATGAGCGAGCAGGGGCTCTACTTCATCTCCTGCTGCCGCACGCCGCTGCACTTCAACGCCATGCTGGCCAGTATGTACAAAGGGGAAGGCAGCCACTTCGACCACCTGCTGCGCTTCACCCGGGCGGTGACCGGCGCGGCCTTCTTCGCCCCTTCCGTCGATTTTCTGGTGGCAGAGGGCAAATAAACCCGGCCTGCCGACCGTTCAAAACAAAAAATCCCGGCCAAGGCCGGGATTTTTGTGCGGATCGCCCAAGGCGACCGGATCAGGGCGTCTGCTCGAACAGCTCGAGGGCGGAGAGGTAGAGCTCCTCGATGTCGGTATCGCTAGTCGGGGTGATGAAGATGGTGTCATCACCGGCGATGGTGCCGAGGATCCCTTCGGCCTTGCCGAGGGAGTCAAGCAGGCGGGCGATCAGCTGAGCTGCGCCGGGGCTGGTGTGGATCACCACCAGAGCGCCGTTGTGGTCGACATCCAGCACCAGGTTCTTGAGGGGGCTGGAGGTGGTGGGTACGCCCAGTTCCACCGGCAGACAGTAGACCATCTCCATCTTGGCATTGCGGGTGCGAACGGCGCCGAAGCGGCTCAGCATGCGCGAGACCTTGGACTGGTTGATGTTCTCGAAGCCCATCTCTTGCAGGGCAGTCACTATCTCTGCCTGGGAGCCGAAACGCTCCTCTTTCAGCAAGGCTTTAAAGGCCTTGGCCAGTTTTTCTTGCTTGTCGTTATGTTTCATCTTGGACTCACGAATGAGGGGAGTGACCGCCTGTCACGCTCAGGCGGCAGATACGAACAGCGCTGCTATTTTGCATTCATATGCCTGTTTTGGCAAGGAAGCGGCGCTTGTTCTGCATATTGATTCAAATATAGCTTGCATCAACTTATGCTGGCGCTAGAATCAGGACGAAATTTTGAAAACTTATTCAATTGGGCTGTATGGGTATCGAATTAATCGGCATCGAAAAATCCTGGCACAAGGTGCCGGTACTGCAGCAGGTGAGCTTTCGGACTGCTCCCGGCGAGACCTTGGTATTGCTGGGCCCGAGCGGGGCAGGCAAGAGCTCTCTGCTGCGCATGATGAACTTGCTGGACACGCCGGATGCCGGTGTGTTGCGCATCGCAGACAGTGAATTTTCTTTCCCGTCCAGCCTCTCTACTGCCGAATTCAACCGTCAGGCACAGGCGCTGCGCCGCAAGGTGGGCATGGTGTTCCAGCAGTACAATCTGTGGCCGCACCTCACCGTGATGGAGAATCTGATTGAAGCGCCCGTCAAGGTGCTCGGCATGAGCCGCGAGGCGGCCATCGAGAAAGGGGCCTATCTGCTGGCCCAGCTGCAACTGGCCGACAAACGGGACGCCTGGCCCGCACGGCTTTCCGGTGGCCAGCAGCAGCGGGTCGCCATTGCCCGGACCCTGATGATGGATCCCCAGGTGCTGCTGTTTGACGAACCGACGGCTGCCCTGGATCCCGAAATTACCAAAGAGGTGGCGGAGATCATCCGCACCCTGAGCCAGACAGGCATCACTCAGGTGGTGGTGACCCACGAGGTGGAGTTCGCCCGCAAGGTGGCCAGTCAGGTGATCTATCTGGAGAAGGGGCGGATCATCGAATCCGGCACCGCCGCCATCTTCCAGTCCCCGCAAACCAGCCGGTTTGCCGAATTCTTGATGCATTGATATTGAGTCGATAAGGAAGCTGTCATGAAAAAGAGTCTGTTGCTGATCGCCGCCATGGGTCTGCTGAGCACTTCTGTGCTGGCCAAAGAGATCAAGTTCGCCACCGAGGCAACCTATGCGCCGTTCGAATACCTGGATGACAAGAACGAGTTCCAGGGGTTTGACATCGATCTGGCCCGCGCGGTCTGCGAGCAGGCCAAGCTGGAGTGCAGCTTCCACAACCAGGCCTTCGACAGCCTGATCCCCAGCCTCAAGTTCCGTCGCTATGACGCCGTCATCGCCGCCATGGACGTGACCCCGGAGCGGGCTGCCCAGGTCGACTTCTCCGACATCTATTACGAGAACTCCGCGGTGTTCGTCGCCAAGAAAGAGACCTTCAAGGGGCCGGACGATCTGGTGGACAAGACAGTCGGCGTGCAGAACGGCACCTCCCACCAATCCTATCTGGTGGACAACTGGGTGAGCAAGGGTCTGCTGACCGTGCCCTACGCCAGCTACCAGAGCGCCTTCCTCGACATGATGAATGGCCGTACTGACGGCGTGTTTGCCGATACGGCGGTGGCCGCCGACTGGCTCAAGCAGCACAAGGAATACGCCGTGGTGGGTACCCCGGTGACCGACGCCAAGTACTTCGGTACCGGTTTTGGCATCGCGGTGGCCAAGGGCAACCAGGAACTGCTGACCCAGCTGAACAAGGGGCTGGCCGAGATCAAGGCCAACGGCACCTATCAGAAGATCTATGACAAGTACTTCGCGCAGTAAGCCATGTTGAGCCTGTTGTTGGATGCAGCCTGGATGACCCTCGGGCTGGCCCTGGCATCCCTGGTCGGTGGCATGGTGCTGGCACTGGCATTCAGTGCGGCTGAGTTGAGCAAGCAGCGTGCGTTGGTGTGGCCCGTGGCCACCCTGACCACCTTGATCCGTGGTCTGCCCGAGTTGTTGGTGGTGCTCTTCATCTACTTCGGCTCGACCCAGGTGCTGTTCCTCATCACCGGGGAGTATGTGGAGTTCAGCCCGTTCGCCTGCGGTGTGCTGGCGCTCTCCCTGCTGTTTGCGAGCTACGCCACCCAGACCCTGCGTGCCGCCCTCAATGCGGTGCCCCCTGGGCAGCGGCTGGCGGCGCAGGCGCTCGGCCTGGGCAAGGGGCACACCTTCTTTCGCATCGTGCTGCCCCAGGCCTGGCGTCACGCCCTGCCCGGGCTCGGCAACCAGTGGCTGGTGCTGCTGAAAGACACCGCCCTGGTCTCCCTCATCGGGGTGAACGAGATGATGCGTCAGGCACAGATGGCTTCGGCCAGCACCTATCAACCCTTCACCTGGTACGCCGCTGCCGCCCTCATCTATCTGGCCATCAGTCTGGTGAGTGAATTCGGCTTGAAGCAGGCGTCCCGCTATACCCGCCGTTACGGAGGCTGACCATGCAGGATTACCTGATGACCCTGCTGGGAGGGCTGGCGATCACCCTGCAGCTCACCGCGTTCAGCTTGTTGCTGGGCGTGCTGATGGCGGCCGGCATGACCTGGGTGCTGGAGCGTCGCATTCCGGTGGCGACCCAGCTGGTGCAGCTCTGGGTGCTGGTCTTTACCGGTACGCCGCTGCTCATCCAGATCTTCCTCATCTACTACGGGCCTGGCCAGTTTGAATGGCTCAAGGCGGGGCCGCTCTGGCCGCTGCTCAAGCAACCCTGGTTCTGCGCCGTGCTGGCGCTCGGTTTCAATACCGCAGCCTACTCCACCCGGCTGTTCAAAGGGGCGCTCGACGCCATCCCCGCCGGTGAAGTGGAGGCCTGCCGTGCGCTCGGCTTCTCGGCCGGACAGACCCTGTGGATGAAGACCCGCCATGCCGCCCGTCGGCTGGTCCCCGCCTATTCCAACGAGGTGATCCTGGTGCTCAAGGGGAGTTCGCTCGCCAGTACCATCACCATCATGGACATCATGGGGCTGGCCCAGCGTCTCAACGCCCAGACCTATGACACCCTGGCGGTGTTCACCGTGGCCGGAGCGCTCTATCTGACCATGAATGGATTGTTAACAATTGGTTTCCGCTGGTGTGAGCGTCGGGCACTGGCTTTCCAGTCCTGAAGCAGTCACATTTACCCCTTAATGGTGAGGGAAGCACAGAAAATCTGTGTCTTTCCTCCCATTTATCGCATATTCCTCTCCGCTTTCATCGCCGCTTGTTCCCTGGCTCACAGAACCCGTGATTACAACTGTTATCAGATTGTTTTTTAGGAGGGGATCCTTTAAGGTGAGGCGCACAATAAGAATCAGCGTTAACCCAACTAGAAACAACCTTAAACCTACGCTTAGACATGGAGTTGATCATGAAAGTTGCCGTTCTGGGTGCCGCCGGTGGCATCGGCCAAGCCCTCGCTCTGCTGTTGAAAAACCGCCTGCCTGCCGGTTCCGAACTGAGCCTGTATGACATTGCCCCGGTCACTCCGGGCGTGGCGGCGGACCTGAGCCACATCCCGACTGACGTGAAAGTAAAAGGTTTCTGCGGTGAAGATCCGAGCCCGGCTCTGGTCGGCGCCGATGTCGTGCTGATCTCTGCCGGCGTGGCGCGCAAGCCCGGCATGGACCGTTCCGACCTGTTCAACATCAACGCCGGTATCGTCAAGAATCTGGTGGAGAAGTGTGCCGCTTCTTGCCCGAAAGCACTGATCGGCATCATCACCAACCCGGTCAACACCACGGTCGCCATCGCCGCCGAAGTGTTGAAGAAAGCCGGTGTCTATGACAAGCGTCGCCTGTTCGGCGTGACCACCCTGGATGTGATCCGTGGCGAGACCTTCGTGGCCGAAGCCAAGGGCCTGAACGTTGACAAGGTTCGTGTCAACGTCATCGGCGGTCACAGTGGCGTGACCATTCTGCCGCTGCTCTCCCAGGTTGAAGGCGCCAGCTTCACCGCTGAGGAAGTGGCTGCCATGACCAAGCGCATTCAGAATGCCGGTACCGAAGTGGTGGAAGCCAAGGCCGGTGGTGGTTCCGCCACTCTCTCCATGGGTCAGGCAGCCTGCCGTTTCGGTCTGTCGCTCATCAAGGGTCTGCAAGGGGAAGCCAACGTCATCGAGTGTGCCTATGTGGAAGGCAACGGTGAGCACGCCACCTTCTTCGCGCAGCCGGTGCTGCTTGGCAAGAACGGTGTCGAAACCGTGCTGGACTACGGCAAGCTGAGCGCCTTCGAGCAGGAAGCGATGGACAGCATGCTGGCCACCCTGAAGGCTGACATCCAGCTGGGCGTCGACTTCGTCAAGTAAGTCTCTACGTCGACCGCAAGGGGAGCCCAGGCTCCCCTTTGTCATTTTCGGGGTTGGGTGTGGCGGGCTAATGTGGCGGGCTAAGGAGATGGCCCTGGCTGCCGATAACAGAAGGCAGCAGGAGATCCCTATGATAAAACCAAGAACCCTCATCGCCATTATCGGTGTGTGCAGCTTCCCCTTGCAGGGGGCGGAGCCCACCTCGGCCGCCGCGCCCACCCAGGCGGTGGCTGTTGCAGCCGCGCCGCCATCCGCGGCGTCTGCACCCTTGTCACCGGCCTCATCATCGGCCCAGCCAGCCCTGACGCCAGCCTCTTCTGTCGCCACGCCATCCCTCCCTGTGTCAGCAGCGCCAGCCCAGGCGCCATCCGCATCCGCACCTGTACCGTCCGCACCGGCAGCTGCGCCGTTGCCCAGGGCGACGACGCAGGCATCCGCTGCTGCGGGAGAGTTGCAGGCCGTGCCGCTCTATCGCCAGGACGAACTGCTCAACTGGATAGAGCAGGGGCGCCATCTGGCCCGGGTGAAGCAGGACAGGTGCCAGCTCACCCAGGATATCGAGGCGCGGGCCTCGGTGATGAAGATCCCTGCCTATCAGTTCCTCTGGGGAGACATGCTGGCCTGGGGAGTTTGCACCAAGCCGGACGCCCAGATCGGGGTGCAGTACATGTGGGAGGCCGCCAACCAGGGGCTGGCGCCGGCGCTGGAACAGCTTGGCCGCTATTACTGGAAGGGGATCCTGGTCCAGAAGGATCTGGTGCGGGCCGAGACCCTGATGCGGGAAGCCGCGAGCCTCGGCTTCTTGCGGGCACAGATGGAGTGGGTGGAGATGTTGCTGCAGGGCATGGGGAGTCCCCTGGATTATGAGGAGGCGTATCACTGGCTGCACGGCGCCGTCATCGGCGACAAGGCCATGCACCAGAAGGCGGCGAGCCTGCTCAGCCGGCTCGGCAACCGGATGCCCGCCAATGCCATCGCCCGTGCTAAGGCGATGCACTGAGTTCTGGTAGCCCGCTTTGATATTACAAGGCCCACGAAGCTGTGCTTGTGGGCCTTGTGCATTTTCCCGGTCAGGGGAGGGATCAGAGGCCCTGATGGGGGCCGAAGACCTCGTAGTGCATCCGCCCGGCAGGCACGCCCACATTCTCCAGCTGAGCTTTGACTGCCTTCATGAACGGGACAGGGCCGCAGAAATAGTAGTGGGCGTCGGCCGGAATGAGGTCGGTGACCTGCTCCAGTGCCAGAGTGCCACTGAAGTCGTAATCCTCTCCTTTGACATCCTGCTCCCCCGGCTCCCGATACCAGATCCGGCTCTCCAGTTTCCCGTGTTGCCTGCTCTTTGCCCGGATCTCGTCCCTGAACGCGTGGTGGGCGCCATGTTCGCAGGCGTGAAGCCAGCGAATACCCATATCCGGGCCATCGGCCAGCAAGTGGTTGAGCATGCTCAGCAGGGGGGTGAGGCCGACCCCGGCGGAGATCAGCACCACAGGCGTGTCTGTCTCTTCTTGCAGGAAGAAGTCGCCGGCCGGCGGCATGATGTCGAGCGTGTCACCGATGTGAAGATGATCATGCAACAGGTTGGAGGCCTGACCCCTGGGTTCGCGCTTGACGCTGATGCGGTAGTCGCGGCCATTGGGGGCGTCCGAGAGGGAGTACTGGCGGATCTCCTGATGCTCGAGGGTGGGATGAACCAGCTTGATACTGAGATATTGCCCCGGTTTGAAACGCAACACGGGGTTGCCATCGAGGGGGGCCAGGACGAAAGAGGTGATGAGTTCACTCTCCTGACGCTTCTCCTTGATGATGAAAGGGCGGGTTCCCTGCCAACCACCGTCCTGGCTTGCCTTCTCCCGATAGAGCTCGCTCTCCCGGCCGATGAAGATGTCGGCCAGCACACCGTAAGCCTTGCCCCAGGCGGTAAGGACCTCCTCCGTGACAGCGTTGCCACCCATTTCTTTGAGCGTGGCCAAGAGATGACTACCCACAATGTGATATTGTTCCGGCTGGATCAGGAAACCCGTGTGTTTGTGGGCGATGCGTTCAACGGCTCCGGCCAGGGCCCCCAGATTGTCGATGTTCCTGGCATAGGCCGCCACCGCACTGAACAGTGCCAAGGGCTGTCCCCCGCTACGCTGGTGAGCCAGGTTGAAGAGATCCTTCAACTCGGGATTGTGGCTGAACATGCGCTGATAAAAGTGCCGTGTGAGGTCAGGGCCCGCCGATTCGAGCAAAGGAATGGTGCTCTTGATGACGGCGATGGTGGCTTGGTCTAACATAGGAGGTCCTTTCTAATTGAACATCTGGAATGTCACTTATTAAGTTGCATCCTAAATGTTTAATTGATCTGGATCAATCATCAATTCTTCGCGCTAGGCGCTACAGGCACTATGAGACTAACGAGCTATACCGATTTTGGATTGAGGGCCCTGCTCTATCTGGCTACCCTGCCGGAGGGGGAACTGTCGAGCGTGGCCAAGGTATCCGCCTTGTACGACGTATCCCGCAACCACATGGTGAAGGTGGTGAACCAGTTGGTAAAACTGGGCTATCTGCAGTCACAACGAGGCAAGAATGGTGGCATCCGCATGGCGCGCTCCCCCGACGAGATCAATATCGGGCAAGTGATCCGGGCATTGGAAGGCAATCTGGACGGGATCGACTGCAGCTCCCCGGTCTGCCATATCGTCTCCGTCTGCCTGCTCAAGAGTGCCTTGAAGGAGGCGATGAACGCCTTCCTCGCGGTGATGGATGGTTATACGCTGCAGGATTTGCTGGCAAACCGTGACGAGTTGCAGCAGGTGTTCGGTGAGCTCATCCCCACTCTGGTGCTGGAGCCGGATGACGAGAGCGAGTGAAACAAAAAGGCTGCCATTGGCAGCCTTTTTTCAATCCTCGTACCCTGAGTCGTCCCGGTACAGGTGCGGCATGATCCTCGCCATCTTCACCATGTTGTTCTCCACTTCGAGAATCTCGATAGGGTAGCCCGCCAGCCTGACACTGATGTTGGGTTGGGGGATCTCCTCAAGGTACTCCAGGATGGCGCCATTGAGGGTCCGTGGGCCGTCCATGGGCAGGTGCCAGTCCATCTCCTTGTTCAGCTCGCGGATGCTGGCGGAGCCTTCGACCAGGAAGGAGCCGTCCGGCTGGGGATGGATCTCGTCACTCGGGGTCGGTGTCATGGAGGTGGTGAAGTCACCGACAATCTCTTCCAGGATGTCGTCCAGGGTGATCAGCCCCTGAATATCGCCATATTCGTCGACGATAAGGCCAATTCGCTCCTTGTTGCGCTGGAACTTGGCCAACTGCACGTTGAGGGGGGTCCCCTGGGGGATGAAATAGATGGGGTCGACTTCCCGCAGCAGGCTGGACTTGCTGAACTGATCCCGGGCGACCAGTCTCAGGGCGTCCCGTGAGTGCAGGAAGCCGACGACGTCATCGATGTTGTCGCGATAGAGCAGGATCTTGGTGTGGGCGCAGTGGGCCAGCTGGCGCAGTATGATCTTCCAGTCGTCATTGATGTCGATGGCGGAGATCTCGCTGCGCGGGACCATGATGTTCTCCACCGTCATCTTGTCGAGATCCAGGATGCTTATCAGCATCTCCTGGTGGTGCTTGGGAATGAGATTGCCCGCCTCGTTGACGATGGTGCGCAGCTCTTCGGAATTGAGGGAATCATCCTTGTTGTGCTCGAGACGCAAGAGTTTCAGCAGCAGGTTCGTGATGCTGTTGATGAGCCAGACAAGGGGGGCGAACGGCACCATCAGCCCCTTGAGGATCCAGGAGGCAGGGTAGGCTATCCGCTCGGGGAACATGGCCGCCAGTGTCTTGGGGGTGACTTCCCCGAATACCAGTACCACCAGGGTCAGCCCGAAGGTGGCAATGGCGACGCCGAGATCCCCGAAAAGCCGGATGCAGACGATGGTCGCGATGGCGGAGGCCAGGATGTTGACCAGATTGTTGCCGATGAGAATGAGGCCAAGCAGGCGGTCCGGCCTGGCCAGCAGCTTCTCGACCCGGCGGGCAGCCTTGTGCTTGGTCTGGGCCAGATGCCGCAGCTTGTAGCGGTTGAGGGACATCATGCCGGTTTCGGAACTGGAGAAGAAGGCTGACAAAAGGATCAAGATAACGAGAACAATCAGCAATGTACTCGTTGAGATACTGTCCAAGAAGGGCTCCTGTAAGGATGGTTGGGGAATGTTCGTGTGTCAGCTAAGCAGCACTTCCTTGACGAAACGGCTGCCAAAATAGGCCAGTGTCAGGATGAAGCTGCCGATGAGGCTCAGCATGATGACCTTGCGGCCGCGCCAGCCACGGGTATGGTGACCCCAGAGCAGCAGAGCGTAGACGCACCAGGCCAGGATAGAGAGGATGGCCTTGTGGGACTTGCCCTGGGCAAACATGTCTTCCAGGAAGAACAGGCCGGATGCGATGGAGAGGGTCAGCAGCAGCAGACCTGCGGAAATGAGCTGAAACAGGCGCTTCTCCACCGTCATCAGGGGTGGCATGGCTGGCAGGTGGCTGATCTTTCTGGATTTCAGTTGCCTGTCCAGGCAGGCAAGCTGGAGGGCAAACAAGCAGGCGATCATCAGTACCGAATAGGCCATCAGCGCGAGGCCTATGTGCAGCAGTAACTGGGGGTGCGCTTCCAGATGGGTGATGTAGCGCCCGGGAATGAGCGCGCTGGCTGCCAGCAGCAGGGCTGAAAAACTGTAGACGACGGGCAGCAGGATCCAGCCGTTGAAGCGTCGGGTGACGCAGGTCATGAAGCAACTGATGATAAGGCTGACTAGCGAGGCCACGTTCAACATGCTGAGATTCTGGCCGGAATGGGTGGCCAGCACTTCGCTGCCCACCGCCATGCCATGGGCGGTCAGGGCCAGGCCGACACAGGCGAACAGCGATACTTGCCCGACGGGCTTGGCGCTGAGCAGCAGGTGCAGTGAAGCGATGATGGCCAGCAGGTAAAACGCCAGGGCCAGAACAGAGATCACGATCATAACCAGGTCGTTGTCAAACAAGCTTTATGGATAAGAGGGGCAGTATACCTTGCACAAGATATGCTCGCCAGTTGTGCCAGAGGCTAACTGCCCACATATAAGTAGGCGTTGATGGTCACCGTGCGGCGAATAATCGTCCTCCGGCGTTGACTGGGGTATACTGCCCTCCATTTGTTGACCTGCCCGCTCGATGGCAGGCCGCCGCGGCAAGCGGCGAGTAATCGTCCCTAGAGTGCTGACCGGGGTATAATGCCCCCAGTGTCACGCCAAGAACCGGAAAGCGTCATGTTTGAGAATTTGACTGAACGACTCTCGCGCACCCTGCGCAACGTCAGCGGCCGCGGCCGTCTGACCGAAGAGAATATCAAGGATACCCTGCGCGAAGTCCGCATGGCGCTGCTCGAGGCGGACGTTGCCCTGCCGGTGGTGCGCGATTTCGTGGCGCGCGTCAAGGAACGAGCCGTGGGCCAGGAAGTGGCCAAATCCCTGAGCCCGGGCCAGGCCTTCATCAAGATAGTCCATGGCGAACTGGTCACCGTGATGGGGGAGGCCAACGAACAGCTCAACCTGGCTGCCCAGCCGCCGGCCATCATCCTGATGGCAGGTCTTCAGGGGGCCGGTAAGACCACTACGGTTGGCAAACTGGCCAAACTGCTCAAGGAGCGCAGCAAGAAGAAGGTGCTGGTGGTCAGTGCGGACGTCTACCGTCCGGCGGCGATCAAGCAGCTTGAGACCCTTGCGGGCGACATCGGTGTCGACTTCTTCCCGAGTGATGCCAGCCAGAAACCGATCGCCATTGCCACTGCTGCCATCGATCAGGCGCGCAAGAAGTTCTATGACGTGGTGATCGTCGATACTGCCGGTCGTCTGCACGTCGATGGCGAAATGATGGCGGAGATCCAGGATCTGCACGCCACCATCAAGCCGGTCGAAACCCTGTTCGTGGTGGATGCCATGACAGGCCAGGATGCTGCCAATACCGCCAAGGCCTTCAACGAGGCGCTGCCGCTCACCGGTGTGATCCTTACCAAGGCAGACGGTGATGCTCGCGGTGGTGCCGCACTGTCGGTGCGCCACATCACCGGCAAACCGGTCAAGTTCATCGGTATGGGCGAGAAGACCGACGCGCTGGAGCCGTTCCACCCGGATCGTCTCGCCTCCCGCATCCTCGGTATGGGGGATGTGCTCTCTCTCATCGAAGAGGTGGAGCGCAATGTCGATAAAGAGAAGGCGGCCAAGCTGGCCAGCAAGGTCAAGAGTGGCAAGGGCTTCGATCTGGAAGACTTCCGTGAGCAGCTGGCCCAGATGCGCAACATGGGTGGCATGATGGGGATGCTCGACAAGCTGCCTGGCATGTCCGGCCTGCCGGACAACATCAAGGATCAGATGGATGACAAGCTCACCGTGCGGATGGAGGCCATTATCAGCTCCATGACGCCGAAAGAGCGTGCCCATCCCGATCTCATCAAGGGCTCCCGCAAGCGCCGCATCGCTGCGGGCTCCGGCATGCAGGTCCAGGATGTGAACAAGCTGCTCAAGCAGTTCACCGAGATGCAGCGCATGATGAAGAAAATGTCCGGCAAGGGCGGCATGCGCAAGATGATGGGCCAGATGAAGAACATGCTGCCCCCCGGATTCGGTGGTGGCGGTCGCGGTCCGTTCTGATTTTCCTGCTGGTCAGGTAGAAAGGCTCACCCTGGTGAGCCTTTTTCATGCCAATCCCTGCGCAAAAAATAGCTGGCTTGGTTGCAATTATTACGAATCCAAGTAGAATTACGCGGCTTATTTTAAGCTAGGGTCTGCGTATTTGCAGGCCTTGTTCATTAGATGTTTATGAGGACGATATGGTAACCATTCGTTTACAACGTGGTGGCGCGAAAAAGCGTCCGTTCTACCAGGTAGTAGTTGCTGACAGCCGTAACGCCCGTGACGGTCGTTTCATCGAGCGCGTCGGTTTCTTCAACCCGGTTGCTGCTGGTAACGCTGAAAAGCTGAACCTGGACCTGGCTCGTATCGAGCATTGGGTTGCTACTGGTGCCGCTGTTTCTGACCGCGTTGCCAAGCTGATCAAAGACGCTGCCAAAGCTGCTTAATCAGCCAAACGGTAGGGAGTTAAGGTGGAAAAACCTGTAGTTCTGGGCACCCTGGGGACCGTTTACGGGATCAAGGGCTGGCTTAAAGTGAACTCCTTCACCGATGTTGCCGAAGCGATTTTCGATTACAACCCCTGGCTGATCAATCAGAACGGGGCGTGGCGTGAAATCCGGGTGTCATCCTGGAAGCGTCACAACAAGGGTCTGATCTGCAAACTCGATGGTATCGATGTGCGCGAGGATGCCCTGGCATTGACCAACGTCGAGATTGGCGTCCCCGCCGATCTGTTGCCTGCGTTGCCCGAAGGGGAGTTCTACTGGCGTGACCTCATTGGTTGCACCGTGGTAACCACCAAGGGATACGACCTGGGCAAGGTGACCGAATTGATGGAAACCGGCTCCAACGATGTGTTGGTGGTTGAGGCCAATGTAAAAGATGCCTTTGGTGCAAAGGAGCGGTTGATACCGTTCCTGGAAGAGCAGGTGATCAAGAATATTGATCTGACTGCTCGAACAATCGAAGTTGATTGGGATCCTGGTTTCTAGTTTCCCGCGCTAACACGGGTGCCGGAGGTTTCTTATGTGGATTGGGGTCATTAGCCTCTTCCCGGAAATGTTCCGAGCCATTACCGAGCACGGGGTAACGGGTCGGGCCGTCAAGAGTGGCCTGCTGCAGATTGAGTGCTGGAACCCTCGGGACTTCACCCACGACAAACACCGTACGGTCGATGATCGTCCTTATGGTGGTGGGCCCGGCATGTTGATGATGGTTCAGCCGCTGCGTGATGCCATTCATGCAGCCAAGCAAGCGGCGGGAGACGGGGCGAAAGTCATCTATCTCTCTCCTCAGGGACGCAAGCTGACTCAAGCGGGCGTGACCGAGTTGGCGACGAATCAGAAACTGATTCTGGTCGCCGGTCGATACGAAGGTATCGATGAGCGCGTGATACAAACCGAAGTCGACGAAGAGTGGTCTATCGGGGATTACGTGTTAAGTGGTGGCGAGTTGCCTGCCATGACCCTGATCGATGCGGTTTCGCGTCTGGTCCCGGGGGTCTTGGGTGATCAGGCCAGTGCCGAGCAGGACTCCTTCACGGATGGGCTGCTGGATCATCCCCACTATACTCGGCCGGAGGTGTTGGATGGGCTGACGGTGCCCGAGGCGCTGACAAGCGGCAATCACGAAGTGATTCGGCGCTGGCGACTCAAGCAATCGCTCGGACGAACCTGGCAGAGAAGGCCGGAACTTATTAACAACCTAGCTCTGACTGACGAGCAAGAATCACTTCTTGCCGAGTATGTCCGCGAAGTGCGTGACAGCGTTAAGTAGAGTTTTCAGTTTATCCTAGGTAAGGAAAGACAATGAGCAAGATTATTCAGCAGCTTGAACAAGAGCAACTGCGTACCGACATCCCGGCTTTTGCCCAGGGCGACACCGTACGTGTTCAAGTTCGTGTTAAAGAAGGTGGTAAAGAGCGTCTGCAGGCTTTCGAAGGCATCGTGATTGCCAAGCGTAACCGCGGTCTGCACTCTGCTTTCACCGTTCGCAAGATCTCCAACGGCGAAGGTGTTGAGCGTGTATTCCAGACTCACTCTCCGCTGATCCACAGTGTAGAACTGAAGCGTCGTGGTGATGTTCGCCGCGCCAAACTGTACTACCTGCGCAACCTGTCCGGCAAAGCTGCTCGTATCAAAGAGAAGCTCAACTAATTCGATTCGAATTGGTGTCGGTATGTCGGCGAAAAGCTCGACAGGTAGTGAAAAGGCTCGCCAATGGCGAGCCTTTTTTGTATCCGTGTGCGGGGTATTGGCTCAACTGGGCTGGCTGACCCGCACCACAGAGTTATCACGCCCGAAGGGGCCAGGTACGTAGTCGTCCGCCTCCCAGTCGTTGTCATAAAGGGTTTCACCATCGGGTTGCACTAGCTGATAGCAATACTCGAAATGGCTGGGGCCATCGGTCGGCAGGTTGAGTGTCGCCTTGAACTCCCCGTTTTTCATCCTCTTCAGTTCAATGGGCTGCCACTGGCTGAATTCACCCAGCAGCAAGACCTGCTCGGCATCACCGGCGGCCTCCTTTTCGACGGCAAAGGTCACCTTGACCTCGGGACGCGATTTGAGGAATTGCTTGTTGATCGGCATATGGACTCCTTGTCACTGGTTGCGAAGAAAATAGCGCTGGTTATTTTTATATCACTTTATGACAAGGATGTTGATAAGCAGGATCAAAGGGGGAGGGCAAAATGGCGCTGCAGGAGCTGATGGGTGAACTCGATCTTGAGGTAGAAGCCCCGTGGTAGCGTCATGATGAGTTGGCCATTGCGGCCGATGGCGCGGGTCAGCGCTTTGCTGTTGGCCGCCTTGGGGCGCAGCTGCAATACCTGGCCGTGGCGGGCGCTGATCTGCTCCACTTCCCCCAGCACTATCATGTCCATCAGCTCTTCCCAGTCCTGGCGCAGCAGTCCTTCTTCCTCTTCATTCGGGCTCCATAGCAGCGGCATGCCGACGCGACGGTCGCCGACAGGGATGTCGCGGCTGCCTTCCACTGGGATCCAGAGCACCCGCGACAGCTTGTTGCGCACGTTCGACTCCTCCCAGCGCTGGCCGCTGACCCCGATGAGGGGGGCCACGCAGACAAAGGTGGTTTCCAGCGGGCGCCCTTGAGGATCGACGGGGATCGTCTTGAGCTCGATACCGAGATCCGGAAAATCCTGCTCGGGACGGCTACCTGCACTGGCCCCCAGCTGCCACTCGATCAACTGCCCTGTCCAGCCCTTGTCACGCCTGAGATCCCGCGGTACGGGGATGCCCGCCGTTGCGGCAAGCTGGGCCAGAGTGAAGCCAGCCATGGCGTAGGCTCGACTGAGCAGCTCTTGTTCTGACTGGGGATTGGCGGGCATGAGGGCTCCTCTGGAGATAATAGACATCGCAATACGGATCCTTGCATGGTATCGCTGATTTTATAACCGATCCTCGCCCGACTATACACAGGGAGACATGGGTGACAGAATTCAACATATCTAAATGATTTTAAAGGGTTTTACTTTATTTATCCAGTATGTTGGCCCGCCGGATCCCCGCATAAACGAGTTGTCCAAGGGTTTGTGCGAGCTGTTGCACACAGTTATCCACAGAAATCTTGGATAACTGGCGTAAAGTGGTGAAAGGAAGCGTGGCACCAGAAATAAATGTGAGAGTACGCCGATTTTCAGCGCCATTTCGGTGCAGATAATGCGCCATATCTGTGGATAAATCCGTCTTGGTGGATCTTTGAGCAGTCGAACTTGTTCACAATTGACAGGCTGGATCCTCTTAGGCAAAAGACATGGATCTTGATCCAGCAATTAAACTATAACCTTATGTATTTAAATGTATATTTTGTTTTTAAGTGAATCGGGTATGATATGCTTCCGTGCAATGCCACAGTATAAAACTACTGTATATACCTGCTTGATCACAGGTTTATGCACAGTCTGGGTGGGCAACTTGCCTAGCATGAACCTTCAATTTGTTTATAACTTTGCTTGAAATGCCAAGTTATTCATGAATGGAAGATGACAGTCCCTGTTTGCCGCCACGGGGTGAATGTGGAACAATCTCGTTATAGATTCAGCCTTTATAAGGTGATCACGTGATAGATGGTGACGGATTTCGTCCCAATGTCGGCATCGTGATCTGTAACCGTGACGGACAAGTATTGTGGGCTAAGCGCTATGGGCAGCACTCCTGGCAGTTTCCGCAGGGGGGGGTTGATGATGGTGAATCGCCGGAACAGGCCATGTATCGTGAGCTGTATGAGGAGATAGGCCTCAAGCAGGACGATGTGACCATACTGGCGACCAGTCGCAACTGGCTGAAGTATCGCTTACCCAAACGACTCGTCCGCTGGGACAGTTCACCGGTCTGTATTGGCCAGAAGCAGAAATGGTTTTTGTTGCAGCTCGATCCTGGCAAAGAGTCCAGGATCCAGTTTGGCTGTCATGGTCACCCGGAATTTGATGATTGGCGTTGGGTCAGCTTCTGGTACCCGGTTCGTCAGGTCGTCTCCTTCAAGCGGGAGGTTTACCGCCGGGTGATGAAGGAGTTTGCCCCGCTGGCCATGCCAGTCCCCGTGGTGCAGGCTAACCGAAAAGATGGGCGGCGCAACCGCTCGCGTTAAGGAGCACAACTAGTTGCTGACGGAACTCAGACGCATCGTGGAAAGCATGGCCGAGGCCAACACCCTCGAACAGGCCTTGCAAGCATTGGTGAGCCAGACCCGGCTCGCCATGACGGTGGACTGCTGCTCCGTCTACGTGGCCGAGCCCGACATGCGCCGCTATCGACTGGCTGCGACCGATGGTCTGGCCGAATCGGCCGTGGGCAAGGCCACCCTGCCGTTCGAGCAGGGTATCGTCGGTCTGGTGGGTCAGCGTGAAGAGCTGATCAACCTGGCCGATGCCCCCTCCCATCCCAGTTTCAAGTTCCTGCCCGATGTGGCGGAAGAGGCGTTTCGCTCCTTCCTCGGCGCTCCCATCATGCATCAGCGTCAGGTAGTGGGGATTCTGGTCGTGCAGCAGAAGGAGAGCCGCCTCTTCGATGAGGGGGAAGAGTCCTTCATGGTCACCTTGGCAGCTCAGCTGGCTGCCCGCATCGCCCAGGCCCAGGCCAAGGGGTGGCTGCAGAAGACCGACTGGAGCAAGCCGCTGCGCGGTATTGCCGGGGCGAGTGGCATCGCCATCGCCAAGGCCTGGGTGTGGCGTCCGCGCAAGGCGCTCAATACCATCACGCCGCGCAAGGACGAGGATCATGCCAAGCAGCTTGCCCGTCTCGAGCTGGCGGTGGAGGAAGTGCGCCATGATCTGGAGAGCCTGGCACTGCGCTTTCGCGAGAGCTACAGCCAGGACTCGGTCGCCATCTTCGACATCTATCTGCACTTGTTGAACGATCCCGGCTACATCAAGCCCATCCGCAACAAGGTCAGCAAGGAACACTGGACGGCGATCTCGGCGGTCAAACTCATCAGCGATCGGCTGATAGAGCAGTTCAAGGGGATGAAGGATCCCTATCTGCGGGAACGCTCCACCGATGTGAAAGACATCGCCCAGCGGCTCATCAGCCGGCTGGTGCAGGACGAACCCGAGCAGCTCACCATCGGCGAACCCGTGGTGCTGGTCGCCGATGAAGTAACGGCCACCATCCTTGCGGAGATCCCGAGGGAATTTCTGAGCGGTGTGGTGTCGCTCAAGGGCGGGACAAACTCCCATGCCGCCATCCTGGCCCGTGCCATGGGGGTGGCGGCTATCATGGGGGTGGATCTGCCCCTCGGTGACATCGGCGGGCGTACTCTGGTCATTGATGGCTACAGCGGCGATCTCTTCATCGAACCCAACCAAGTGATCCTGACCGAGTACCGTCAACTGCTGAGTGAGGAGCGGGCACTCGACACCCTGGTGCGCAGCGTCGACAACCAGCCCTCCGAGACCGCGGACGGCACCAAGGTCTCCCTGCTGCTCAACGCAGGGCTGAGTGCGGATACCGAGATTTCCCTCAATCATCTTGCGGATGGGGTGGGGCTCTATCGCACCGAGATCCCCTTCATGCTGCAGGACAGCTTCCCTTCGGAGTGGGAGCAGACTGCCCGCTATCGCGGGATCCTAGAAACCTATCGGGATCGCCCGGTTTGCATGCGAACTCTGGACGTGGGGGGGGACAAGCAACTGCCCTATTTCCCCATCGTGGAGGAAAATCCCTTCCTTGGTTGGCGGGGGATCCGGCTCACCCTGGATCACCCCGAACTCTTCCTGGTGCAGCTCAAGGCCATGTTGCGGGCCAGCGAAGGGCTGGACAATCTGGCCATCATGCTGCCGATGATCAGCAGCGTCAGTGAAATCAAGGCCTCCCGTCGTCTGCTGGATCAGGCGTGGCGCGAGGTGTCGGAAGAAGCGGCCAGCCGCGATGCGGTGATCCGCTACCCCAGTCTCGGGGTGATGATCGAAGTCCCCTCCGCGCTGTACATCCTGCCGGAGATGGCGCCGCTCATCGACTTCTGGTCGGTGGGCAGCAACGACCTGACCCAGTACCTGCTGGCGGTGGATCGCAACAATGCCCGTGTCGCCAGCATCTACGATGCCTTCCATCCCGCGGTGATCCGCGCTTTGCAACTGCTGGTCGATGCCTCCCAGCGCTATCACAAGCCGGTCTCTGTTTGTGGCGAGCTGGCTGGCGATCCGGTCGGGGTGCTGCTGCTGCTGGCCATGGGCTATCGCCGTTTCAGCATGAATACCCACAACATCTCCCGCATCAAATACGTGCTGCGGCAATCCGACCTTGGCGAGTTGAAGGCGCTGATGGCGGATGGTCTCAAGCATGACAATCCTCACGTGCTGCGGGGCCTGTTTGCCCGATATCTGGAAGAGCACGGTCTGGGCGGATTGCTGCGGGCTGGGCACAAGGTCAGGCTGCCCGATTGATATTCCACCTTGTTACTGCGTAAGAATGATCGGAGAATGCGGCTTTTCTTATGATTGGGGCCGCCTATGCAGCACGACGGATATTGGGTTTTCTCGCAGATTGATCCCGTAGCATTCAGTTTGGGACCATTATCGGTACGCTGGTATGGTCTCATGTACCTGTTCGGTTTTGCCTTCGCCATGTGGCTGGCAGGTCGCCGCGCCGATGCACCCAATAGCGGCTGGACCCGCAACGAGGTATCCGACCTGCTGTTTTATGGCTTCCTTGGGGTGATCCTGGGTGGCCGTATCGGCTATGTGCTGTTCTACAACTTCGATCTCTTCCTCGCCGACCCGACCTATCTGTTCAAGATATGGACCGGTGGCATGTCGTTCCACGGTGGCCTCATCGGGGTGATCACCGCCATGATCTGGTTTGCCCACAAAACCCAGCGCCACTTCTTCACCGTGGCGGATTTCGTGGCGCCGCTGATTCCGTTTGGCCTCGGTGTTGGCCGCATCGGCAACTTCATGAACGGCGAGCTGTGGGGTCGGGTGACCGATGTCCCCTGGGCAATCATCTTCCCCGAGGCTGGCCCCGAGCCGCGTCACCCGTCCCAGCTTTACCAGTTCGCGCTGGAAGGTGTGGTGCTCTTCATCATCCTGAACCTGTTCTGGCGCAAGCACCCACCCCGTGGCGCCATTTCCGGGATGTTCCTGCTCTTCTATGGCCTGTTCCGCTTCCTGGTGGAGTTTGTTCGTCAACCAGACAGCCAGCTGGGTCTCTACTTCAACGAGATCAGCATGGGCCAGATCCTCTCTACCCCGATGATAGTGGCGGGTGCACTCATGGTCTGGGCCGCCTACAAGCAGCCCCGCCTGTTCGGCAATGCACCCAAGGAGGCGAAGTAATGCGTGCCTATCTCGACCTGATGCAGAAAATTCTGGATGAAGGGACCGTCAAATCCGATCGCACCGGCACCGGGACCGTCTCCCTGTTCGGTCATCAGATGCGCTTCAATCTGGCGGAAGGATTCCCGCTGGTGACCACCAAGAAGTGCCACCTGCGCTCCATCATTCACGAGCTGCTCTGGTTCCTCAACGGCGATACCAACACCGCCTATCTGAAAGAGCACGGTGTTAGCATCTGGGATGAGTGGGCCGACGAGCACGGTGATCTGGGGCCTGTCTATGGTGCCCAGTGGCGCTCCTGGCCGGCGGCCGATGGGTCTGTCATCGACCAGATCCAGAAGGCGGTGGACGACATCAAGCACAACCCGGATTCCCGCCGCATCATCGTCTCCGCCTGGAACGTGGGCGAGCTGGACAAGATGGCGCTGGCACCCTGCCACGCCTTCTTCCAGTTCTATGTGGCGGATGGCAAGCTCTCCTGCCAGCTCTACCAGCGCAGTTGTGATGTTTTCCTTGGCCTGCCGTTCAACATTGCCAGCTATGCGCTGCTGACCCACATGATGGCGCAGCAGTGCGATCTGGAAGTGGGGGACTTTGTCTGGACCGGTGGTGATGTGCACCTCTATTCCAACCACATGGAGCAGACCGCACTGCAACTCACCCGTGAACCGCGCCCCCTGCCGCAACTGGTGATCAAGCGCAAACCTGACTCCATCTTCGATTACAGATTCGAGGATTTCGAGATCCAGGGCTATGATCCCCATCCTGGGATCAAGGCGCCTGTCGCTATTTGAGTAAGTAATGAGCCTAGGGCGAGTATCGTCTCCCAGGTGACGATGAATTGACACTCAGCTGTTAGAGGCGCCTGCGGGCGCCTTTTGCATTTATGTGAATTTATATGCGATGTTCCGGGTGGAGAGAAGGCTCTTGAAAGAGGGTAGTAACCGGCTTATAGCAGGCATTATCTGTTTTGCTTTCGGTTTTTTCGTTGTTATCGGCCGTTAGAAACGATTTTTCATTGAGCTACTCGGGCCCTAGACTGAAAAAATGGAATCTTATGGGTAGTTAGATATGAGCGATGTATTCAAGCGTTTTCTCAAACTGGAGTCTGCTTCCGGGATCATTCTGATCCTGGCCGCCCTGCTTGCCATCGGCCTGGCCAATTCGGCGCTGGCGCAACACTATCAGAGCTTCCTCAATACCGAGGTGCAGGTTCGCATCGCGGCGCTCGACATCAACAAGCCGCTGCTGCTCTGGATCAACGATGGCTTCATGGCGATCTTCTTCCTTCTGGTGGGTCTCGAGGTGAAGCGAGAGATGCTGGAGGGGGCGCTTTCCTCCCGGGTGCAGGCAACCTTCCCGGCCATTGCCGCCGTGGGTGGGATGTTGGCACCGGCCCTCATCTATAGCTTCTTCAACTACGGAGACGAGGCTACCCGTGCTGGCTGGGCGATTCCGGCCGCAACCGACATCGCCTTCGCTCTCGGGGTCATGGCGCTGCTGGGCAAGCGGGTACCGACCAGCCTCAAGGTCTTCTTGCTGGCGCTGGCCATCATGGACGATCTGGGGGTCATCATCATCATTGCCCTCTTCTACACCCAGCAACTGTCGCTGACTGCGCTGGCGATAGGTGTGGTGGCCACCCTGACCTTGCTCTGGATGAATCGCCGTGGTGAGGACAGGATTGGACTCTATATGCTAGTCGGCCTGGTGCTCTGGGTTGCCGTGCTCAAGTCCGGTGTCCATGCGACCCTGGCGGGGGTCATCGTGGGCTTCATGATCCCCCTCAACGGCAAGCGTTACGCATCGCCACTCAAGCATCTGGAGCATGTGCTGCACCCCTGGAGCGCCTTCCTGATCCTGCCGCTGTTCGCTTTCGCCAACGCCGGGGTATCGCTGGAGGGGGTCTACTTCTCGGCTCTGCTCAATCCGCTCCCCATGGGGATCATCCTGGGGCTCTTCGTCGGCAAGCCGCTCGGGATTTTCACCATCAGCTGGCTGGCAGTGAAATCAGGCATTGCCCAATTGCCGCAAGGAGTGAACTTCAGACAGATCTTTGCCGTCAGCATCCTGTGTGGCATCGGCTTCACCATGTCGATGTTTATCGCATCGCTGGCATTCGAGCATGGCGGACTGGACTACGGCAGCTACTCGCGCCTCGGGATCTTGGCAGGTTCCACACTCGCGGCCGTGATCGGTTACATCGCTCTGCGGATATCGCTGCCCAATCGGGAGGCGAATCAAAGTACGGAGGGGTTATGAGAAAACTAGGATGGTTAGTCATGCTGGCGAGCCCTGCACTCTGGGCAGATAGTCTGGCCGATTGTCAGCGGGATGCCACCTCGGCAAGTTGTTCTGCCTATCTCAACGGGGTGGTCGACAGCGCACTCATGCTGGGAGACTCTCAGGTAAAAGCCCGGTTCGGAGAGACCTTCGCCGAACGGGCACTGAGCAGTCGTGCCGGCGAGCGAGTCAAGCTGTCCAACAAGCGCTATTGCACCGAGCGAATGCCGGATGCCGGTCGTCTCAAGGCCCATCTGCAGGCACAGTTCGACGCGAACAAGGTTGACTCGATCAGCGACATGTATGACATTCTGGCGGTTGAACTCAGCTGCTACCGGAGCCCGCCTGGCGCGGGAACCCCATCGGATGTCACACCTTAACTACAACCATCTCTACTATTTTTGGATGACTCAGAAGAAGGGCTCCGTCACGCAGGCGGCGGAAGCCCTCTTTTTGACCCCACAGACCGTGACCGGTCAGATCAAGCTGCTTGAGCAGCGTCTTGGCGGCAAGTTGCTGATCAGAAAGGGGCGCTCCCTTGAGGCCACCGAGCTTGGCCAACTGGTATTTCGCTATGCAGACAAGATGTTCAGCCTCTCCTACGAGATGCTGGATATCGTCAACTACCGCAAGGAGAGCCAGATCCTGTTCGACGTCGGCATCGCCGATGCACTCTCCAAGCGTCTTGCCAGCCGGGTGCTGCTCTCCGTGATCCCCAATGATGGTTCCATTCACCTGCGCTGCTTCGAGTCGACCCATGAACTTCTCCTGGAGCAGTTGAGCGAGCACAAGCTCGACATGATCCTCTCTGATTGCCCGGTGGACTCCAGCCAGCATGCCGGGTTGCTGTCCAAGCGTCTGGGGGGATGCGGCGTCAGTTTCTTCTGCAAGGCGCCTCTGCCCTCCCAGCCTTTCCCTGCCTGCCTGGAAGAGCGCAAGCTGCTCATCCCGGGCCGTCGCACCGCCATGGGTCGTCAACTGACCCAGTGGTTCGAGCAGCAGGGAATTTCCCCCAGCATTCTGGGAGAATTCGACGATGCGGCGCTGATGAAGGCGTTCGGCTTCTTCAACCAGGGCATCTTCATGGCACCGACCATTTATCGGGAGGAGATCCTGGAGGGGGAGGAGGTGATGCTGCTGGGTGAAACCCAGGATCTGATGGAGGAGTATTACGTCATCTTTGCCGAGCGGATGATCCAGCATCCTGCGGTCAAGCGGGTATGCGAGAGTGATTTCTCCTTCCTCTTTGCGGGGCAGGAGGATTTCACGGCCATTCAGCCGGCAAGCCTCTCGTTTTAAATCGAGGGTGACGGCGCTATGATGCCAGTCTTGGAAGAGGAGGGTGAGATGCGATTGGAAGAGATGGAAGCGAATGCCGGGCGTGCCGTCACCCTGCTCAAGGCATTGGCCAATGAGCGACGGCTGTTTATCTTGTGCCAGTTACTGGATAGGGAGCTGTCGGTCGGCGAGCTGAACGAGGTCTTGGGATTGAGCCAGTCAGCCATGTCGCAGCATCTGGCGGTGTTGCGCCGGGATGAGCTGGTGGCGACGAGGAAGGAAGCCCAGACGGTCTATTACTCCCTGCGCAGCCATGAGGTGCGCGAGATGATCGGATTGTTGCACAGACTGTACTGTAGCGACCCCAAATAAAAAACCGGCACTAGGCCGGTTTTTTCAGCTTTCATCAGCGGATGCTGATTAAGCCATGGCTTTGATCTGGGCAGACAGGCGGCTCTTGTGACGAGCAGCTTTGTTCTTGTGGATCAGGCCTTTGGTCGCCATACGATCCATGATCGGCTGAGCAACAGCGAAAGCGGCAGTGGCAGCAGCCTTGTCACCAGAGGCGATGGCAGCGATCACTTTCTTCAGGTAGGTACGGGTCATGGAACGACGGCTGGCGTTGTGCTGACGACGTTTCTCTGACTGAAGAGCACGCTTCTTAGCAGATTTGATGTTAGCCAAGGTAAAACTCCTAAAACTGTCTTAGCGAGTGTATTGAAAAGGCCCGGAAATATGCCTTCCCAACCACATATTGTCAAATGATTTGTGCAAATAAACACCGCCCCCCGGTGGTGTGTCAGATGGGAGACGGTTAAACTGTCGGCCGATTCTAACAGCATTCTTTTCTTTCCGACAGTTCCAGAGGCCTCGTCTTGAGTAAGAAATTGATCAAATCCGGCATGATAGTGTCCGGAATGACGCTGGCATCCCGTGTGATGGGCTTGGTGCGCGATGTGGTCATCGCCAATTTGCTCGGTGCCGGGGTGGCCGCAGACGTCTTCTTCTTCGCCAATCGCATTCCCAACTTCTTGCGCCGGCTCTTTGCCGAAGGGGCATTCAACCAGGCCTTCGTGCCCGTGATGACGGAGTACAAGAAAAATGGTGACGAGCAGGCGGTTCGGGAGCTGCTGGCAGCGGTGGCGGGCACCCTGGGTGGCATCGTCACCGTGGTCACCCTGCTCGGGGTGCTGGGTTCCGGTGTCCTGACGGCTCTCTTTGGCTGGGGCTGGTTCTGGGACTGGCTGCATGGCGGACCGGCGGCGGAGAAGTTCGAGCTGGCCAGTCTGATGCTCAAGATCACCTTCCCCTACCTCTGGTTCATCACCTTCACCGCCATGGCGGGGGCTATTCTCAATACCTTTGGCCGTTTTGCCGTGTCCTCCTTCACGCCGGTATTCCTCAACATCACCATGATTGCGGCGGCCTGGTGGATCGCGCCCTTGATGGAGCGCCCCGAGATCTCCCTGGCGATCGGTGTCTTTCTCGGCGGTCTGGTCCAGTTTTTGTTCCAGTATCCTTTTCTGCGCCAGCTCAACATGCTGGTCTGGCCCAAGTGGGGTTGGCACCATCCCGGGGTCGTGAAGATCCGTACCCTGATGATCCCGGCCCTGTTCGGCGTGTCGGTCAGCCAGATCAACCTGCTGATCAACACCATGCTGGCCTCGTTTCTGGCCACCGGCGCCATCAGCTATCTCTACTACTCTGACAGGTTGCTGGAGTTCCCCCTCGGCCTCTTTGCGGTGGCCATCAGCACGGTGATCCTGCCTGCCCTGGCCAGGAAACACGTGGATGCGGATCCGGCGGATTTCTCTCGCACCATGGATTGGGGAGTACGCATGGTGATGCTGCTCGGCTTGCCAGCCATGGTCGGTATCGCCGTGCTGCGCGAGCCCATACTGCGGGTGCTTTTCATGCGCGGTGAGTTTGGTCTGCACGAGGTGAGCATGTCGAGTGCCAGCCTGCTGGCCTCCACCACGGGGCTGCTCTCCTTGATGCTCATCAAGGTGCTGGCCCCCGGTTATTACGCCCGCCAGGATACCAGGACGCCGGTGCGTATCGGCATCATGGCCATGGTTGCCAACATGGTGTGCAACCTCATCTTCATCTATCCGCTCGGCTACGTAGGGCTGGCTCTCGCCACCGCCTGCTCCGGCACCCTGAACGCCGTACTGCTGTTCAAGGGGCTCTATCAGCAGGATGTTTATCGCCCTTCCCGCAACACCGGGCTGTTCTGCCTCAAGCTCTTGGCGGCAACGGTCTTGATGGGGGGGCTTCTGGCCTATCTGTCACCGGATCTCGCCCAATGGGGGGCCTGGAGCATGGGCAAGGCCAGCCTGGAGTTGACCCTGCTGCTCTGCCTGGGCGGAGCGCTGTATGGCATTGTCCTCTTGGCATTGGGGATCCGGCCACGGCACCTGAGAGCCGGTCAGCAATAAGGAGCCAGCTGCAAGGGAGGGGACAGTACAGGGTCGATGGGGGCGGTCTCAGGGGCTGTCGGGTTGGCCCGCCAACGAGGTGCGATGCTCCTGGCCAAGTCCGAGAAGCGAGCGGGATGGCTAAATCGGGTCAACGGCAGGGCTGACCCTGCCTGCTGCCTGATATATAATCCGCCGATTTCCATGGCAGCAACGCACAAGGCACTGATGGAGCTTATTCGCGGCATTCACAATATCAAGCCCCGTCACCGGGGCTGTGTATTGACCATAGGCAACTTCGATGGGGTTCATCAGGGGCACCACGCGGTGTTGGCCCGTTTGCAGGATAAGGCCGCCCAACTTGGCCTGCCAGCCTGCGTCATGTTGTTCGAACCCCAGCCGCTGGAGCTGTTTGCGGGCAGTGCCGCGCCCGCCCGCCTCAGCCGCTGGCGGGAGAAGTACGAAGCCCTCAAGGGAATGCAGATCGATCGCATGCTCTGCGTGCGTTTCACCCATCGTTTTGCCGAGCAGGCAGCCAGCACCTTCATCGAGCAACTGCTGGTGGAGAAACTCGGCGTGCACTATCTGGTGGTCGGCGACGATTTTCGCTTCGGCAAGGGGCGGGAAGGGGACTTCCACCTGCTGGAGGAGGCCGGTCGGCGCTTCGGGTTCGAGGTGATCAGCACCCAGAGTTTCCAGCTTTCCCGCCAGCGGGTCAGCAGCACCCTGGTGCGTGAGGCCCTCAAAGCGGGCCGCATGGCGGAGGTGGAGCTGATGCTCGGTCGCCCCTATGCCATCAGCGGCCGGGTGGCCCACGGCGATAAGCTGGGGCGCACCATAGGTTTTCCCACCGCGAATCTGGCCCTCAAACGCCAGGTTGTCCCGGTCGGTGGCGTGTTTGCGGTGGAAGTGATATGTTCCGGCAAGACTTTCCCCGGCGTCGCCAATGTGGGTGTACGTCCGACCTTGAGCGGTACACAAGCCAGATTGGAAGTACATCTATTTGATTTTTCTGGTGATCTATATGGTCAGCAGGTCAAGGTGCTGCTTCGCCACAAGCTGCGCGAAGAGCAGAAATTTGACTCTTTCACCGCCTTGAAAGAGCAGATCGAACGAGATGCCCTGGCGGCCCGAGCCTGGTTCGGGCTGCCACAATTTCATTTACCCAGCACTCTTTTAGAAAAGAAGGGAACCCAGGACTGATGAGCGACTATAAACACACCCTGAATCTGCCGGAAACCGAGTTTCCGATGCGTGGCGATCTGGCCAAACGCGAACCCAACATGTTGAAACGTTGGTACGATCAGGATCTTTACGGCGCCATTCGCCGCGCCAAAGCGGGCAAGCCTTCTTTCATTCTGCACGATGGCCCCCCCTATGCGAACGGCAGCATTCACATCGGTCACTCGGTCAACAAGATCCTCAAAGACATCATCATCAAGTCCAAGGGCCTCTCCGGCTTCGATTCCCCCTATGTGCCGGGCTGGGATTGCCACGGTCTGCCCATCGAGCTGAAAGTGGAAGGCATGGTCGGCAAGCCGGGCGAGAAGGTTTCCGCCGCCGAGTTCCGAGCCGAGTGCCGCAAATACGCCAAAACCCAGATCGAAGCGCAGAAGACCGACTTCATCCGTCTGGGCGTGCTGGGTGACTGGGAACACCCCTACCTGACCATGGATTTTGGCACCGAAGCCAACATCATCCGCTCCATGGCCAAGATCGTTGAAAACGGCCACCTGCACAAAGGCTCCAAGCCGGTGCACTGGTGTACCGATTGCGGCTCCGCGCTGGCTGAAGCGGAAGTGGAGTACTACGACAAGAACTCCCCCTCCATCGACGTGCGCTTCAAGGCCGTCGACGAGGCTGCCGTTGCCGCCAAGTTTGATTGCGCCGAAGGCCACACCGGCAAGGGCGCGCTCTCTGCCGTGATCTGGACGACCACCCCGTGGACCCTGCCGGCCAACCGCGCCATCGCCATGCATGCCGATCTGGACTACGCACTGGTGCAGGTAGAGGGCGACAATCCCGAGCGCCTGATCCTGGCTGCCGAGCTGGTCAAGGACGTGATGGATCGCGCCGGCATCGAGCATTTCCACAACCTGGGCTATGCCAAGGGTGCTGCACTCGAGCTGCTGCGCTTCAACCACCCCTTCTACAGCTTCGACGTACCTGTGGTGCTGGGTGACCACGTCACTCTGGACGCCGGTACTGGCGCGGTACACACCGCCCCTGGTCACGGTCAGGAAGACTTCGTGGTCGGTCAGAAGTACGGTCTGGAAGTGGCCAACCCGGTTGGCAGCAACGGCGTCTATCTGCCGGATACCGAACTGTTTGCTGGCCAGCACGTGTTCAAGGCCAATGCGGCCGTGGTCGAGGTGCTGACCGAGCGCGGCGCCCTGCTGCATCACAAGGTATTCAACCACTCCTACCCGCATTGCTGGCGTCACAAGACCCCGATCATCTTCCGTGCCACCCCCCAGTGGTTCATCAGCATGGAGCAGAAGGGTCTGCGCAAGCGTGCTCTGGAAGAGATCGAGCGTATCGAGACTCAGGGCATTGCCCAGCATGGCCAGAGCGGCTGGGTCCCGGCCTGGGGCAAGAATCGCATCCAGGCGATGGTCGAGAACCGTCCCGACTGGTGTATCTCCCGTCAGCGTACCTGGGGCGTGCCCATCTCCCTGTTCGTTCACAAGGATACCCAGGCGCTGCACCCGGATTCCGTGCGCCTGATGGAAGAGGTGGCCAAGCGGGTCGAGCAGTCCGGCATCCAGGCCTGGTGGGATCTGGACAAGGCCGAGCTGCTGGGCGCCGATGCCGACAACTACGAGAAAGTGCCTGACACTCTCGACGTCTGGTTTGACTCCGGTTCTACCCATGCCTCCGTGGTCGATGCCCGTCCCGAGTTCAACGGCAAGCCGGCCGACATGTATCTGGAAGGCTCTGACCAGCACCGTGGCTGGTTCATGTCCTCCCTGATGATCGGCGTGGCGATGAAAGACAAGGCTCCCTACAACCAGGTGCTGACTCACGGCTTCACCGTTGATGGTCAGGGTCGCAAGATGTCCAAGTCCATCGGCAACGTGGTGAGCCCGCAAGACGTAATGAACAAGCTGGGTGCCGACATCCTGCGTCTGTGGGTAGCGAGCACTGACTACACCGGCGAGATGACCGTCTCCGACGAGATCCTCAAGCGCTCTGCCGACGCCTATCGCCGCATCCGCAACACCGCCCGCTTCCTGCTGGCCAACCTGAACGGCTTCAATCCGGCGACCGACATGGTGGCGCCTGCCGACATGGTGGTGGTGGATCGCTGGGCCGTGGGCCGTGCCAAGGCGGTACAGGCCGAGATCATGGCGGCGTTCGACGAGTACAACTTCCACGGTGTGACCCAGAAGCTGATGCAGTTCTGCTCCATCGAGATGGGTTCCTTCTATCTGGACGTCATCAAGGACCGTCAGTACACCGCCAAGGCTGACAGCCTGGCCCGTCGCTCCTGCCAGACCGCCCTCTATCACATCGCAGAGGCCATGGTGCGCTGGATGGCGCCCATCATGAGCTTCACCGCCGACGAGATCTGGGCCCTGCTGCCGGGTGAGCGCGGTGAGTTCGTGTTCACCGAGGAGTGGTACGACGGCCTGTTCGGGCTTGAAGCGGGCGAAGTGCTGAACGACGAGTTCTGGGCCGAGATCCTCACCGTGCGCGGTGAAGTGAACAAGGCGCTGGAAGTGGCCCGTGGCGAGAAGCGCATCGGCGGTTCTCTGCAGGCCGAGCTGACCCTGTTCGCCAAGCCTGAGCTGGCCGCGCGTCTGAACGCATTGGCCGATGAGCTGCGCTTCGTTTTGCTCACCTCCAAGGCCAAGGTCGTCAGCGTCGATGTCGCACCGGCAGAGGCCGTGGCGACCGAGCGCGATGACCTGTGGCTCTGCGTGGCCCAGTCAGCTGCAGCCAAGTGCGACCGCTGCTGGCACCATGTAGAGGACGTGGGTACCATCGCGGGCCATGAAGAGATCTGTGGCCGCTGCGTCACCAACGTCGAGGGTGACGGCGAAACGCGTCAATTTGCCTGATGAACATGACTCAACATAAAAGCGGCCTGCGTTGGCTGTGGCTGGCAGTGCTGGCCTTTGTTCTGGACCAGGCGAGCAAGCTCGCCGTGGTCAAACTGCTGCCATTTGGCTACCCGGGGGTGGAGATCACCCCCTTCTTCAACCTGGTCCATGTCTACAACAAGGGCGCTGCTTTCAGCTTCCTGGCGGATCAGGGAGGCTGGCAGCGCTGGTTCTTCGCCGTGCTGGCGTTCGCCATCTGTGGCCTGCTGATCCACTGGCTGCGCAAGCAGTCGGTCACCCAGCGCTGGAGCGGTATCGCCTACAGCCTGATCATCGGCGGGGCGCTCGGCAACGTGTTTGACCGGCTGGTGCTGGGCCATGTGGTCGACTTCCTCGACTTCTATTGGCAGCGCGCTCATTGGCCGGCGTTCAACCTGGCTGACAGCTTCATCTTCATCGGTGCCGCCATGATCGTGCTGGACGGCTTCCGTGGCGAGAAAAAACAGGACGCGACCTCATGAGCCAGCTGATTGTTGCGGACAGCAGCGTGCTGTTCCATTTCTCTATCAAACTGGAAGATGGCTCGGTGGCCGACAGCACGGCGCTGCACGGCAAGCCTGCCCGTCTGCGGATGGGAGACGGCAGCTTGACGCCGAGCTTCGAGCAATGCCTGCTGGGGCTGCGCGAAGGGGAGAGCAAGAGCTTTACCCTGGCGCCGGAAGAGGCGTTCGGCCTTTCCAATCCTGACAACATCTACCATCTCGATCGCGCCAAATTCGGTAACGAAGTTGAGCCCAAGGTGGGTACCATCATTCTGTTTGACCAGCCCAACGGCAGCGAACTGCCCGGGATCATCCGGGCGGTGGAAGGGATGTCGGTTACGGTCGATTTCAACCACCCCCTGGCCGGTCACACCGTCACCTTCGAGGTGGAGATCCTGGGAGTTGATGACGAGGAGAAGGTTCACTGATGGATATTCTGCTGGCTAACCCCCGTGGCTTCTGTGCCGGTGTCGACCGGGCCATCAGCATCGTCGAGAGCGCGCTGGAGAAGTTCGGTGCCCCCATCTATGTCCGTCACGAGGTGGTGCACAACCGCTACGTGGTGAACAAGCTCAAGGAGGCGGGTGCCGTTTTCGTCGAAGAGCTGGACGAGGTGCCGGATGACAGCATCGTCATCTTCTCCGCTCACGGTGTCGCCAAGGTCGTGCGCGAGATGGCCAAATCCCGCGCCCTCAAGGTGTTCGATGCCACCTGTCCGCTGGTGACCAAGGTGCACATGGAGGTCCATCGCGCCAGTCGCAAAGGCTCCGAAGCCGTGCTCATCGGCCATGCCGGCCACCCCGAGGTGATCGGCACCATGGGACAGTACGAGAACAGTGAGGGGGGCATGTATCTGGTGGAGACACCGGAAGACGTGGCCAGGCTCAAGGTGAAGAACCCGGATGACCTCTGCTTCGTTACCCAGACGACACTCAGCGTGGACGAGACCTCGGATGTCATCGATGCCTTGCGTGCGCACTTCCCCAAGATCCAGGGGCCGCGCAAGGATGACATCTGCTATGCCACCCAGAACCGCCAGGATGCCGTGCGGGAGATGGCCGGGCTGGTGGACGCCATGCTGGTGGTGGGGTCGCGCAACTCTTCCAACTCCAACCGTCTGCGGGAGCTGGCCGAGAAGGTGGGTGCCAAGGCCTACCTCATCGACGATGCCTCCATGATTGAGCCGCAATGGCTGGACGGGGTTGCCCGTATCGGTGTCACGGCGGGTGCGTCAGCCCCCGATGTGCTTGTTCAGAATGTCATTGCCCGTCTGCGCGAGCTGGGAGGCAAGATAGTGACCGAGCATCCTGGCCGGGAAGAGAATGTGGTGTTTGAAGTGCCGCCCGAGCTTAGAATTATTTGAATGTGGCCAGGATGGCCTGAGAATAAAGAGTTATGTTCCTGATGCCGGATTTGTCGTTGCGACCTATCCGGCATTAGACTATATGAACCGCCAGTCACCAAGGATGGGTTATGATTGGGTTCTATCGAGGCTTTTCTCTCATTGAATTGATGATTGTCGTCGCAATCGTGGCGATTCTTGGCACTATTGCCTATCCCTCCTATCAGCGTTACCTGCTGTCCAGCCACCGAATTGATGCCAAAAAAATGCTGTTGGACGCCGCCAACAGACAAGAAACCTATTTTATGGACTTCAATCGGTATACCTCATCCGCAGCCGATTTGAATATCTCGGAGAACTCCGAATCCGGCTTCTATCACCTGGTCATCTCAGCCGGGGTCAATACATACATCCTGTTTGCCACGGCCTCTGGTGCGCAGGGGTCAGACAGCGACTGCATCATTTTCTCCATCGACCAGGATGGCACCCGGAGTGCCACCCGGCTCGGGGATACCGTCAACAATGCTTGCTGGGACTAGGCGATGAAACCACTGCGCCATCGACACATAAGGGGGTTCAGCCTGCTGGAGGTGCTGATTGCGGCCGTGGTGCTCTCCTTCGGCTTGCTGGGATTGGTTGCCATGCAGGTTACCGCCAAGTTTTCCAGCTACGAAGCGCGTCAGCGCACCATCGCCAACTGGCTGGCCAATGATCTGGTGGAACGCGCCAGGATCAACAAAGACAGCTGGGCTGGTCAGGGAACGACAGTGGTATCCGGCAACGCGATCCTGGATATGCCGAGCTGTGCCAACAACAATGGCACCATGTCGGATTGCAGCAGGGCAGAGCGGCAGGCACTGGACCTCTTCTACTGGCAGCAGTCCCTGCTGGGAACCGCAGTATCCGGTGCCGCGTCACCTCTGCAATCTCCGGTCGGCTGCGTGATTCGTGGCGCCAACAACAGTTTGACCATAGGGATCTTCTGGCAGGGGCGGGAGTCTTTGTCCGATGGTGCCGTTGCAGTGGCCGCGGTGCGCAACAGTTGTGGGTTGGGCAATGCGGCAGACAGACAGAGGCGTCAGTTCGTACTGACGACCACACTATGAATGCCCGCGGCTTCACCCTGATTGAATGGTTGATTGCCATGTTGATCGGCGTATTTCTGGTCGGTGGCGGCTTGAGCATCTTCGTGGCTTCCCGCGCCACAACGGAAGATGCTTTCGATCAGAGCGAGTTGCAGGAGAACGGGCGTATTGCGATGCGTCTGGTGACACAGGACCTGAAGTGGGCGGGCTTCTGGGGGGACTACACCGGTTCCCCCATGGCAACGGGGCAAGGCGTGACTCTCAGCAGCGGGTCTGCGGTGCTTTCGGCGAACGATTGTCTGGACAATTTGGGGCGTGGCAGCTTGCCGCCCAGCGTGGGAACAAATCGGGGGGTCTGGGTCGCGCGGGTGGACAACAACAGGGCGATTAACGGGGGGGCTTTTGCCTGTATTCCCGTGACGTCACGTGTTGCCAATACGGATGTCATCAGCATCAAGCGATTGATTGGGCAGCCCCTGGCCGATGCCGCAGCTACTGGCAATCGCTTCTATCTTGCTACTACGACGCAAGCGGCACTGATGTTCAAAGGGGGAGAAACAGTGCCCACGATGACAGATATGCCGGCTCGTCAGCTCTGGGAATACCAGCACTTTATCTATTATCTCGCTCCCAATGCCGCAGGCAACCCGGAGCTGAGAAAGCGTTACCTGACTGCCAATGGGGGCTCGGTTCTGATCGGAGGCCCCATGGCGGAAGGGATTGAGCGCATGACGGTGCTGTTTGGTGTTGACGACACTCCTGTTGCCGATGGGGTCATTGATCGCTATGTCGCGTCTACAAACGTGACCGAGCAGGAATGGAGCGAAGGGCGTGTCGTTGCTGCCCGTGTCTTTATTCTGGTGCGGTCGTCGCAAGCATCCAGCAGCTATGTGAACAACAACATCTATCAGGTAGGCAGTACCAGCGTATCAGGCAATGGGGATGGATTTCGTCGTTTGCTGCTGGAGAGCAGCGTGTCGCTGCGCAACCCGATGGTCATGACTGGAGGTGGTTCATGAGGTCTCAGCATGGCGTTGCCCTGATCGTCGCTCTGATCATCCTGGTACCTCTGACGCTGATCGCCGTGGTGGTGATGCAGTCCTCCGGGCAGGATCTCAAGATGGCAGGCTCTGCGGCCAATTTCAGGCAGGCAGAACACAGACTGGAAGGCATCATCGAAGCGGCGGTACAGAGCAATAACATATCGACGGTGATTGCAGGCATGGGGTCTGCGCTGGGGGCGAGTGCTGCCATCAGTGTCAATAGCAGCAATAATTCAGCCAGTGTGGCCCTCACCAATCGCACGGAAACTGTCTGCAAACGCAAGGTGGATGCCAGCAGCAGCAATGTGATTCCTGTATGCAAATATGTCGAGCTACAGGCCGGTGTCAATTATGGAAAATATTCTCGCCCGCTGACCTGGACTGCGGGTGTGGAACAGCCACTGCTCACAAAATAGGAGCGAAGGATATGTGGTTACAACGATTCGGTTCAATTTTATGCTGGTGCAGTCTTGTTTTTGGCATGACGTCAACACGAGCCGATGACACCGAGCTTTTTATATACGACTTTAATAAGGCTGGTGATTTCAGACCTAAAGTGCTGTTGATATTTGATAACTCCGGCAGTATGGCTGACACCATGGAACAGATAAAGGAAGCTTATAATCCAGCGACTGTCTATCCAGCCTTGAGCAATGATCCCGACACAAGCAATAATAAACGATATATCTATTTTTCAACAGATGGGAGCATTCCCACTATTAATAGCAACAAGCGTTTCTCCGACAAACTGAACGCTTGTGCCACCTCCAAGGGACCTCTTGCAAGTATCGGTTATTTTCAGTCGCAAGTCTGGACTTATGAAGTGACAAGTGGCAACCCTCCCGGGAGAGGGAGGGGAAGCTGGTATTCAATTAGTGGTTATCAGGAAAACAACATCGACTTGGTCGATTGCAAGCAGGATGTGACCGCAAATAACCCTGCCAACCCATACACAGGTACTTGGAGTGTTGGCACCGGGTATCCGGTCAATAAAACCAGCAATAATCAAGGCTCATGGTTTTATACAGCGGCAACAAGAGACTCTGTTAATGCCAGCAATACGGCCGTGGTGCTTTATTCTGCCAACTATATCAGGTGGTATTACGGGCCTACGGGTTACTCTATAGAATCCCGGCTGCGTATTGCCAAAGATGCAGTCAAAGGATTGATATCATCTGCCCCCGGGGTTGATTTTGGTCTGGCTATTTTCAACAGGAATGACAGTAGCAGTACCAATGGCGGCAGAGTTGTCCGGGATATTCTGGGTAGCGAGATCACGTTGTCGAATGGCAAGACCGGAGAACAAGACCTGCTCGACAGGGTCGAAGGACTGACTGCCAGTACCAACACACCATTATGCGAGACGTTGAGTGAGGCGTATCGCTTCTTCGGGGGACGAAGCGTTGTTTATGGCTTGCAAGGAGGCACGAGAGATACGACCGCCGAAAGCCCAACAGGTACCTATCAAGCCCCCTATGACAACTGCTCAAACAACGGTTACGTCATATACATCACCGATGGAGAGCCGACTCAGGATGGGGATGCCAATACCTTTGTCCAGGGATTGATAAATACATTGTCCAGCGATGAAAAAGCGGCTTATGGCACTACCGTTACTTATGGGTCAGGGAACAGGTCCAGCAGCTATCTGGCCGCATTGGCGGGTTATATGAAACACAAGGATGTGAATGCCGTTTCCCCTGGTACCCAGACAGTCACGACCTTTACCGTCGGGTTTGGTGACGAGGCGATAAGCGGGGCCGGTAATTTGCTTGCTGAAACTGCCCGTCGTGGTGGCGGCGTTTATTATCCGGCAACCAACGCCTCTGCCTTGAGTGATGCGTTGAAGGCATCGCTGCTAGCGATCCTGCGGATCAATACCTCGCTGGTGTCCCCCGCCATTGCCAGCAACAACTTTGACCGGACACGCAGTCTCAACAACATCTATTACGCCATGTTTGAGCCAGATGATGGTCCCAGATGGCGGGGCAATCTGAAAAAACTGATCTTTTCTCCTGACGGTTATGTGGCTGACAGCCGGGGGCTGCCTGCTATCAAGTTTGATGGCACCATCATCGACAGTGCCCAGACTTTCTGGTCATCCGGCCGTGACGGGAACGTTGTGGCCGAAGGTGGGGCGCAAGAGATGTTGGCGGGGAAAAGCAACCGCAGCCTCTATGTCATCAACAATGCCCAGAACCGTCTCGATCAGCTGACCAAGGCAAATCTGGTAACGCAGGCTGGCAGTGAAGCCGCGCTCATGACCTTCATGCAGGCAGTTACGACGACTGAACTCGATTCCCTGATCAACTGGACCAAGGGGTTGGATGTCGACGATGAGGACTTTGATACATCAACCCTGATCCGCGCCCATATCATGGGTGACCCCCTGCACTCACGTCCCCTGGTGCTGAACTATGGCCCGCAATCCGGTAACCCGACAGATGCACCGGACTTGCGTATTCTGTTTGGGACCAATGCCGGTTTCCTGCATATGTTCAAGGACATGGGGAGCACCATAGACGAAAGCTGGGCGGCGATACCTTATGAGTTCATGGCCAATCAGAAGGCGCTGCGTCTCAATGCGGAATCAGCCGAACATATCTACGGTGTTGACTCTTCTCCGGTGGCCCTTATCAAAGATGCCAATCGCAACGGGGTGCTGAAATCCTCGGAGAGCGATTTTGTCTGGGTATTCACCGGCTTGAGGAGCGGCGGCAAAGCCTATTATGCATTCAACGTTTCCAGCCCGGATACGCCGACACTGAAATGGCGTCTGAACAGTCTGACGACTGGTTTTGGTGAGCTGGGGCTGACCTGGTCGGTGCCGGAAGTCGCGTTTGTGCCGGGAGTCAGTGATCCCGTGCTTATCTTTGCTGGCGGTTATGACGTGAACAAGAGCGTGCTGGGATTGGGAACCAGTGACAGCATGGGGAGAGGTATCTACATCGTCAATGCCGATACTGGGGCGCTGATATTCAGTGCGACCCCTGCTGCGACTTCAACCAGCAACCTCAGAGTCACGGGGATGACCGACAGTATGCCCGGGTCGGTAGCTACGCTTGACAGCGATGGTGATGGCAAAGTCGATCGCATCTATGTGGGTGATACGGGGGGCAATATCTGGCGCATGGATCTCCCAGGCACCAACAAATCTGACTGGAGCGTCTTCAAATTTGCCAGCCTGGGGTCGGATGTCACTCAAGCAGATGATCGCCGTTTCTTCACCCAGCCTATCGTGGTGCGTACCATCAACAAGCAGGTCACCCGCACCGTTGTGGGGGGGAATGTGGTCTACTCCTATCAGGATCGTCCCTTTGATGCAGTGCTGATTGGGAGTGGAGACCGCAATCGCCCCTCATCGGAAGCGACCGTCCGCAATGGCTATTTCATGTTGCGTGATTATGATGTCGTGCCGCGTGCCGCCAATGCGCAGGCAAGAAGCCCCATCTTGATTACTGACCTTTATGATGTGACCTCTGATCCTTTGTCTGCCCAGACAAACACGGATGGAATATTGGTGACCAAGGCGGGAATTACCACTGCCAAAGGGTGGGTCAATTGGTTGAACGAACCGGGTGAGAAATCCATGGGGGCCGGGGTCGTACTTCAGGGCAAGCTTTACTTCACCTCGTTCCTGCCGCAAGTGCAGTCGTTCCAGCAATGCACCATTCAATCCATCGGGGCTGCACGCCAATACATGGTAGACATGCATTATGGCAGTTCCTTCCGTTATGTGGTTGATCTTGAAGGCAACCAGACACCTGAGCGTTATGTCGAAGTTCAGAACAAGGTTGCCGACGATTTGGTGGTGCATGCAGGAGACGATGCCAAGATCCGCATTATTGGAGGCGGTGTCGGGGAAGAGGTCATCCTGAAAGATGAAGGGGATGGTGAGCCTGAGCGTTGTACCGGAGCGGGAGAGTGCAACCAGGGGGCAGAGGAGGCTGAGATGGATATGTCGCCCAAGAAAATTTACCTCTACGAAGGAGAGGCACAATGAAAACACGTAGCGGGGTGTTGGGTTTGTGCCTCTTGTTATCCGGGTCCGTCTTGGCAGATGACATAAAATGTTATGTCGAGCTGGTTAACGGCCAGAAGGTTGTCCTGCACGGTACTGTGGCAGACAACACGCCAAAGGCGGTGCAGGATAAATTCAAACAAAGAGGATACGAGGTGGATGGTGCGGTACAGCCTGTGAAGAAAATCCTGGAATGCCGCACTGCGGAGGAAAATTTCCAGTCAAAAGAGGGTCAGCAACAGGATGCCCGTCAACTGCGATAGCGAAGGACTTCATTCAGAGGCAGATATTTGCCTGGGTAGATTGGGTGGTGCGGCCGGAGGGAGAGATGACCAGATTTATCTGGGCATTTCCTGAACGACACAGCGTGATGGTGGCATTGGTACCCAGGCTGGTGCCATCAGGGCTGAAGGTAGTGGAAGTTCGATTGTTTGCAGCAGTCAGCGAGTCAGATAGCTGAGGGCTTCTTGCCAGAATCTGCTCACCGTTATTGAAAATGTCATTGCCATTACCGTCGACGAACACGAGGAATTGGGTCGGATTGGCGGTGACACAATTGTCACTGGCATTGGCAAGGCACACAGTGACAGATTGCTGGTTGTCGATGGCTTGGCTACGAGCAAAACGCAGATATTTCAAGAGTGTGCGAGATTCAAATTTCAAGGCATTCTCATTGAGCAGGCTCGACATGGCCGGTGCACCAATACCAAGCAAGATGACCCCCAGACTGACGGCGATCATCAGTTCCAGCAGGGTGAATCCTTTCTCGTCCTTGATCATGGCAATATCTCCCTCGATTAGTTACATCTTATCTCCAGACAGCCAGAACACCAGCGTAAAGCCCAAGTGTTGAGCTGGCACAGCCAGCGCCTTTTCTTTATCATTCCCCATCATTTTCGAATTCAAGATGCATCGCCATGGCAAAAGCCCTCTCTCTGATGCTTGCCCAGTTAAATCTGACGGTAGGCGCCATCGAAGATAACTGTGACAAGGTACTGGCGGCAGCAGCCCTGGCCGATCAGCAAGGGGCCGATCTGCTGGTTTGCTCCGAGCTGGCCCTGACAGGATACCCGCCTGAGGATCTGCTGTTGCGCGCCGACCTGATGATCCGGGTCGAGGCTGCGCTGTCCCGCATCGCGGCATGGCAGGGACAATGTGCCATTCTGGTGGGCCATCCCTGGCGCGAAGAGGGGGCGCTTTACAATACGGCGTCTCTCTACGAGCGCGGTCAACTGCGGGCACGTTATTTCAAACAGGACTTGCCCAACTACGGGGTGTTCGACGAGAAGCGCTACTTCACTGCGGCGGCCGATACCTGTGTGGTGCCGTTCCGTGGCCATCAGCTGGGTTTGCTCATCTGCGAAGATCTCTGGCAGCCGGGTCCGGCGCTGGCCGCCAAGGCGGCGGGGGCCGAGCTGCTGCTCACCATCAATGCCTCTCCTTATGATCAGGAAAAACCCTGGATCCGCCGCGAGCTGATGGCGGAACGCTGCGATCAGACCGGCCTGCCGCTCATCTACCTCAATCAGGTATGCGGCCAGGACGAGCTGATCTTCGACGGCTGCTCCAAAGTGTTCAACAGCCAGGGCGAGCTGACCCACAAGCTTGCTCCATTTGCCGAAGAGCTGGCGCTGGTGCGCTTTGCCGATGGTCAGCCGGTGAAGGAGCGGGAACCCGCCGCACCGCTGGAGCCGTTGGCCGAGACCTATCAGGCCCTGGTGCTGGCGGTGCGCGACTATGTCACCAAGAACGGTTTTCAGGGCGCCGTGCTGGGCCTCTCCGGTGGTATCGACTCGGCGCTGACCCTGGCCATTGCGGCCGACGCCATCGGGGCGGACAAGGTGCAGGCGGTGATGATGCCGTTCCGCTACACCGCCCAGATGAGCGTGGAGGATGCCAAGGAGCAGGCCGAGCGGATGGGGGTGGAGTTCAACATCATCTCCATCGAACCCATGTTCGAAGGCTTCATGACGCAGCTGGCACCTCTGTTTGAAGGGACCGCCCGCGACACCACCGAAGAGAACCTGCAGGCCCGCTGCCGCGGTGTGCTCTTGATGGCGCTGTCCAACAAGCGCCGCCGTATCGTGCTGACCACTGGCAACAAGAGCGAGATGGCCGTGGGATACGCCACGCTGTATGGCGACATGGCGGGTGGCTTTGATGTGCTCAAGGACGTCCCCAAGACCCTGGTCTTCAAGCTGTGCGAATATCGCAACAGCGTGGAGTACGTGATCCCGCAGCGGGTCATCGATCGTCCCCCGTCGGCCGAACTGGCACCGGATCAGGTGGACCAGGACAGCCTGCCCCCCTATGACATCCTGGATGCCATCCTCAAGCGCTACGTGGAAGAGGATGCGTCTGTCGCCGACATGGTGGCGGAAGGTTTCGAAGAGGCGGTGGTACGCAAGGTGATCCGCCTAGTGGATCTCAACGAATACAAGCGCCGTCAGGCCGCCGTCGGCCCCCGCATCACGGCTCGCAACTTTGGTAAGGACCGCCGCTATCCCATCACGTCCGGGTTCGGCAAACAGAACTGGTAAGGAGTCACCATGAAGAAGATTGAAGCCATCATCAAACCATTCAAGCTGGACGATGTGCGCGAGGCCCTGGCCGAGATCGGCATCAACGGCATGACAGTGTCCGAGGTCAAGGGGTTCGGCCGTCAGAAGGGCCATACCGAGCTCTATCGCGGTGCCGAGTACATGGTCGACTTCCTGCCCAAGGTCAAGGTGGAGCTGGTGGTGCAGGACGAGGATCTCGATGCCTGCCTGGAAGCCATCCAGAACACAGCGCGTACCGGCAAGATCGGTGATGGCAAGATCTTCGTCTGCGAGGTGGAGCGCGTCATTCGTATTCGTACTGGTGAAGAGAACGAAGACGCGATCTGATGTGGTGGATGTGCCCTGTGATGAACAGCAAGAGTCTGTCGTTCTGATGTCGTTTTACCGTATCGGGGTGGTTGCGGCGTGCCTGATGGCGCTCACCGCGTGCAGTACCCGGCCGCCGGCCCAGCCGGAAAACCTGTGCCAGATCTTTCGGGAGAAACCCGAGTGGCACGAGGCGGCGCTCAAGATGAACGAGAAGTGGGGGACACCTGTCCAGGTAGTGATGGCCATGATGTACCAGGAATCTTCCTTCGTGCATGATGCCCAGCCGCCGATGCAGTATTTCCTCTTCATCCCCACCGGGCGGGCCAGTTCAGCCTACGGCTATGCCCAGGTGAAAGACGAAACCTGGGCCGACTACCAGCGGGAAACCGGCAACGGCTGGAGCGATCGCGACGACTTTGCCGACGCCATCGATTTCATGGGCTGGTACACTCACAAGGCACAGCGGCTCAACGGCACGTCCAAGTGGGATGCCTATGGCCAGTATCTCAATTATCACGAAGGCTGGGGGGGCTATCGACGTGGCAGCTACCGCAGCAAGGGATGGCTGATGAAGGTCTCCCGCAAGGTGGAGGCCCGTGCCCAACGCTACGGTGCCCAGTATCGACAATGCAAGGATCAGCTCTCCAGCGGGGGCTGGTTCTGGTAACCAAATCAGGAGTCAGAAATGCCGTTATTGGACAGTTTTACCGTCGACCATACCCGCATGGCCGCCCCGGCAGTGCGGGTGGCGAAGACCATGCAGACCCCGAACAAGGACACCATCACCGTGTTCGACCTGCGTTTCTGCGTGCCGAACGAGGAGATCCTCTCCGAACGCGGCATCCATACTCTGGAGCATCTGTTTGCCGGCTTCATGCGTGACCATCTCAATGGGAATGGGGTGGAGATCATCGACATCTCTCCCATGGGTTGCCGCACCGGCTTCTACATGAGCCTGATCGGTGCGCCGGATGAAGCCCGTGTTGGCGCTGCCTGGCAGGCCGCCATGAGCGACGTGCTGACCGTGCAGGAGCAGAGCAAGATCCCCGAGCTGAACGAATACCAGTGCGGTACTTACAGCATGCACTCGCTGGAAGAGGCCCATGCCATCGCCCGCCATGTGCTGGAGCGCGGTATCGGTGTCAACCACAATGACGAGCTGGCCCTGCCGGAAGAGAAGCTGAAAAACCTCTGAGCCCGATAAGGGAAGCATGAAAAAGGCCGGTCAATGACCGGCCTTTTTGCATCTGGTGGGATCAGGAGGGCAGTGGCATCACCCGATTGCGTCCCAGCTCCTTGGCCTTGTAGAGCAGCTTGTCGGTACGCTCGATCAGGGTGTCTGCCGTCTCCTGGGGGATGTATTCCCCCACACCGAACGAGGCGGTGATGTGATCGATGCGTCGCCCGGATTTGCGATCCAGAATCGACATCCGCTCGATGACGCGACGCAGGCTCTCGGCCATCTGGCGGGTCAGCGCCAGGGCGCGGTTTGGCACCAAGAGGGCAAACTCCTCACCCCCCAGGCGATAGGCGGTTATGCCCTCCTTGCTGGCCTCTCGCAGCCGCTTGCCGACGATGCGCAGCACCTGGTCCCCCAGCAGATGTCCGTATTCGTCGTTGAAGTTCTTGAAGCGATCGATATCGGTCAGGATCAGGGAGAAGGGCTGCTTGCTACGGATGAGGCTGTCCATCTCGAGATCGAAGGCGCGTCGATTGAGCAGAGACGTGAGCGGGTCCTCGGTGGCCAGCTTCCTCGTCTCGTTCAGGGCCTGTTTCAGCTCCTTTATCTCTTTCTCGGCGCTGCTGAGCTGGTTGCGAAAGTGGAGGGTGGACATGCGTACGTCACGCGACTCGCGCACGAGATCCCGCAGGATCCCCATGGTGTCTTCCAGGCTGAGCCCCTCGTCGTCTATCTTGCTCAGCTTGTCGAAACTCTTGTCGAGCATCTCCTGAAACAGCCCGGTATCGGAGATGGCATCCTGCATCGAGTGACTCAGCTCGCTGGCCATGGCCGCCAGGTTGAGTTTCATCGCCTCGATCTGCTGCTCGTCCTGAGCCGCAAGGTGCTGGTGGTAGAGACGCTCACAAGTGGTCAGGGAGAAGGTCCCCTGTTGTTTTATCGCCTGATCGACGGCATGGTTGAGTTCGGGCATGTCGCCGGAGACATAGCTGTACCAAAGGTGATAGTTGTTCGGCGTGGTGGGAATTTGATACTTGATCATCAGGGGAACCGCCTGTTTCAAATAGGCGGCAGATTGGGCGAACGAGTCCTTGCTCATGAGTTCCGAGTCTCACATACCTGCAAACTGTGTCCAGTATGACAGAGAGAATGGCCAAAAGGCAGTCGATGGATGCCATTAGCTCCCCCCTCCGATATAATGTCTGCGTTATTACCTACCCTAAGGCCTGCTTATGTCTCAAAAAGATCCTTTCCTCCAACGCGAGGCCGAAAAATACGAAAACCCCATCGCCAGTCGCGAGATGCTGCTGGAGCTCATCAAGGGCCATGAGAAACCCATGTCCCGGGAAGAGCTGGCCAAGGTCCTCAAGCTGACCGATGAAGAGCCGTTGGAAGCCTTGCGACGTCGTTTGCGCGCCATGGAGCGTGATGGACAGCTCGTGTTCACCCGCAACCAATGTTACGCCCTGCCGGATCGCCTGAATCTGGTCAAAGGCTATGTGCTTGGCCACAAAGATGGATTCGGTTTTCTGCGCCCCGAGGGTGGTGGAGCGGATCTCTTCCTGAACAACCGCGAGATGCAGCGCCTGATGCATGGCGACTATGCGCTGGTGCAGCCGACCGAGATCGATCGCAAGGGTCGTCAGGAAGCGCGTCTGGTGCGCCTGCTCAAATCCCGCGAGGCGGACATCGTCGGTCGTTACTTCGTCGAGAACGGCGTCGGTTTCGTGGTACCCGATGACAGCCGCATCGGCCAGGACATCATCATCCCGGAAGGGGAGAACAAGGGGGCTCGCCAGAGCCAGGTCGTGGTCGTGCGCATCAACCAGCGCGCCACTGCCCGCTTCAATGCGGTCGGTACCGTCTTGGAAGTCCTGGGTGAGAACATGGCGCCCGGTATGGAGATCGAGATCGCCCTGCGTACCCACGGCATTCCGCACACCTGGCCGGAAGAGGTGACCAAGGAGGTCGCCGGTCTGGGCGAGCAGGTGCCGGAGAAGGCCAAAGAGGGTCGCATCGACCTGCGCGCCCTGCCGCTGGTGACCATCGACGGGGAAGACGCCCGCGACTTCGATGACGCCGTCTTCTGTGAAGCCAAGCGCGGAGGCGGCTGGCGCCTGTGGGTCGCTATTGCCGACGTTTCTGCCTATGTGAAACCGGGCACGGCCCTCGACACCGAAGCCTATCAGCGCGGCAACTCGGTCTACTTCCCCGAGTTCGTGGTGCCCATGCTGCCGGAAGTGCTCTCCAACGGTCTGTGTTCCCTGAACCCGCAGGTCGACCGGCTCTGCATGGTGTGCGAGATGACCATCTCCGCCGCCGGCCGCATGTCCGGCTACAAGTTCTACGAAGCGGTAATGAACTCCCACGCTCGCCTGACATACACCAAGGTAGCGGCGATCCTGGACGGGGATCCCAAGCTGCGTCAGCAGTATGATCCGCTGGTGGGCCACATCGAGGAGCTGAGCAACCTCTACAAGGCGCTCAAGCATGCCCGTCATCAACGCGGTGCGGTGGAGTTCGAAAGCGAGGAGACCCGCTTCATCTTCAACGCCCAGCGCAAGATCGACCGTATCGTACCGCTGGTGCGCAATGACGCCCACAAGATCATCGAAGAGTGCATGATCCAGGCGAACGTGGCGGCCGCCCGCTACATCGAGAAGAACGAGGCCGCCGCCCTGTTCCGGGTGCACGACCGCCCGGGCGAGGAGCGTCTCACCGGCTTCCGCGACTTCCTGGCCGAACTGGGTCTGGAGCTCAAGGGGGGCCTGGAGCCCGAGCCGAAGGACTTTGCCGACCTGGCCGCCAAATTCGAAGGGCGCCCGGATGCGGAACTGCTCTCCACCATGCTGCTGCGCTCCATGCGTCAGGCCATCTATCAGGCCGACAACATCGGTCACTTCGGTTTGGCCCTGAAGTCCTACGCGCACTTCACCTCGCCGATCCGTCGCTACCCGGATCTCATCCTGCACCGGGCGATCAAGTATCAGACCGCCAAGGAGCAGCAGGGCAACCTGCGCCACAAGTGGACCCCGAGCGGTGGCTACCACTACCAGCTGGAAGAAGTGGACCCCATGGGCGAGCACTGCTCCATGACGGAGCGCCGTGCCGACGACGCCACCCGCGACGTGGCAGACTGGCTCAAGTGCGAGTACATGCTGGATCACGTGGGTGACGAGTTTGACGGCGTCATCGCCAGCGTCACCGGTTTTGGCTTCTTCGTGCGTCTGGCGGAGATCCACATCGACGGTCTGGTGCACGTCAGCACCCTCACCAACGACTACTACCAGTTCGACCCGCTGCACCAGCAGCTGATCGGCGAGAACTTCCGCCGTCGCTACCGTTTAGGTGACAAGGTGCGGGTCAAGGTGATGGGCGTGAACCTGGACGATCGCAAGATCGACTTCGTGATGGTGGAAGAGCCCCTCAAGGCCACCGGCAAGAACGCCAAGGAGATGGCGCGCAAGCAGGCCGAGATCAAGAAAGAGAAGGCCAAGAGCGCCCAGCGCCACGAGAAACGCAAAGAGGGCAAGGAGAGCGGTAAATCCGACAAGGGTGGCCGTGCCAAGCCCAGCAACAGACGACCGAGCAAAAAGGCTCGCGACAAGGCCAAGAGCACTAAATGAGTACTGAACTGATCTACGGCATTCACGCCGTCTCCGCGCTGCTGGAGCGCACCCCCGAGCGCTTCATCGAGGTGTGGGCTCTCAAGGGCCGCGATGACGAGCGGCTGCATCCCCTGCTGGCCGAGCTGGAGTCCCTCGGTATCAGGGTGCAGAGCGTGAACCGCAAGACGCTGGATGACAAGGCGGAAGGCAACAATCACCAGGGCATCATGGCCAAGGTGATTGAAGCGCCCAAGCTGGCCGAGCACGACCTGGCCAGCCTGCTGGACGATCTGGCGGCGCAAGAGACAGCGCCCTTCCTGCTGGTACTGGACGGGGTGACCGATCCGCACAATCTCGGCGCCTGTCTGCGCAGTGCCGATGCGGCCGGGGTACATGCGGTGATCGTGCCGCGGGACAAGGCCACAGGCCTCACGTCCGTGGTGCGCAAGGTCGCCTGTGGCGCAGCCGAGGTGGTGCCGCTCATCCAGGTCACCAACCTGGCCCGCAGCCTGCGCGAGCTGCAGGAGCGCGGCGTCTGGATCGTGGGCACCGCCGGCGAGGCGGATCACGATCTCTATCAGGCCAAACTCACCGGCCCCATGGCGCTGGTGATGGGAGCCGAAGGCAAGGGGATGCGCCGCCTGACCCGCGAACATTGCGACGAGCTGGTGAGCATCCCGATGGCGGGGGCAGTATCCAGCCTCAACGTCTCGGTGGCGAGCGGTGTCTGCCTGTTCGAAGCCGTGCGCCAGCGCCGCGTCTGACAAGACGATGACCGACAGACCCCCCTTTGTCTGGGAACGGGTTGCAGATGAGCAGGAGGCCGAGCGCCTCCTCTCTTTTGTCCGCTCCCTGACCTTGCCCCCTCGCACCTGCCTCTGGCATGCCGGTGACAGTCCGGCGCTGCTGGTCAGAGTGGAGGAGGGGTTGCTGCGGGCCAAGGTGGTGCTGGCGGATGGCCGCGAGTACATCAAGGAGTTCTATTGGGAGGGGGACGAGTTTCTCGACTTCCACCACCTGCTCAGTGGTGAGCCCGCCCGCTACAGCGTGGAGGCGCTGGAGCCTTGCCGGCTGCAACTTTTCCCGCTGGCGGATCTGCGCCGACTCCCTTGCTGGCCCGCCTGGTATCACCATCTCCTTGAAGTGCAACTGCGCATCAAGGAGGAGAAAGAGCTGTTGCTGCTGACCGGGGGCCCAGAGGCGCGCTATCAGCATTTTCTGCGAAGCTTCCCCGCGCTGGATGCCAGGGTCCCGGATCACCAGATTGCCGCCTATCTGGGGATCACCCCCATCAGCCTGAGCCGCATCCGCAGGCGGCTGAAAACGCGCGATCAGGGTTGAGCCAGAAGGGATTACCGATGAACCAGGGCAGAGATCGGCTCTTTGCTGGCCATGTCCGCATTGGATGAGAAGGGGGGCAACTTAACCAAGGTTAATGCCCCTCGTCGGGAGCAAGATTATGCTGTCAGACCCCATTAAACAGGAGTCATTCATGAACTGGAGTATGAAATCTTGGTCCGAGCTGACCACGGATGAATTGTATGAGCTGCTTGCCCTGCGCGCTGAGGTGTTCGTGGTGGAGCAGACCTGTCCCTTCCAGGATCTGGACGGGCTGGATCGCCGTGACGGCGTGCTGCATCTGCTCGGTCGTGAGGGGGATCACCTGGCGGCCTATGCCCGCATCATGGCACCCGGCATTGGTGATGACAGCGGCGCCGCCATCGGCCGCGTGGTCACCTCTCCCACGTCGCGGGGGGGCGGACTGGGTCACCGCCTGCTGGCGCAAGCGGTCAGAGAGTGCGAGGCACGCTGGCCTGCACACAGCATCTGGCTCGGTGCACAGGCCCACCTGCAAGGTTTTTACGGCCAGCATGGTTTCGTGGCCGAAGGGGAAGGGTATCTGGAAGATGACATCCCTCACATGGGGATGCGAAGGGAGCCTGCCTGACATCGTCAGGTGCCAGGAAAGGGGCAAGTGGCCCCTCATCCGTGGTGCATCGCATGGTTTTTTTGCTACCCCGTGGCCATGTGGTCGTCAGCCCGGGGTGAGATACCGCCGCGCTGATCTGCCTGCGGGCCTCTCTGTCGGGACACCGCCCCGGTCAGGGCGGTGCGGCATCAGGCGGGTTGGGCTAGTTCAGGGGGTGACCCGGGTGGTGAGGGTAAATCCCTCTTCACTGGGGGCCAGCGTCACCTGAACCTGGCCCAACTCGGTCAGACTGCTCACATGGGTGCCGCCACAGGGAATGGTGATCTCCCGACCCTCCACCATGCCATGCCAGTAGCGGGAATCGATGATGGCATCACCGGCCCGGCTGCGGCGGATCTCGCCTCCCTCTTTGAGCCAGCGCATCAGCTGCTCGTTGACCTGGAGCGCTATCCTGTCGAGGTCGGCCAGCAGTGCCTCGCTGTTGATTCCCTTTTTCCGAAGGCTCTTGCCGATCCGGTACTGCTCCTTTGATCCTCTGGGCTCGACCCGGGAGTGCTGGATGGCAAGGCGGTCGAAATCCGGCTGCCCGAGAGCGTCAAGCTCGCTCGTCTCCTTTCGCCAATAGGGCGTGAGCGCCCGATTGAGGGCCAGTGCCACCAGGTGGCAGGCGCTGTGGCCCAGGCTCAGGGCATGGCGTGCCTCGGCATCCACTGTCAGTTCCACAGGCGAGCCAATGGCAAGGTGATGGGAACCGGCGAGGGGATGCACCACCACGAAAGCCCACCCATCCGCCCCCCGCTTGACCGGAATCTCCGTATCCACGAACAGCTCGCCCTCGGGACTGATGGCGCCCATGCGGCAGGGGCCCACGGCCGCTTCCCCCCCTTCCCAGCGCACTGTGCCCACGTCACCGGGTTGATCGGGCCAGAGGTGGCTCTGGGGATGAAAGGGGGTGAGGTCGGTGACCAGCAGGGTCTTATCCCCCTGTTTGCAACAGACGACGCTGGCCTGTTCCTGATGGTGGCCCAGTACGAAGCTGGCTCGGGTATGTTCCATGGCAGGGCTCCCGCAACGAGATGATGAGAAGGGAAAGGGGCAGCATACGCGAAAGTGCGAAGAGGCTCATCAACCCGGGTCAATGAGCCTCAAGATGGCGTTAGAGGGTGGTGACCAGCAGATAGGCATTGAGGCCGATCACCAGGGCGACGATGAGGCGCCCCACGGCCTGGGTGACGGGGTGATTGCGATGTGCCCCCATCAGGGCGCGATCACCGGTCAGGATCAGCAGCGGAATGAGAGCGAGGGCGATGCCGAAGCTCAGCACTACCTGGCTCAACACCAGGATTTCAGTGGTGTTGAGGCCCATGGCGATCACCACGAAGGCGGGGGCCATGGTGATGGCTCGGCGCAGCCAGAGCGGGATGGTGAAGCGCACGAAGCCCTGCATCACCACTTGGCCGGCCAGCGTGCCCACCACGGTAGAGCTGATGCCGGAGGCGACCAGGGAGAGGCCGAACAGAGTCGCGGCCGCCTGGCCCAGCAGCGGGGTGAGGGTCTGGTAGGCCGACTCCAGCTCGGCTACTTGCTGGTTGCCGGAGCTGTGGAAGGCGGCCGCCGCCATGGCCATCATGGCCAGGTTGACGAAGCCGGCGATGGTCATGGCGATGGCCACGTCGACCCGGGTGGTGTGCAGCCGCTGGGGGACCGAGCCCTGATCCTGGGTGTGCTGGGTCAGGGCCGAGTGCAGGTAGATGACGTGGGGCATCACGGTGGCGCCGAGCACGCCGGCCGCCAGATAGACAGCATCACCATTGGGGAGACCGGGGAAGAGTGCCCCTTCCAGCAGACTCGGCAGATGGGGGCGCGAGAAGATCAGCTCGACGATGTAGGCGGCGGCCACGAACAGCAGCAGGCCCCCCACCACGAACTCCAGCGGTTTCTGGCCGCGGGATTGCAGCATCAGGATCCCCCAGGTGACCACGGCGGTGATGCCGGCCCCTTCCAGCAGGGTGACCCCGAGCAGCAGCTTGAAGCCTACGGCAGCACCGATGAATTCCGCCAGATCGGTGGCCATGGCGATGATCTCCGCCTGTACCCAGTAGGCCCAGACCGCCGGCTTGGGCAGCCGGTCGCGAATGTGCTCCGCCAGGTTCTTGCCGGTGACGATGCCGAGCTTGGCCGAGAGGGTCTGCACCAGCATGGCCATCAGATTGGCCCACACCACTACCCACAGCAGTTGATAGCCGAAGGTGGAGCCGGCCTGGATATTGGTCGCAAAATTGCCCGGGTCGATATAACCGATGGCGGCGATGAAGGCGGGGCCGAGCAGGGTCAGCTTGAATTTGCGGGCCGGGATGGCCGTGGTGAGCGCAGGTTGCATACTGTCATCCTCCGTGGGGATATGAGGAGAGTATGGATCTAAATGATAATTGTTATCAATTAAAGTTTTGTATCGGGCTCATCGAGAAAAACATCTTGCTTCGCCAGTTGCAGTGGGAGAGGTGATTTCGTACAATACGCCGCCCTAGAAAGCAGCGTCTAAACATCACTATGTTCCTTGCCTCCGAGGTCTGGCTGCACCTGGGCGGAGGCTGAATTAATCCGTAAGGAGCTAAAATGCGTCATTACGAAATCGTCTTCATGGTTCATCCGGACCAGAGCGAGCAAGTACCTGGCATGATCGAGCGTTACACCGGCGCTATCACCACCGCTGGTGGTACCATTCATCGCCTGGAAGATTGGGGCCGTCGTCAACTGGCTTACCCGATCGACAAGCTGCACAAGGCTCACTACGTTCTGATGAACGTAGAAGCTGAACAGGCCGTTATCGATGAGCTGGAAACCAACTTCCGCTTCAACGATGCCGTTATCCGCAACATGATCATGCGCACCAAGCACGCCGTGACTGAAGTTTCTCCGATGGCCAAGGCCAAGGAAGAGCGCTTCACCCGTCGTGACGACGAGCGTCGCGAAGATGCTGTTGAAGCGTCTTCCGAAGAGTAATTCTTAGATCACCGCATTAGAGGATAAAGGCCATGGCACGTTATTTCCGTCGTCGTAAGTTCTGCCGCTTCACCGCCGAGAACGTTACCGAGATCGACTACAAAGATATCGTTACTCTGAAAAACTACGTCACTGAATCTGGCAAGATCGTACCGAGCCGTATCACCGGTACCCGCGCCAAGTATCAGCGTCAGCTGGCACGCGCCATCAAGCGTGCTCGTTACCTGGCTCTGCTGCCGTACACCGATCTGCACAACAAGTAAGAATCGGCCCGGCGCTTACGCCTAACTCAACGAAATTTATAGAGGAAAGGTAATGCAAGTTATCCTGCTCGATAAGATCGCCAAACTGGGCGGTCTGGGTGACCAAGTTTCCGTAAAAGCTGGTTATGCCCGTAACTACCTGATCCCGCAAGGCAAAGCTGTTATGGCCACCAAGGCCAACATCGAAGCCTTCGGTGCTCGTCGCGCTGAGCTGGAAGCCAAACTGGCTGCCAACAAGGCTGCTGCCGAAGAGCGCGCTGCCAAGCTGGGTGAGCTGGCTGCCGTTGTCATCGCCTCCAAGTCTGGCGACGAAGGCAAGCTGTTCGGTTCCATCGGTACCCGTGACGTGGCTGAAGCCATCACTGCTGCCGGCGTAGCCGTTGCCAAGAGCGAAGTCCGCATGGGCAACGTTCTGCGTAACACCGGTGAGTACGAAGTTGTTGTTCAGCTGCACGCTGACGTCAAAGCAACCGTACAAATCCAGGTTGTTGCTCTGTAATAGCGTTCAGCTCTTGCAGAAAAACCCGCGCACATGCGCGGGTTTTTTATTTTCAGATCAAGGGGTAAAGTGAAGGTCTGTTCCTCTGGAGGAGAACCTTTATGGCTGCCTGGGTCGAAGGTCGGGTCATCGAGCGCATCGAGTGGACACCCACCCTGCTCTCCCTGCGTGTGGAGGCGGAACTTGCCCCCTACAAGGCGGGTCAATTCACCAAGCTGGCCCTGGAGCAGGGCGAGCGTCGCGTCCAGCGTGCCTATTCCTTCGTCAATCCTCCCGGCACGCCCTATCACGAATTCTATCTGGTGGAGATCCCCGGCGGTGAGCTGAGTCCCTCTCTCGGTTCCCTGCAGGTGGGCGACAGCCTGCTGGTGCAGTCCCAGGCCACCGGTTTTCTGACCCTGGATGAGATTCCCCCGGGACGGGACCTCTGGCTGCTCTCAACCGGCACCGCCATCGGCCCCTTCCTCGCCATGCTGGCCGAGGGACAGGTCTTCGACCGCTTCGAGCATCTGGTGCTGGTACACGGGGTGAGAAAAGGGGAAGAGCTCAGCTATCAGCCGCTTATCGCCAGTTTTGCCGAGCAGCATGGCGAGCGTTTTCGCTATGTTCCCTTCGTCAGTCGTGAGACCTGGCCGGGGGCGATGGCAGGGCGCATCCCGGCAGCCATCGTCGATGGCAGCTTGCAGGCGAGGGTGGGGCTGAACTTCTCCCCCGAGTTGAGCCAGGTGATGATCTGCGGCAACCCCGCCATGGTGAAAGAGACTCAGCAGACCCTGCTCGGGCTGGGGCTTGCCAAGAACCTGCGTCGCGCCCCCGGCAATATCAGCATGGAAAACTACTGGTAGGGGACATGACTCCAGGGGCCACAGGCCCCTCAACCATGTCCATGGGCATGCTGGTCAGTGTTTTTGGTGGCCGTTGCCGCCGTGCTTGTTCCTGGGCTTGTCATGGCCCTGACCCGGGTTGTTGCCACTGTGAATGCTGCGGTTGTAATGGTCGCGGTATTTTCCATCCATGTTGTCGCAGTTGAGCTGGATGTGGCTGGTCCGGGTGCTGACATCCAGGCAGTTGTGCTGCCACCACTCGTACTCCTTGTCGTCCCAATCCAGGCTTACCCGGCCCTGGTCGGTGGAGATCCGGATGTCGTCATCGTGTTTGGAAGGGGGGGCAGCAAAGGCCATTCCCTGAACCAGAAGCAGGGAGAGCAGCAGTGCGCCGCGGGAAGTCATGGTCATGTGGGTCATCGCATCAAGGCTCCTGTCAGGGGGATCATTGATCCGGTTGCGTGCTGATCTGGTTGGTGCTGGGGGGCTGGTTGCGCTGCGTCTCGTCCTCCAGACTGAGGTTGATCCTCTTGCAGTCGGCGGCGGCCGTGTCACCGCTCCCGAGATCGAAGCAGTTGCTCTGGGACCAGTCAAACTGCGTGTCATTCCAGTCCAGATTGAAGGTCAGCGCATCCACGGAGAAGGTCTGGCTCCCTTCGTCCTGTGCCAGGGCGCTACCAGTGATCAGAAAAAGAGAGAGCAACAAAGCCGTCGTTCTGTTCATGATGTCCTCGAGTCGTGTTCGGTGGAAATGAGTGTAATGCGGCGGGCTTAACCCGAGCATAACCGCAGATGTCCTTCAGGTGCGGGGTCGATTGTAGTGTTTTTCTGCTGCCGATTTGCACGTTTTGGTCGCACTCTGGGCAGCTGATCGTCCATCGGCGGGAATTCGGGGATTTGCCCTTCTCTCCGGGGGAGTGGCGACTATAATCGGCAGCCAACTTTTCCTGCAGATGTTTCCCGCTTCATCATGGCTACACAGGCTTGCGCCGCATTGCGTTACCCCAAGGGATGGTTCGCCCTCACGACAGTCTACAGTTTTACCGGGCTGGCCATTCTGGCTTCCATTGTCTTCTCCCTGCTGCTGTTTCTCTCCATCGACGAAAACCCCCTGATGAAGTGGCTGTTCGGCGGGCTGGCCATCATCTTCGAGCTGGGCAAGTTCTACGTCTGGTACGAGTACGGCGAGTGCAAGGCGAGGCGGGATCTGGGCGGCGCCTTCTGGTCGCTGCTGTTCTACAGCGTGCTGGCCGCCATCTCCATCGGGGGCAGTATCGGCGGCATCAACAGCGCCACCAACACCATCCTGAGCCAGCAGGCGCGTCACGAGCGGGAGATAGCCCGTTTCGACGAGCAGATAGCCAGCATAGAGCGGCAGATCCAGCTCAACGAAGAGGCGGCCCGCAAATACATCGAGATGGCGCGTATCTCGAGCGGCGTCAGCGGTCTGCAGCAGGCCAACACCAAGCTCAGGCTGCGTCAGGACGAGCTGCGCCAGGAGCGGGACGCCAAGCCGCTGGGGGAGCAGTCCTCCATGCTGGGGCTGATGAGCAGTCTGGCGGACGGGGTGGGCATGAGCATCGGCCAGGTGCAGTTCCTGCTGGTCTGCTTCCTGTCTATCCTGCTCGATGCGTTTGGTGCCTTTTTCGTCAGCCTGATCGGTGAGGAGAACCGCTTCCGCCGTCAATGGATGTGGCAACGGGAGAAGGCGCAAGCCGAGGCCCGGGTCGCAGTGCCGACCCCGGAGCCGCCAGCCATCAGCAGACCCATGCCCGAGCCAGCCGTGGTCGCCCAGGTGCGCGGCGCGCTGGAGAGCGGCGAGCTCAAATGCAGCAAACGCAAGGTGGCAGAGGCATTGTCACTGTCTCTGGAGGAGGTGGACCGGGTGTTCCAGCATCTGCTGGCGCAGGGCGTGCTGGGGCAGGGCAGCAATCGTCACTACCATCTTCGTGCCGAGCAGGGGTGAATCCGGCTCAGTCGAACCAGATAAGACCCTCATAGGGTTGCTGTCTGAGAGAGGCGAGGCGGCTATCCAGGTTGCCTGCATGAATTTCCAGTCGGTGCCCGTCGGGATCCAGCAGATAGAGTGAATCCCCTTCGCTGCTGTTCTTCTTCCACTCCACGACGCCCGCCGCGCGCAGACGGGCGCAGAAGGCTGGAAACTGTTCAGGCGAGATGCCAAACGCGACATGGCTGTAATCTCTGGCCGGTTGGGGAGGATCACAGGAGAGACAGAGCCAGAGATCGCCGAGGGTGAGATAGGCTCCCCGTGCCCATCTCACCCTGGGGCGACATCCCAGCAAGTCGACATAAAAGGCAACGCTGCTGTCGAGATCGCCGGTTGCCAGCGTGAGATGGTTCAGTCCATGCAGCATCTTCTCTTCTTCCCCCTTGTCCCCGAACCCTAGTGAGTGAGCACCATCATCAGGCTGAGGAAGGCGGCCAGCCCGCCGCCGATGCCGATGATCCAGTAAAAGCCCTTGGCCCCCTGTTTGAGCGGAATGCGGAAGTAGAGCAGAAACGCCCACCACCCCAGGGCCAGCAACAGAGGAATAAGAAACATTCGAGCCATGGTGTCCTCGCTGTTATTCTGTTGACCCTTGATCAATCAACAGGATGGATTGTGCAATGACGCAGCTACAGATTACCGCATTCGGCGACCCCTCGGTACTCAGGCTCAACCCTTCCCTGGACAAGGTGCCCGCGGAGGGAGAGGTCCGGGTGCGCATCTGCTTTGCGGGGGTCAACCCCATCGATGCCAAGACCCGGGCCGGTCTCGGCTGGGCGGCCGCCCAGAACAAGGACAACCTGCCCTGGACGCCGGGTTATGACGTCTCCGGCGTGGTGGAAAAGGTGGGGACCGGCGTGACCTCCCTGGCCGAGGGGGATCAGGTGTGCGGCATGGTGGGTTTCCCCCTCGCCGCCGGTGCATATGCCGAATCCGTGGTGGCCCGCGAGGAGGAGCTGGTCAAGCTCGATGGGGTGAGCCTCAGGCAGGGAGCGGCCCTACCGCTGGCGGGTCTCACCGCCTGGCAGGGGCTGCTGGAGCACGGTGGCCTGCAGTCGGGGCAACGGGTACTGATCCTGGCCGGTGCCGGTGGCGTCGGCCACCTGGCGGTGCAGTTTGCCGCCGCCTATGGTGCCCACGTGGTTGCCACGGCAAGCGGCGACAATCACAGCTTCCTTCATAGTCTCGGGGCGAGCCGGATGGTGGATTACCACCAGGCCGGGTGGTGCACCGAAGCGATCACCGATGGTCCGTTCGATCTGGTGCTGGATCTGGTGGGGGGCGAGAGCGGCAAGGCGGCGCTGGCCTGCGTCAAGCCGGGCGGCCGTCTGGTGACGGTCCCCACCATCACGGCCCAGCAGATCAAGGACGCGGGGGCCGAGTTCGGCGTCGAGGTTGTCGGCATGCTGGTCCATCCCGATCGAACGCAGCTGACCCAGATGCTGACGCTGCTTCGCCAGGGGGAGGTGAAGATCACTGTCTCCGGTGAATACACGCTGGCAGAAGGGGCGCTGGCCCATCAGGCCATCGAGCAGGGCCATGTGCGCGGCAAGCTGTTGCTGCGCATGTCCGCCGCAGACGGCCAGCCCGGATGATAGACTTCACCGGGATGGGGCTGGGAGGGTTGTTTCTGAGCGCCTTCACCTCCGCCACCCTGTTGCCCGGCAGCTCGGAAGTGCTGCTGGGTGCCATGGCGGTCAAGGGGGAGTGGAGCATGACCAGCCTGCTTTTCTGGGCGACGCTGGGCAATACCCTGGGTTCCATGACCACCTGGTGGCTCGGCTGGCTCGCCACCCACAAGAAAAAACCGGAAGATTTTCAAGGCCGTGGGGAACAAAAAGCCCTTGGTTGGCTCAAACGTCATGGCCACTGGTGTCTACTGCTTGCCTGGACGCCTGTGGTCGGCGATGGTCTCTGTCTGCTGGCTGGTTGGCTGCGCCTCTCCTTCTGGCGCTCCCTCATCTTGATCGGGCTCGGCAAATTGCTTCGTTATGCCCTGGTGTTTCTGCTGGCCAGTCAGATCTTCTAGCCCTTTTGTCACTCACGAGGTACCCGTGAACAAACTGATTCCATTAAGCATGCTGCTGGGCTTCTCCCTTCCCGTGCTGGCGGCCCCGACCCTGGTGTCCGAGCAGGTCAAGCAGGAGGGCAAGCTCGGCATTCCCTATCAGATGTACAAGCTGGACAACGGTTTGACCGTGATCCTGGCCCCCGACCACTCCGATCCCCTGGTGCATCTGGACGTCACCTATCACGTCGGCTCCTCCCGGGAAACCGTGGGCAAGTCGGGCTTTGCCCACTTCTTCGAGCACATGATGTTCCAGGGCTCCAAGCATGTTGGTGATCAGGAACACATGCGGATCATCAACGAGGCGGGCGGTGACATGAACGGCACCACCAACAAGGACCGCACCAACTACTACGAAACCGTGCCGGCCAACCAGCTGGAGAAGGTGCTCTGGCTGGAGGCGGATCGCATGGGCTTCCTGCTCGATGCGGTGAGCCAGAAGAAGTTCGAGATCCAGCGCGCCACCGTCAAGAACGAACGGGCTCAGCGCATCGACAACCAGCCTTATGGCCTGGTGGGCGAGCGGGTGGGGGAGGCACTCTATCCGCGCACCCACCCCTACTCCTGGCAACCCATCGGTTATGTGGAGGATCTCGACCGGGTCGACGTCAACGACCTCAAGCAGTTCTTCCTGCGCTGGTACGGCCCCAACAATGCGACCCTGACCCTGGGCGGCGACTTTGATACCAAGCAGGCGCTGGCCTGGATTGAGCAGTACTTCGGTTCCATCCCGCGCGGTCCGGACGTGGCCGAACCGACGCCTCAGCCTGCCACCCTGCCGGCAACCCGCTACGTGACGCTGGAAGACAAGGTGCATCTGCCGCTCCTGTATATCAGCTACCCGACCGTCTCCCTGGGTGACCCGCAGGAGCCGGCGCTGGACATCTTTGCCGATGTGCTGGGGGGCTCTGCCAGCTCCATGCTCTACCAGTCCCTGGTGAAAACCGGCAAGGCCATCGAGGCGGGTGCCTCCCACTCCTGCGAAGAGCTTGCCTGTACCCTGACGGTCTATGCCTACCCCAATCCGGCGGCGGATGGCAGCCTCAAGACCCTCAAGGGCGAGGTGGACAAGGTGATCGGCGAGTTCGCCCAGCGCGGCATCAAGCCCGCGGATCTGGAGAAGGCCATCAGCAGCTATCGCGCGTCCGCCATCTGGGGACTCGACAGCATCGAGGGCAAGGTAAGCCAGCTTGCCATGGGGCAGGTGCTGGCCCGGGATCCCGACTATGTGTTCAAGAATCTGGATGCCATCGCCCGGGTCAAGGGGTCTGACGTCAAGGCTGCCTACGACAAGTTCATCCAGAACAAGCCTGCCGTGGTGCTGAGCGTGGTGCCCAAGGGCAAGAGCGACTGGCAGGCCGCGACCCCGAACTTCACTCCCGCCAAGCGGGAGCTGCCGGATTACAGCAAGCATGACAAGGTGCTGGCGGAGCGGCCGGTGAAAGATGACTTCGATCGCAGCGTGCAGCCCAAGGCGGCCGATGCGGTGAGCGTCAAGGTGCCCGCCATCTGGCGTGGCAAGCTCGACAAGGGGATCGAGATCATCGGCACCCACAGTGACGAGATCCCGGCCGTCTCCATCATGATCGCCCTACCGGGTGGCATCCGGGCCGAAGGCAAGGGAGAGCTGGGGCTGGCCAGCCTCACCGCCGCCATGTTGGAGCAGGGGACGACGCGCCTCTCCGAGGCCGAGCTGAGCGACGAGCTGCAAAAACTCGGCGCCAGCATCAGCGTCTCCAGCGCCCAGTACAACAACCTCATCACCATCAGCAGTCTGGCGGACAAGCTGCCCGAAACCCTGGCGCTGGTGCGGGAAGTGCTGCTGCAACCCGGCCTGCGGGAAGCGGACTTCGAGCGGCTCAAGACCCAGATGCTGCAAGGCATGAAACAGAGCGAGCAGCAACCCGAGTGGCTGGCGGGTCAGGCGTTCCGCGAACTGGTCTATGGCAAGCAGAACCGCCTCGGCCAACCCTCTGACGGGGTGCTGGCGGACGTGGAGAAGCTGACCCTGGCGGATGTGAAGCGCTTCTATGAGGCCTATTACAATCCGACCAATGCCAAGGTGGTGGTGACAGGTGATGTGACTGCCCAGCAGGTGGAATCCGGTCTCGCCTTCCTGACCCAGTGGCAGGGGGCCGCCCCGACCCTGGGGGATCTCAAGCCCAGGGGAGAGCAGGCCAAGCCAGGCATCTATCTGGTGGACAAGCCGGGAGCCCCCCAGTCGGTGATCCGCATCGGCCGCCGCGCCATGCCGTTTGACACCACGGGAGACTATTTCATCGCCAACCTGATGAACTTCAACCTGGGTGGCAACTTCAACAGCCGCATCAACCTCAACCTGCGGGAAGACAAGGGCTACACCTATGGTGCCAGCTCGGGCTTCCAGGCCAACCGCGAGGCGGGTATCTTCGCGACCGGCGCCAATGTGCGCACCGATGCGACCGTGGATGCCATCCGCCAGTTCCTCAAGGAGATGGACGGCTACCGCAAGAGCGGGCCGACCCCGGTGGAGCTGGCCTACATGCGCAGCGCCGTCTCCCAGCAGGATGCGCTCTCCTACGAGACCCTGGGGCAGAAGGCTGGCTTCCTGCTGCAGATGATCATGTACGACCTGAAGCCGGACTATGTGCAGGCCCAGAACAACCTGATCAAAACGGTGTCACCCGAGACGCTGAAGGCCAGTGCAGCCCGCTGGCTGGATCCGGCCGAGATGGTGATTGTGGTGGTGGGAGACAAGCAAAAGCTTGAAAAACCCCTGAGCGAGCTTCATCTTCCCATCTATCCACTGCAACTGCCCTGAGGGGCGTCGCAACAATAAGTGCCGCCCCGGGTGGGGCGGCCACACATGAGCCGTGAATATGACCACTACTAGCTTGTCGCTCACCGAGTTGCTGGCTGCGCTGGGTACCCCGGAACGGGTGACCGCCCTCAAGGGGATCCGGCGCGGGATCGAGCGCGAATGTCTGCGCATCACCCCCGAAGGGACCCTGGCCCAGACCGATCACCCCAGAAGCCTGGGGTCGGCCCTGACCCATGCCAACATCACTACCGATTACTCCGAGAGCCTGCTGGAGTTCATCACGCCAGCCACCGACTCCATCGAGAGCCTGATCGAGCAGCTCGGCGACATTCACCGCCACACCATTCATCATCTGGGAGAGGAGCGGATCTGGCCCCTCTCCATGCCCTGCTTCGTCGGTGACGAGGAGAGCATCCGCCTGGCCCAGTACGGCAGCTCCAACATCGGGCGGATGAAGACCCTCTATCGCCAGGGGCTGAAGAACCGCTACGGCAGCCTGATGCAGGTGATCGCCGGGGTGCACTTCAACTTCTCCATGCCGGACAGCTTCTGGTGCGAGTGGCAGGATCTGGTGGGAGAGGGCTGCTGCAGCCAGCGCTTCATCTCCGACAAGTACATGGGGCTTATTCGCAACGTCTACCGCTTCGGCTGGCTGGTGCCCTATCTGTTCGGCGCGTCTCCGGCCATCTGCGACTCCTTCCTCAAGGGGCGCAAGAGCAGCCTGCCGTTCCAGAAGACCGGCAAGGGCACCCTTTACCTGCCCTATGCCACGGCTCTGCGCCTGTCCGATCTCGGTTACACCAACAGCGCCCAGGCGGGGCTCAAGATCAGTCATGACAGCCTGCCCGCCTATGTGAGCAGCCTGCGCCGGGCCATCAACACCCATGATCCCGACTTCGCCAGGATAGGGGTCAAGGTGAACGGCGAGTACCGCCAGCTCAACGACAACGTGCTGCAGCTGGAGAACGAGCTCTACGCGCCGATCCGCCCCAAGCGCACCCCCCGCAGCGGCGAGAAGCCCTCGGATGCGCTGGAGCAGCGCGGCATCGAATACATCGAACTGCGCACGGTGGACGTCAATCCTTTCACCCCGTTCGGTATCGAGGTGGATCAGATCCGCTTCTTCGATCTCTTCCTGGTCTGGTGCCTGTTGCGCCCGTCCCCCGTGCTCTCGGATGACGAGGTTGCCCGCAACCGCCGCAACCAGAACAAGGTGGTGCTGGAGGGGCGCCGCCCCGGCCTGACGCTTGAAGATGAGCAGGGCAATGCCATCGGCCTCAAGGAGTACGGCCTCAAGCTGTTCGACGAACTGGCCGAGGTCGCAGCGCTGCTGGATCGCTGCTGTGGTCGCAACCGCTATCGCGAGACGCTGGCGATGCACCGTGAGAAGCTGCTCGACCCCGAGCAGACCTACTCCGCCCGCCTGCTCAAGCAGTTGCTTTCAAGCGGCCAGGACAACGGCTGCTTCGGCGATGCGCTGGCGAACCGCTACCGGGAAGAGATGCTGGCCGGCGATCTGCAGTACTGGGACGAGGCCTATTTTGCCGGCGAGGCACGGGACTCCCTGGCCAAGCAGCGGGAGCGGGAACGCAGTGACAGCCTGTCGTTCGACGACTTCCTAGCTGACTATTTCGGTACCCGCCAGACCACGGCCTGAGGATGCCGCCAGGATGACGAAAGCCGCTCCCGGGAGCGGCTTTTTCATGGGAGCCCGGCGGT
>NZ_JBFOCP010000003.1:0-85586 GCF_040907855.1 Aeromonas sp. s4 | reverse complement strand
TCCCTGCCCGGGAGGTGGCCTTTTACATGGGCCCATTTTTTCATGAACCCACTTTTCATGGACTCATGAGGTCAGTCGGTCAGGCAGTCCGGATCGAACACGTATTCCCCGGCCAGCCAGCGCAGGATCTCGTTCACGCAGGCCTGATCCTGGAACGGCAGGTAGCGGCTCTTGAGATGGATGACCTGCTCGGGGGTGAGCTGGGCCAGACCGATGTCCTGGAAGAGCGGCAGGTCGGCCTGGATCATGGCGGAGATCTGCGGCCCGCAGGTGGCGTTGAGGGAGGCGTGCAGCGCCTTGTCAGGATCGTACTGCTTGCCGAGCTTGTAGCTCATGGGCAGGGTGGCGAGCGGCAGGGCCGAGAGGGCCGCCTGCTTCATGGGATTGACCGCATGGCCGCTCACGAGATCCGCCAGCTCTGCCGGACGGTTTTCGAAGGCGCGCAGGTGCAGGAAGCTGCTCGCCTTGCTGCCGTCATTGACCGGATAGTTGTCCCACAGGAAGGGCTTGCGATGGAGCCAGTCGGCGGCCTGTTTGAGGTGGGCAGCCGGATACTCGGTGGAGCAGACTTTGGGGCCGGTCCAGAAGACATCGATGCGCTTGTCGAGCCCCTGACCCAGATCCTGCAGATAGTGGGGGGGCATGGCACCGAACACCTTCTCCAGCACCGGATCCGTGCTGTAGTAGCTGGGGCAGAACAGCAGGCGGCCTGCGCCGGTGTGGGCCGCGATGTCGTGGGCGATGGTGAGCTGCCAGTGGGCGAGATCCGGGGTGTCCCCCTTCATGTCGTCAAACAGGATCGCCAGGATATCGGGCTTGAGCGCCTCCTCGATGAGCCTCACCTTCTCCAGCAGGGCGGGTCGCTGGCGGGCATAGTCGTGATGGGCTCCCATGGGGCTCAGGCCCACCCCGAAGGCCAGACCGTTCTCCCGGCACTGGCGGGCGAGCTGGCACAGGGCTTCAAGCTGGTCGGCGGGCCAGGGGGTGGCCCAGTGCTTGCGCAGGTAGCCGTCTTCCTTGGGGGCGTAGAGGTAGAAGCCATAGCCGTGGCGGGGCAGCCACTGGGCGTAGCGGGCACGGGCTTCCCAGCTCCAGCCCTTGCCAAAGAAACCCTCGATGAGGCCCAGCTTGGGCGAGGGAGGATACAGACCGGACAACAGGGTTTGATAAGGCATGGTTCACTCCCTTCTCACACAAATGCGGGCTACGATGGCCGGCGCCTAGACGGGGTCTTCTTCCAGGAAGCGTACCCCTATCTTGCGGGGTTCACCCTCTTCCATTTCCGCCACCGTCCAGAGCAGTCCCTGCCAGGCGACATGGTCACCGACCACCAGATTATCGCCCAACTGATGGGCAATAAAATCGCCGAGGCTCTGATCCGCCACCTCGCTCACATCCAGCCCGTAGAGCGGGGCGAGATCCACCAGCCTGGCGTTGGCCTCCAGCAGGAAGTCACCGAAGAAGCGCGGGCCCAGATCCTGCTCCGGCGCCTGGCTGAAGAGCTGACCGAGGGCGGGCAGGTCGTGCTCGTGGCCGATGACGCAGAGGATGTCATCGGATTGCAGGCAGGTACTGCCCGAGGGGTGGAGCAGCTCCTGGCCGCGGAACAGGGCGCAGATGCGGGTGCCCTGAGGCATGCGCAGCTCCCGCAAGGGGGAGCCGATGCACCACTTCTCGGCGCTCAGGCGATAGACGAAGGTCTCCCACTGGCTGTCGAGATCGATTTCCAGCCCAGAGCGGTTAATGGGAGAGGGCGGTGCGGGCACCTCCACTCGCGCCAGCTTTGATGCCAGCGGCAGCGAGCTGCCCTGCAGGATGAGCGAGACCAGCACCACGAAGAAGGCGACATTGAAGTAGAGCTGGGCATTGGGCAGCCCCGCCATCATGGGGAAGACCGCCAGGATGATGGGCACGGCGCCGCGCAGCCCCACCCAGGAGATGAACCAGCGCTCGCGCGGCGCGAAGTTCTTGAACGGCAGCAGTCCAATCCAGACCGACACCGGACGGGCAAACAGGATCATCCACATGGCCAGGGCCAGTGCCGGCAGGGCGATGGGCAGCAGCTTGTGGGGAGAGGCGAGCAGCCCCAGCACCAGGAACATGCCGATCTGGCTGAGCCAGGTCAGGCCGTCCAGCACGGAGAGGGTGGTGCTGCGGCTGCGCAGGGAGAGGTTGCCGAGCAGCAGGCCGGTGAGGTAGATGGCGAGGATGCCGCTGCCCCCCACCGCCGTGGTGAGGGCGAAGATGAGCAGGCCGCCGCTCACCGTGAGCAGGGGATAGAGACCGGGGGCGAGCTTGGCACTGTTGATGAGCTTCCACAGCAGCCAGCCCCCCGCAAGGCCGATGCCAGCGCCCAGACCAAACTGCTTGACGAGTTGCAGCAGCAGGAAGCCGGCATCCAGCCCCTGCTGGGCGGTGGCCAGCACCTCGATCAGGGTGACGGTGAGAAAGACCGCCATGGGATCGTTGCTGCCCGATTCTATCTCCAGGGTGGCGCTGACCCGCTCGTTGAGGCTGCGCCCGCCGAGCAGGGAGAAGACCGCCGCCGCATCGGTGGAGCCGACGATGGCACCGATGAGCATCCCCTGCATCAGGTTGAGGTCGAACAGCCAGGCGGCGGCGAGGCCCGTGAGGCCGGTGGTGATGGCCACCCCGACCGTGGCCAGCGAGAGCGCGGGCCAGAGCGCGACCCGAAAGGAGGAGACCCGGGTGCGCATGCCGCCGTCCAGCAGAATGATGGCCAGTGCCAGGTTGCCCACCAGGTAGGCGACCGAGTAGTCGGCGAAGTGGATGCCGCCGGGACCATCCTCACCCGCCAGCATGCCGACGGCGAGGAAGATGACCAGGATGGGGATGCCGACTCTGGAGGAGAGTGCGCTCAACAGGACACTGGCACCCACCAACAGGGCACCGATGAAGAAGAAACTGTTGACGGTGGTGGCATCCAATGGCGAACTCCTTATGGCGGGCTGCAAAACAGGCACATTATATGCAGATTGACCCCCTTTGTGTGGCTTAATTGTGCATTGTTTTGCAGTTTTTTACGTTTGTTGCGCAGTTTTCAAGCAGGGCGAGGGCGGAGTGCCCGCGCGGGAAAGCGAAGGGAAAGGGGGCAATGGATGGGGCTTTCAGTGCAGGCAGAGGGGGGCGGCAGAGGGCGAAAAAATGCCGTGGACGGGAAGGGGGCAGGAGCGCCGACGGGCTCCTGCGAGGGGGTCAGTCGTCCTCGTCGTCCTTGACCTCCCGGATCTTGTCCTTGTACTTGGGCAGCTGTTTCTCGAGCTGCTTCATGTCCTTGATGGCGTTGAGAAACAGGCCGAGCAGAAACAGCAGCGGCAAGCCTATCCATAACCACAAGCTCATCAGAATCTCCTTTCGTGGTGTGCCGGGGTGACATAGCGGGCCAGGATCTCGTCGAGATGAGCCAGGATGCACTCCTTGCCTTCAATATCCGCTCGTTCCAGACAAAGCGCCAGCGCCGCCGGATCTAGGGCCAGCCCGTCGGATTCGGGCGCGAAGCTCAGGTGCCAGGGCTCGTAGGCCACCCCCTGATCCGGTTGCTCCCCTTTTGCATAGGGCAGGAAGAAGCCGAAGTCGTTCATGTGATCGTCCAGCCATTCGCGCAAATCGGCAAACCAGCCGCCCGCCTCGTACTCCCAGGGTTCCAGCGCGAGCCGGGTGCCGGCGGGCAGGCAGTCCGGATCGTAGATGTCGAGATCCGTGCCCCAGTGATGGCGGCTGGTGCCGGGCAGGGCGCTCCAGTGCAGGATGGCGTGCAGTCGCTCGGTCTCGCCCAGTTGCAGGGCATCGAGGGGCTGGTTGTGCGCATCCAGCAGAGGGCGCTCCCCGCGCCATTTGCCGTTCCAGATGGCGAGCTGGCGCTCGAAGCCGCGCCAGCTGGAGGCCGCCTGCAGGTTGAAACCGGCATGGGCGGCAGCCACCTGCATGTCGTTGAAGGCCGCCGCGGTGGCGGCGGTCAGACGATGGGGGCCGCGCCCCACCAGGATGAGGTGGCTCTCATCCAGCCCAAGCAGTTGATCCTGATTCATGGTCTGGTCTCTCTTGTCCGGAGCACCGCTCATGCCAGCAGTCGTGCCAGCACCCCTTGGTACATGTCCGCCAGCAGATCCAGATCGTCCGCCTTCACGCACTCGTTCACCTTGTGGATGGTGGCGTTGACCGGGCCGAGCTCGATGACTTCCGCCCCGGTGGGAGCGATGAAGCGCCCATCGGACGTGCCCCCCGTGGTGAGCAGGGCCGGCTGCTGGCCGTTCACTGCCGCCACGGCGGCGACAGTGGCGTCCAGCAGGGCGCCGGTGTCCGTCAGGAAGGGCTGGCCGGAGAGGGTCCACTTCAGCTCGAAGTCCAGGCCGTGACGGGTCAGCAGCGCCTCGACCCGCTCGCGGATAGCCGCATCGGTGAGCTCGGTGCTGAAGCGGAAGTTGAACTGGACCTGCAACTCCCCCGGAATGACGTTGGAGGCGCCGGTGCCGCCCTGGATGTTGGCGATCTGGAAGCTGGTGGGGGGGAAGTAGGCGTTGCCCTTGTCCCACTCGATGGCGGCGAGCTCCGCCAGCGCCGGTGCCGCCTTGTGGATAGGGTTGTCCGCCAGATGGGGGTAGGCGACGTGGCCCTGCACCCCGCGCACCAGCAGATCGCCGGTGATGGAGCCGCGACGGCCGTTCTTCACCACGTCCCCGACCTGGGCGGTGGAGGAGGGTTCGCCGACGATGCACCAGCGGATCTTCTCGTTGCGTGCCTCCAGGGTGTCGATGACGCGTACCGTGCCGTTGATGAAGGGCCCCTCTTCATCCGAGGTGATGAGAAACGCGATGGAGCCCTTGTGGTCCGGGTGCTCGGCCACAAAGCGCTCGGTCGCCACCACCATGGCGGCCAGGGACCCCTTCATGTCGGCGGCGCCCCGGCCATGGAGCATGCCGTCCTTGATGGTCGGCTCGAATGGCGGGGTGTCCCACTTCTCCAGGGGGCCGGCGGGTACCACGTCGGTGTGGCCGGCGAAGCAGAAGAGGGGACCCTCGCTGCCACGGCGTGCCCAGAGGTTGGTGGTGTCCTCAAAGACCATGGGTTCGATGACGAACCCCAGGCGCGCGAGGCGCTCCGCCATCAGGGTCTGGCACCCTTCATCCAGGGGGGTCACGGAGGGGCGGCTGATCAGATCCTTGGCCAGTGTGATGACGTCCGACATCGGTGTTCCTTAACAGAAAAAGTTAACGGGAGAAGAGGGATTGATAGAGGTCTGCCTTGAAGCCCAGGGTCAGGGTACCGTCCTGGTCCAGCAGCGGGCGCTTGATCATGGCCGGGTGGGCCAGCAGCAGGTCACGGGCCTTGGCGGTGTCGAGCCCCTGTTTTTCTGCTTCCGGCAGGGCGCGGAAGGTGGTGCCACGGGTGTTGAGCAGGGCTTCCCAGCCCAGCTTGGCGAGCCAGAGATCGAGCTGTTCCGGGCTCAGACCGTCGGCGCGGTGATCATGAAAGCGGTAATCGATACCCGCCTCCTCCAGCCACTTGCGGGCCTTCTTGATGGTGTCGCAGTTCTTGATGCCATAGAGGGTGGTGGCCATGGGGGATCCTTTGTCTGCGGGCCGGCGGCCCTGAAATCGTGCAAGGGCCCGATTCTGGCATTGTGGCCCCCCCATGGCAACGCTCATGGCCGGATGGGCTGGTTTTACCAGTCAGGCCGAGTGGAGAAGGGAGGGGGCCGCGCGCCAGCACACGCTGGTCTGGGACGGGATGCGCTGCGGCATCAAAGGGGGAGACCGAGGGAGGAGGCCCTTATGCTGCACACCTGGCCGGATAGGACGACAGGGGGCAGGGAGCCTCACAGGGAAGCACACCTGGCCGGATGGGGCCGCTGGGGCCGGGGAAGAAACGGCGGGGGCCAAAAACCAGAACGCGCCTGCTGGTCTGGGCGCGTTCCGGATTCAGGGGGCGGCACTCAGTGCAGGGTGGTCCACTCGTGATCGAAGACCCGTGCCCGCTCCCAGGGGGCATCCGGCAGGCTGGAGGAGAGGCCGGCGTATTTGCCCACGTCATCCATCACGATGGCGGAGAGAATGGGCAGGTGATTTTCGGTGCAATACATGCGGATGCGTTGCAGCAGGGTGCGCAGTTCATCCTGGCACTGCTCCAGTCCGGCCTGCCTGGCCAGTTTGGAGTAACGAATGGTGGTGCGTTCCTTTGCAGACTCGACGAGGATGTCCCACAGCTTGCAGTCGCAGGTCGGGGTGCCTGCGGTGGCTTGGTTTGTCATAACTCTCTCCGGTGCGAAATGGTCGCTCTGTGTCGACGGGCATCTTGGCCAGTTCACCCCGGCGGGATGTTGATCCAACGCAAACAAAGTGGCGGTTGTCGGTCAGGGATACCCTGGAGAGCATTCTAGATCCAGTTTCGTGATGTTAAATGTTGTTTTTAGTTTTATTTTTGGAATAAAAATCTACAACCGTTTGCTTTTCCCATCTTTATTGATGGTGATCAAGAGGAAAGGGGAGATCCCCCACTAGATTGCGCTTCTCGATAATCTTGTCAGGAGTGCACCTTGGAACTCGTCTTCGTCTTGCTCGTGCTGATCGCCGTGGTCTACGGCATCATCAAGGATTACAACCCGCAGGCGGTGTTGGCGCTGGCGGGCATGGCCCTCTTTGCGGTGGCCTACTGGCTGGGATTGCACCCCATTCTGCCCGCTGACAAGAGCACCGGCTTCGCCCTGTTCGACCTGTTCGAGGTGTTCAAGGGGATCTTCTCCTACCGGGCGGCGGGCCTTGGCCTCACCATCATGGCGGTGGCGGGCTTTGCCACCTACATGTCCCATATCGGCGCCTCCCAGGCCCTGGTGCGGGTGGCGGTCAAACCGGTGGCGGGCATCCAGTCCAGCTACCTGATGCTGGCCATCTGCTACCTGGTGGCGGTCTTCGTCTCCCTGTTCGTCACCTCCGCCACCGGCCTTGGCCTGCTGTTGATGGTCACCATGTACCCTGTGATGCGCAACCTCGGCATCAGCCCGGCTTCCGCCTGCGGCGTCATCGCCACCTCCCAGGCGTTCGAAATCGGCCCGACCCAGACCAACGCCATCTTCTCCGCCGGTCAATCCGGCATGGATCCCACCAGCTACTTCGTCGACTACCAGATCTGGCTGGTGGTCCCCATGCTGCTGGTGACCATGGTGCTGCACTTCTTCTGGCAGCGGCACTGTGACCGTCAGGAGGGCTGGGATCCGGCCCTGCATCGCGGCGAGCACGCGGAGCTTGACGAAAAAGGGGCGGACGAGGTGGCGGCGCCGACCTGGTACGGCCTGCTGCCCATCATCCCCTTCGTGCTGATGATGACCTTCTCCAAGCTGCTGGTGACCAGCATCAGCGTCAGCGTGGAGGTGGCCATGCTGCTGTCGGTCTTTATCGGCATGCTGTGCGAGCTGCAGCGCACCCGCTCGGTGCGCACCGCCTTCGCGGGGCTGTCGAGCTTCCTCGACGGCATGGGCAAGGTGTTCGGCCCCGTGGTGGCGCTCATCGTCTGTGCCGAGCTCTTCGCCGAATCCCTCAAGGCCATCGGCGCCATCGACACCCTGCTCCATTCGGCCAGCAATGCCGGCATCGGCAGCGGCCTGATGACCCTGGTGATGGTGGGGATCATCATGGTGGCGGCGGTCATCATGGGCTCGGGCAACGCGGCCTTCCTCAGTTTCTCCTCCCTGGCCCCCGCGGTGGCGGCCAAGTTTGGCGTGCCGGCGGTGACCATGCTGCTGCCGATGCAGCTTGCCTCCAGCATTGGCCGCACCGTCTCCCCCATCGCGGCGGTGCTCATCGCCTGTGCGGGCATCGCCAAGGTCTCTCCCTTCGTGGTGGTCAAGCGCACCAGCGTGCCCATGGCGGGGGCCCTGGTGACGGCGCTGCTCCTCAACTATCTGCTGTTCATGTAAAGGCTCTGGTGTAGAGGCGGCGGCCAGTTGATCCACGCTGGCCGACCGCCGTTGACGAGGCGGCGCCGAGTGCCCGCCCACTCTTATCGTTGCAAAAACAGTCTGTCTTTTACACAGATTGTTCCATGGAGAAGACAATGAACGATCTCACGCGCCCGTTCTCCCTCGATACCTATCTGGCGGATCTGGCCCCGCTCATCAATCTCGATTGCGGTACCCGCACCCCGGCCGGGGTGGCCCGGGTCGCCGACATCATGACCGAAAGATATGAGGCCATCGGCTGGCAGGTGACCCGCCACCAGTTCGCCGCCGAGTGCGGCCCTTGCCTGGAGGCAACCAATGCCCCGGGGGCGGATCACTACGACGTCATGCTGGTGGGCCACATGGACACCGTCTTCCCCGAGGGGACGGCGGCCAAGCGCCCGCTGAAAATCGAAGGCAATCAGGCCTTTGGCCCCGGCGTCTCGGACATGAAGAGCGGCCTGCTCTCTACCTGGTATGCCTTGAAAGAGCTGGACCCGGCCGTGCTGGCCAGGCTCAAGGTGCTGGTCTGCTGCAACTGCGACGAGGAGATTGGCTCTCCCTGGTCCAAAGAGTGGCTGGTGGAGCGGGCCAGACAGAGCGGCTGCGTGCTGGTGGCCGAAGCGGCGCGCCCGAGCGGGGATCTCATCAGCGCCCGCAAGGGCAATGCCAAGTACCGCATCACCTTCCACGGCAAAGCCTCCCATGCAGGCTCGGCCCTGGCACAAGGGATCTCCGCCATCACGGAGCTGGCCCACTGGGTGCTCGCCATCAACCAGCAGGTCAACATGGAAACCGGCACCACCATGAACGTGGGGGTGGTGCAGGGGGGGACCGGCGTCAACGTGGTGCCCGACTTTGCCGAGGCGATCGTGGATCTGCGCTTCTGGTGCAACGAAGAGGCACAGGCGGTGCACGACCGGCTCACCTTCATGGCCAACAACCCCTTCCTCGCCGGTTGCCGGGTCGAGGTGGCGCGCCAGAGCTTCAAGCCCGCGATGCGCCCGAGCGGCGACACCGAGGCCCTGATGGCACTGGTGGAGGCGGCAGGCAGGGAGGAGGGCGTCCCCTTCACCTGGCTGGAGGCCGGTGGCGGCTCCGATGCCAACTTCACCGCGGCTGCAGGCGTGCCGTCCCTCGATGGCTTCGGCCCCATGGGGGGCGGCTTCCACTCGGAGGGGGAGTTCCTGCTGCTGGAGAGCATCGAGCCGCGCATCCGCCTGCTTAAGCGGGTGCTGGGCAAGCTGGCCAACTAGGTCAACGTTAAGGACAAGCAAAACGGGAGGCCAGCGCCTCCCGTTTTTTATGTGTCGCCCTCGTGAGAGGTCATTCCTCGTCCTCTTGCAGATAGGCGAGGTGCTCCTGGCGCGCCACCTGCCAGTGGCCGAGTGTCAGCGGCGCCGCAAACCCGGGGCCGTCGGTCACCATGGTGTGGTACTCCCCCTGCTCGCCGCAGGCATCGAAGCCCCGGCTTGCCGCCAGCTGCTGCAATTCGGCCAGGGTGGCCGCATCGAGCCTGCGCCCCACCCACTCGGGGGCCAGCACCCGGGTATCGACGCAGGAGAGGTGGGCGACGATGCCGCGGGTCAGCATGTCCGCCAGCAGCGCCTCGCGGGGTTGCTGCCAGAGCGGGGTGTGGACGGTGAGCCCCAGGGGGCGACAGCGCTCGCGGATCCAGTTCGGCGCACCCCCCACGCTGTCGATGTCGCCGGTGACGACCCCATCGAGTTGCCACTCCTCTTTCAATGCCGCCAGGGCCCGCACATAACCGAGATCGAAGGGCGCCTCAATGGTGACCAGCCGATGGGGCAGCGCGAGGGCCGCAGCCTGACGGCGAACCTGTGACAGGGGATGGGCGAGAAAGCGGGGCGCTGGCGGGGCAAAGGTGATCAGGGCCGCCACCTGATGGCCCGCTTCCCGGGCGTGGCAGAGGGCCTGCATGGCATCTTTGCCGCCGCTCCAGAGCAGGATGACGCGAGACATGGGGGATTTCCGCTGAATAAAAGAGGGCTCATGCTACCCAGAGTGGGGGGCGATGGCAAAGCGCGGGCCGGTGATGCGGGGATAAATAAAGCGGCTCCCACGGGGGAGCCGCTCGCACTGGATGCCTGTTACAGCAGGATGCTGGTCAGGATGAAGCCCAGGGTACAGGAGGTCACCACCCCGATGAGGCCCGGAATGATGAAGCTGTGGTTGATGATGAACTTGCCGATGCGGGTGGTGCCGGAGCGGTCGAAGCCGATGCAGGCGAGATCGCTCGGGTAGGTCGGCAGCACGAAGTAGCCGTAGCTCGCCGGCAGGAAGGCGATGAGCAGTTTGGGTTCGACCCCCAGCGCCAGCCCCATGGGGGCGATGGCGGTGAGTGCCGCGGCCTGGCTGTTCACCAGCTTGGAGATGAGGAAGAGCACCAGGGCGTAGGTCCAGGGCTGGGCCTGTACCACGTGGGCCAGGGTCTCCTTGAGCAGCGGCATGTGGGCCTGGAAGAAGGTTTCACTCATCCAGGCGACCCCGAACACGGAGAAGATGGCGACCATGCCCGCCTTGAAGACGGCGCCGTTGGCGATCTCCCCCGGCTTGACCTTGCAGCGCATCAGGATGATGGCGCCGGCGATCAGCATCATCATCTGGATCACCAGGTTCATGGAGAGAGGGCCCGTCTTCTCCTTGATGGTGAAGACGGGGCGCAGCGCCTCATCGGCCCCCAGCAGCACCACGGCAGCGATGGCGGCGAAGAAGATCCAGGTGGACCAGTAGGCCTCTTTCGGGAACTTGGTGTTGAGCAGGGTTTCACCACCGCCGTAGATGAAGTCCCGCTGGGCAGGGTCCTTGATCTTGGCCTGGAACTCCTCGTCCTTGTCCAGATCCTTGCCGCGGCGCAGGCTCCACAGGGCCGCCATCATGACACCCATGAGAGAGGAGGGGATGGCGACCATCAGGATGTCGAGCAGACCGTAAGCCTGACCCACGCCGTGAGCCGCCGCCAGGATGGAGACCATGGAGACCACGGCCACCGAGACCGGCGAGGCGCAGATGGCCATCTGGGAGGCAACGGACGCCACTGCCATGGGGCGCTCCGGACGGATGTTCTTTTGCAGCGCGATGTCGGCGATGATGGGGAACATGGTGTAGACCACGTGGCCGGTGCCGCACAGGAAGGTGAGGGTCCAGGTCGTGAGCGGCGCCAGCAGGGTGATGTACTGGGGGTGGCGGCGCAGCAGACGCTCGGCCACCTGCATCATCAGGTTGAGACCGCCGGCGGTCTGCAGGGTGGCGGCGCAGCCAATGACCGCCAGTATGGTCAGCATCACCTGCACCGGCGGCTCGCCCGGCACCAGGCCGAAGACGAAGGTCAGCAGGAACAGACCGATGCCGCTGATAAGACCCAGCCCCATGCCCCCGAAGCGGGTACCCAGCAGCAAGCAACCGAGTACCACCAAAAATTCCATCAAGATCATTCCATTACCTCGTGTGTTTTATCCATGTCCCCATCGGCCAGCTGCCCGGGATCCGCTGTCATCAATTACCCCTGAAGGGTTAATGGATATTTTGTCACCCCTAAAGGGGTAAAAAATTGCGTTGCTTCAACAACCGGCTTTTTTCCGATTTAAGTGCATAAAAACTACGGTTCAGCCCTTGAACAGGGGGCCGCTTCCTGGCCCACACCAGATAAATGACGGGAAAGATGGGGGAGAGCACAGGGTTGGGCATGCAAAAGGCGGGAATAACGGGGGCGGGAAGAGCGAGGCGGGCATAAAAAAAGCCGACCCCGGGGGTCGGCTTTTGCACGGTGCGAGTGGGCGGGTCGCCTTAGAACTCGGCGGTGCGGGGAGTACGGGGGAAGGGGATCACGTCGCGCACGTTGCCCATGCCGGTCACGTAGACCACCAGGCGCTCGAAGCCCAGACCGAAGCCGGAGTGGGGCACGGTGCCGTAGCGACGCAGATCGCGGTACCACCAGTAGTCTTCCTTGTTCAGACCCATCTCGGCCAGACGGGCATCCAGCACCTCGAGACGCTCTTCACGCTGGGAGCCGCCGATGATCTCGCCGATCCCCGGGGCCAGTACGTCCATGGCGGCAACGGTCTTGCCGTCGTCGTTGAGGCGCATGTAGAAGGCCTTGATGTCCTTCGGGTAGTTCTTCACCACCACCGGGGACTTGAAGTGCTCCTCGGCCAGGTAGCGCTCGTGCTCGGAGGAGAGATCGATGCCCCAGGAGACCGGGAACTCGAAGCTCTTGCCGCAGTTTTGCAGCACGTCGATGGCGTCGGTGTAGTCAATCTGGGCGAAGTCGGAGGCGACGAAGCGCTCCAGACGGCCGATGGCGTCCTTGTCCACGTGCTGGGCGAAGAACTCCAGATCGTCGCGGCGCTCGGTCAGCACGGCGTTGAAGACGTACTTCAGCATGGCTTCGGCCAGGGCGGCGTTGTCTTCCAGATCGGCGAAGGCCACTTCCGGCTCCACCATCCAGAACTCGGCCAGGTGGCGGCTGGTGTTGGAGTTTTCGGCGCGGAAGGTCGGGCCGAAGGTGTAGACCTTGGACAGGGCGCAGGCGTAGGTTTCGACGTTCAGCTGGCCGGACACGGTCAGGAAGGTCTCCTTGCCGAAGAAGTCCTTGTCGTAGTCCACCTTGCCTTCGGGGGTGCGCGGCAGGTTTTCCATGTCCAGGGTGGATACGCGGAACATCTCGCCGGCCCCTTCAGTGTCGGAGGCGGTGATGAGGGGCGCCGCGATCCAGAGGTAGCCCTGTTCGTGGAAGAAGCGGTGAATGGCCTGGGAGAGGCAGTTGCGCACCCGGGTCACGGCACCGACGATGTTGGTGCGGGCACGCAGGTGGCCCTGCTCGCGCAGGTACTCGATGCTGTGGCGCTTGGCAGACATGGGGTAGGTGTCCGGATCTTCGACCCAGCCCACCACCTTGACCTCGGTGGCCTGCAGTTCGAACGCCTGGCCACTGCCCTGGGACTCGACCACGGTGCCGGTCACTTCGACGGAGCAAGCTGTGGTCAGACGTTGCACTTCATTCTCGTAATTGGCCAGGGTATTGGGGGCGACGGCCTGCACCGGATGGAAGCAGGAGCCATCGGAAACGGCCAAAAATGAGATCCCCGCCTTGGAATCGCGGCGGGTCCGGATCCACCCTTTCACAGTCAGGGTGGTGCCGACCGAATACTTACCGGCCAGCACATCAACTACGGATGCGTGCGTCATCGAAATATTGTCTCCAGCTTGTTCTTGCAGCGCTATTTGCAACACTAGGGGTCTGGCCCGGGCGCAGTTGGCCCACCATGGCAGACTAAGCCGTTCATCTTACCCGCGCAGGTTTGATAAACAAGCAAAAATGTCGGACCCTTGCGGGGATTTCCCCATGCATCGTGCATGGATCATGGCGGTTGGACGGGGGTGAGGGTGAAGGAGCGCAGGCGGGGGCCGGATGGCTGGATACGGGTGTTGCAGGGGCTGGTGATCCTCTGCTGGGGCGGCTTTGTCGCCCTGCTCTCCCTCTATCACTTCGCCCGGCCAGAGGTGGCTTACGGCTTTCTGGTCTATGGGGGCGTCAAGGTGCGCCAGAGCTGGGACCCCCTGCTTACCCCCTGGCTGGAGCGCGGGCTCTGGGGTTGCTGCCTGCTGACCCTGGTGGTGCTGGTGCTGGCCCGTGGCCGCAGCCGCCGGCAGGAAGATGCCCGCCACGTCAATCTCTTCATCCTGCTGCTGATCCTGGTGGCCTGCCTGCTGCTTTACTACCGGGGCTGAGGGCCGTCGCCGTCATCCATCCCCTGAGAGGCGGGGCGCTTGCCTATCTGGCGCTCCACGCTGTCGAGCATCTGGTTGTAGGCGAGCGCCACCCGGCCAATCTCGTCCCCTTCATCCCCCTCCAGCCTGTGGCCGAAGTCGTTGCGATCGGTGGCCTCCTCCATGGAGCGGGTCAGCTGGTTGAGAGGGCGGACTATCCAGGTGCGGATGACCCAGAGGGTGAGCAGGAGTCCCAGCCCGAAGATGAGGGTGAGGCTCAGGGCCGAGGTGAGGATGTTCTGCTCCACCCGGGTAAACAGGGTGTCGAGGGAGTAGTCAAAACGCACCGCTCCCAGTACGGTGTTTTCCGGCACCTGGTGGCAGCTGGTGCAGTCGGTACCGCGAAAATCCTTTCTGGCCAGCAGCGGGCGGGTCACCACCAGCCGGCTGTGCATGCCCTCATGCTCTACCTCCAGGCTCCCCTTGCCCGCCAGCGCCAGGGCATCGTACCTGTCCTTCGGGGCCTCGACGTCACGGCCCGGCCCGTACTGCTTGTTGACCGCCGCCCCGCGCACGATGCGGGCATCTTCCACGTGGGCGTGATGGAGAAACTTGGCGCGCAGGGTATCGCGGGCGTCCATCTTGCCGGTCAGCATCAGCATGTTGAGGCCGTCGAAGTAGGCCTCGGTCTGCTCGCGGCTCTGCTCCTTGATGAGGGTCAGGATGAGGTCACGCTCGCGCACCGCCTGATAGGCCGCAGAAAACACCAACACCATGGAGAAGATGAAGAGCAGGAAGAAGTTGATCTTGGCAGCAATGGAGAGGCGCATGGGACTGGTACATCTGTTGGGTAAAACCCGCGCAGTCTACTCTCCTCGCCGGACGGGTTTTGGTGTCTTGCTCACATTCTGATGAAAAAGCGCCGAAAGGCCCTGCGTTCTCATGCAGGGCCCGTTCATCCGGACTCAATATTCGCCGATGGTGATGGCCTCGTGGATGGCGCCGGTCAATACCCGCAGCTCCTCGGGGGTGATGACGAAGGGAGGCATCAGGTAGATGAGCTTGCCAAAGGGACGGATCCAGGCGCCCAGCTCCACGAACTTGCGCTGGATGCGCGCCACGTCCACCCGCTCCTTCATCTCCACCACCCCGATGGCGCCGAGCACACGTACATCCGCCACCGCCGGGTGCAGGGTCAGTTCCACCAGTTCGGTTTTGAGTTGGTGTTCGATGGCTTGCACCCGCGCCTGCCAAGGTGAGGCGAGCAGCAGATCGATGGAGGCGTTGGCCACCGCGCAGGCGAGCGGGTTGCCCATGAAGGTGGGGCCGTGCATGAAGACGCCTGCTTTGCCGTCACACACGGTGCGAGCCACATGCTCGGTTGTGAGCGTGGCCGACAGTGTCAGGTAGCCGCCGGTGAGCGCCTTGCCCAGACACATGATGTCGGGGCTGATGCCGGCCCAGTCACAGGCAAACAGCTGGCCGGTGCGGCCAAAGCCGGTGGCGATTTCATCTGCTATGAGCAGCATGCCGAACTCGTCGCACAGGGCGCGCACCCACTGCAGGTAGCGGGGGTGGTAGAAGCGCATGCCGCCCGCCCCCTGGACGATGGGTTCTAGCACGATGGCGGCAATTTCCTCGTGATGATCCGCCACCAGGGTGGCCAGCTCCACCACGCTCTGCTCGTCCCACTGGGCGTGGAAGCGGCAGCTGGGCGCTTCGACGAAATGGTGTTCGGGCAGGAAGCCCTGGTAGAGCTCGTGCATGCCGCCATCCGGGTCGCACACGCTCATGGCGCCGAAGGTGTCGCCGTGATAGCCGCCCCGAAGGGCAACGAATTTGGCGCGGGGCGTCCCTTTGGCATGCCAGTACTGCTGGGCCATCTTGAGGGCCACCTCCACCGCCACCGAGCCGGAATCCGCCAGAAAGACCCGATCCAGCCCCTTCGGGGTGATCTCCACCAGTTTGCGGCAGAGCTCGACCGCCGGGGCATGGGTCAGGCCGCCAAACATCACGTGGGACATCTTGCCGAGCTGGGCGGTGGCGGCCGCGTCCAGTTCCGGCACCTGATAGCCGTGAACGCAGGCCCACCAGGAGCTCATGCCATCCACCAGCTCGCGCCCGTCCGTCAGGGTGAGGGTCACCCCTTTGGCGCTGGCCACTTCATAGCAGGGCAGGGGATGGGTAAGGGAGGTATAGGGGTGCCAGACGTGGTGCAGGTCGAATTCTTTATTGGTCATTTTGTGTTCTGTTGTCAATTGATTTGATCTGGTCGGTGTTGACAGTCTACGCGTGCTCTCTACACTAGCCAACAATTTCAGCCACTTGGCTTCGCGAACGCCCTGGCGTCGCGCTGTCCAGCTGGCGGGTCTTGCGGCGAACGCTCTCTTGCAGCGCGGCGCAGGATCCCACCAATAACAACCGGAAGCCATGTATGAATGCTCTCACCGCGGGTGCCCACGCCCTTCGTCACGACTGGACCCTGTCCGAGGTTCAGGATCTCTTTGCCCTGCCATTTAACGATCTGCTGTTCCAGGCCCAGACGGTACACCGCGCCCATTTCGACCCGAACGAGGTGCAGGTAAGCACCCTGCTCTCCATCAAGACCGGGGCCTGCCCGGAAGATTGCAAATATTGTCCCCAGAGCGCTCGCTACCACACCGGGCTCGAGACCGAGCGGCTGATGGAGGTGGAAAAAGTGCTGGAGCGGGCCCGGGAGGCCAAGGCCAACGGCTCGTCCCGCTTCTGCATGGGGGCGGCCTGGCGCAACCCGAAAGAGAAGGACATGCCCTATATCCTGCGCATGATTGAAGAGGTGCGCGGGCTCGGCATGGAGACCTGTATGACGCTGGGGATGCTGACCGCCGATCAGGCGGCGCGTCTCGGGGCTGCGGGGCTCGATTACTACAACCACAACCTCGACACCTCGCCGGAGTTCTACGGCGACATCATCACCACCCGCACCTATCAGGACAGGCTCGACACCCTGGAGCATGTGCGCGGCGCCGGCATGAAGGTCTGCTCCGGCGGCATCGTCGGCATGGGGGAGCAGGCGAAAGACCGTGCGGGCCTCCTGATGGCGCTCGCCAATCTGCCGCGCCACCCGGAGAGCGTGCCCATCAACATGCTGGTCAAGGTGAAGGGGACGCCCCTGGAGAACCAGGAGAACCTGGACCCGTTCGAATTTATCCGCACCATCGCCGTGGCGCGCATCATGATGCCGGCCTCCCACGTGCGCCTCTCCGCCGGGCGGGAGAAGATGAACGAGCAGATGCAGGCCATGTGCTTTATGGCCGGGGCCAACTCCATCTTCTACGGCTGCAAGCTGCTGACCACCCCCAATCCGGACGAGAACAGCGACATGCAGCTCTTCAAGCGCCTTGGCATTCGCCCCGCCCAGCGGGCCCAGAAGCCGGATCAGGTTCAAGAGGAGGAGCTGCTGGCCGAGGTGAACCGCCAGAGCGAGCCGAGCGAACTCTTCTACGATGCCACCCGTTCCCGCGCAGATGTCCTCCGTCCATGATGACGCCCGTTGTTACCGGCCCCTTTGCCCTGGGGGAGGCGCTGGCCGAGCGTGAACAGGCCACCCTGCTGCGCCGACGCACCCCGGTGGATGTGGCGAGCGGTGGGCGGATCCGGGTCGGGGGGCGCGATTACCTCAACGTCTCTGGCAACGACTACCTGGGCCTTGCGGGTCACCCCGCCATCAAGGCCGCCTTCACGGCGGGGGTGGCGCAATATGGCGCGGGGGCAGGCGCCTCGCCCCTGGTGACCGGCTACAGCCGCGCTCACCAGCAGCTGGAAGAGACGCTTGCCGACTGGCTCGGCGTGGAGGCGGTGCTGCTGTTCAACTGTGGCTTCTCCGCCAATCAGGCGGTGCTCAAGGCCCTGCTCGGCAAGGATCACCTGCTGTGGCAGGACAGGCTCAACCACGCCTCCTTGCAGGAGATGGGGAGCCAGCTCCCCTGCAAAATGAAGCGCTTCGGCCACAACGACATGGCGGCCCTTGAGCGGCTGCTTGAGCCAAACCGGGGCCTGATCGTCTCGGAAGGGGTCTTCAGCATGGACGGGGATCAGGCCCCCTGGGTTGAGCTGGCAACACTCGCATCCCGAAGCGGCAACTGGCTGATGATTGACGATGCCCACGGCCTCGGCGTGCTGGGTGCCGAGGGGCGCGGCACCCTGGCGGCCCAGGGGGTTGCTCCTGCCAGCGTGCACATCCAGATGGGGACCTTCGGCAAGGCGCTCGGGGTGGCCGGCGCCTTTGTGGGTGGCAGTCGCGAGCTGGTGGAGTACCTGGTCAATTTTGCCCGCCACTATGTCTACAGCACCCATATGCCCCCCGCCCAGGCGTGCGCCGTGCGCCAGAGCATCGAGCTGGTACGCGTAGCCGACGAGGCCCGTGCCCACCTGGCTCGCCTTGTCGCCCGGTTCCGGCAGGGGGCGCAGGCGCTCGGCTGGTGGCTTGGGGCAAGCGATACCCCCATCCAGCCGCTGCTGGTGGGGGAGAGCGTCGCTGCCCTGCAACTGGCCGAGCGGCTGCGGGAGTGCGGTGTCTGGGCCGGCACCATCCGCCCACCCACGGTGCCGGTCGGCACGGCGCGCCTTCGCATCACCCTGTGCGCCGCCCATGGCGAAGATGACGTGGATCGCCTGCTCGAGGCCCTGGGACCCCGCCCATCCACCGACGAGAGAGGGGGCGCCCATGGTGCATGAGCGTTTCCAGTCGGTGGACAAGGCGCAGCTCGCCCGCCGCTTCGGGGCGGCGGCCCGCCACTACGACGCCCACGCCAGCTTCCAGCAGGAGGTGGGGCAGTCGCTGCTGGCGCGCATGGACGAGGGGGGCGTGAAAGAGGTGCGCTCAGGGGCAGGGCTGGATCTGGGTTGCGGTACCGGTTTCTTCCTGCCTGCACTGGCGCCGCGCTGCGAGACGCTGACCGGGCTGGATCTCGCACCCGGTATGCTGGCCCAGGCGGCCCTTCGCGGCAGCGGAGCCCGCCTGGTGTGCGGCGACGCGGAGGGGCTGCCCTTTGCCGACCAGAGCCTGGACTGGGTTTTCTCCAGCCTGGCCCTGCAGTGGTGCGAGCGGCCGGCCCAGGCCTTTGCCGAGCTCAACCGGGTGCTCAAACCCGGTGGCCAGGTCTTCTTCTCGACCCTGCTTTCGGGGTCACTGTGGCAACTGCGGGAGGCCTGGCGGGCCGTGGATGGTCGTGACCATGTCAATCGCTTCCTGACGTTGCCCCAGTTGCAGCAGGCGGCCCGTGACGGGGGCTTCGAGGCACCGGCACTCTGCCCGCTGACCTGGTCCCTCGCCTACCCGGCGCTCAGCGGACTGCTGCGCGACCTCAAAGGGATAGGTGCGAGCCAGGTCAACGACGAGCGGTCTGCGGGCCTGGGTCATCGCCAGCGCCTGGTGCGACTGGGGGAGGCCTACGAGTGCCACCGTCAACCGGACGGCCTGCTGGCCGCCAGCTACGAGGTCTGCCTCGGGCGCCTGGTGCGGCGCTGACACAAAAAGACCCGGCGCACCCACCCCTTCAGCGGCAGGACGCGCGCCTGCCTTTCACCATGGATATCGGGGCGCCTCTGCGCCCCTGCACTGCATCGAGGAAATATCATGGGGACATCCTATTTCATCACGGGCACGGACACCGACGTGGGCAAGACCCTGGTGGCCCGCACCCTGTTGCTGGCGCTTGCCGCCAGAGGCATTCGCTGCGCCGGGTACAAACCGGTGTCGGCGGGCTGCACCCGCACCCCGGAGGGGCTTCGCAATCTGGATGCCTTGCTGTTGCAGCAGGCGGCCACGGTTGCGCTGCCCTACGAGCAGGTCAATCCCTATGCCTTCGAGCCGCCCATCGCCCCCCATATCGCCGCCCGTGAGCGGGGGGTGAGCATCCCCTTCGAGGGGCTGTCCGCCGGCTTGCGGGAGATTGAGGGAGCTGGGGCCGAACTCGTGATCGTCGAGGGGGCGGGGGGCTGGTTCCTGCCGCTGGATCATCAGCGTCTGCTCTCGGAGTGGGTCGCCCAGGAGCGGCTGCCGGTGATCCTGGTGGTGGGGGCCAGGCTGGGCTGCCTCAACCATGCCCTGCTCACCGTCAGCGCCATTCGCCAGCAGGGGTTGACCCTGGCGGGCTGGGTCATCAACCGGGTGGATCCGCACATGAGCCGCTACGAGGAGAACCTGGACACCTTGAAAGCCATGTTGCCGACCCCATTTCTGGGGGAGCTCCCCTTCGTGGACGCGGTGAATGAGGTGGATTTGCACCACTGTCTCGATGTGTCGCCCTTGCTCTGAGGCCAGACATTCAGCAAACATTCATCGAGTCTGTCTATTATCTGGGGCAAGTGTGGCATCGGTCGCCCCTGGGGCGCCCCGAACCATGCATCCATATCTCACAAGGAGTCAATATGAAGCGAATTATGCTATTCCTGGTGACCAACCTGGCCGTCATGCTGGTGCTGGGGGTGGTACTCAATATCCTGTTCTCGGTTCTGGGGATCAACAAGTCCAGCATTTCCGGTCTGTTGGTGTTCTGCGCCGTGTTCGGTTTTGGGGGTTCCTTTATCTCCTTGCTGATGTCCAAGTGGATGGCCAAGCGCAGCTATGGCGTCCAGGTCATCGAGCAGCCCCGCAACGAGACCGAGCACTGGCTGGTGAGCACTGTGGCCCGTCAGGCCCGTGAGGCTGGCATCAAGATGCCGGAAGTGGGGATCTACGACTCCCCCGAGATGAACGCCTTTGCCACCGGCGCCCGCCGTGACGACTCCCTCGTCGCCGTCTCCTCCGGTCTGCTCTACAGCATGAGCCGCGACGAGGCGGAAGCCGTGCTGGCCCACGAGGTGAGCCACGTGGCCAATGGCGACATGGTGACCCTGACCCTGATCCAGGGGGTGGTGAACACCTTCGTGATGTTCTTCGCCCGCATCGTGGCCGGCGTCATCAGCAACTTCTTCAGCTCCAACAACGAGGAAGAGAGCAGCAGCACCGGCGGTTTCGCCTACATGATCACCGTGTTCGTGCTGGAGATGGTGTTCGGCGTGCTCGCCTCCATCATCGTCATGTGGTTCAGCCGTCAGCGCGAGTTCCGTGCCGACGCCGGTGCCGCCAAGCTGGCCGGCCGCGACAAGATGATTGCCGCGCTCCAGCGTCTCGCCCGCGGTGCCGAGCCGCAGATGGAGGGTTCCATGATGGCGTTCGGCATCAACGGAAAGCGCTCCATGAGCGAGCTGTTCATGAGCCACCCGCCCATCGAGCAGCGCATCGCCGCCCTGCGTGGCTGATAGCCAGTCATCTAAAGAAAACGGCTGCCCTCGGGCAGCCGTTTTGCATTCCGGGGACAGGGTTTTGCCCCCCGATCACCCTATTTGATCACCAGATCCGTCAGGGGCACGGCGCAGCAGGCGAGGATCTTGCCCTCGGCCCGCTCGGCGGCGCTGATGGCGGGGGCATCGGGGTGATCCACCTCGCCCGAGACCAGGGTCTGCTTGCAACTGCCGCAGATACCGGCACGGCAGCTCCAGGGCAGCTCTACCCCCTGCTTGTTGGCCTGATCCAGCACGGTGCCCTGGTTGTTGCCCGCAAACTCCCGCTCGCCGATACGCAGTTGCACCGCCTGATGGGGGCGGGCCACCGAGAGCAGGGCCCCGCCAAAGCTCTCCTGGCGGATGCGCCCGGCCGGTACGCCGAGGGCGGTCAGCCGGTTGGCTGCATCGGCCATGAAGCCGTGGGGGCCGCAGATGAACACCTCCCGCTCCTGCAAATCCCGGATCCGGCCCAGGTGATCGTCATTCAGACGGCCGCTGAGCCCCTGCCAGTGTTTGTCAGGCTGGCTCAGGATCAGGGTGAGGGTCATTCCCTGCTGCGCCATGGCGTGCAGCTCGCTGGCGGCAGGGATGTCTGCCTCGCTGCGACACAGGTGCATGAAGTGGACGTCACCGAGCTCCCCCCGTAGTGCCAGAGTGCGGGCAATGGAGAGCATGGGGGTGACACCGGATCCCGCCGAGAGCAGCAGCAGCCTGCGCTCGGCCCCTAGGTGAAACTCGCCGGCCGGGGGGGCGGCCAGCAGGTGATCGCCCACGCGCAGCTCATGGTGCAGCCAGGGGGAGAGGCGGCCATCGGCCAGCTTCTTGACGCTGATACTGTAACGCTCGGGCCGCTCCGGCGTGGAGCTCAGGGTGTAGCGGCGCTGAACCCGTGTGTTTTTGATATCGAGGCTGATGGGCAGGTGCTGTCCAGGCAGATAGTCGGGCAGGGGCTCGCCGTCGGCGGCCTCGAACCAGAAGGTTTCCAGATCCCGGGCCAGGGGTTCCCGGGCGACGCACACCAGCTCCCGCTTTTTCGGGGCCGCGTTGGGGTAGACCGGCGCCCGGGCCCGCTCCAGCACCTCGATCTCGCTGCCCGCCTCAATCCACCCCTCGTTCAGGGCCACCAGATTCTGGCCGAAGTAGACCTCACCATCTTCGCCACGGCGGTAGCGGGTGAGGGTGGCCAGCGGCTCTTTCAGGGCATTGAAGCGCTCCGTGCCTGCCTCCACCGTGGTCATGATGCAGCGGCTGCACGGCTTGTCCACCCGAAACTCCACCTCGCCGATGCGGATCCGCTTCCAGCCATCCTCTTCGAAGGGGCGGGTGCCGCTCGCCACCAGGTTGGTACGAAACTGGCTCATCTGGTGCAAGGCATCGGATCTCAGGTTGAGATCCTCAAGGGAAGCCTGGCTGATGAGCAGCAAGGGGTAGCCGTCCGCAAAGCTCACCCGGGTGCCGGTCTTCTCCCGAAAACGATCGGATGCCTCCCCGAGCCAGAGCAGGCGCACCGGCTCCCTCGCCACCCGGCTCAGCCACTCATCGGCGTCGGGCCCGGTGTGCAGGGCGGTAAAGCGATCCCCCCAGACACCGGTGTGCTGAGGGGCGCGACTGAACGCCGCCTCCATGAGGGCAAGGGGGGGCAGACCTGGATAGCGCAGTTGCAGCCCCCCCTCGACGGGGGTGGCCACCACCTGCTGCAACTGGGGATGGGTGCGGGCGGTGATAAAGGTGCCATCCGGTTTGACCACCATGTAGCGGCGATCCCCGGCAAGTCCCTCCTGGGTCACCCGGGCGCGCTCCAGCGGCATGCCTGCCGTCGATTTGATGGGGTAGAGATGTATGCTGGCGAGGGTCGGCATGTCCTGGTCCTTGTGCTGTGGCGATTCCTGTGAAGAGGGGAAGATAACGATTCCTGTCCCGGGCGGCAATCTTCTCCTGCTGCCCACGTCGAGGGCGGCGAGGGGGCTCGGGCGACAGGCCCGAATGGCTGCGGGGTGTGACGGGGATCCGGTTGTGAAGGGGGCGACCCATAAAGCGCAACATTTATTGATCCTGATCCACCATGTCGTACAAAAAACGGCCCATCATCGAGCCAGCTTCCAGTTTCTAACGCTTTCGCTTCTTCCCCCTCCGGCCACCGTCTGCCCAGGCAAAACGGTATCAAGCGCATTCGGATGGGGCCTGTCACACAAAAAGAAGAAAGCAATGTATGAGCAAACAACTGGATATGACCCCACAGCCGGATCTCTCCCAGAAAACGGGAACAGGCCCGGTCCGCACCCGGCTGCCCGTTTGGCGGCCGGCCCTGCCACCTTGCAACCATGCCTGCCCGGCTGGCGAGAACATCCAGGCCTGGCTCGCCTTGGCCGAAGCGGGCCGCTTTGAAGCGGCCTGGCAACGCCTCATCGAAGAAAATCCCCTGCCTGCGGTCCACGGGCGGGTCTGCTATCACCCCTGCGAAACGGCCTGCAACCGTGCCCAGGTGGATGATGCCGTCTCCATCCACGCCATCGAGCGCTTCCTCGGCGACGAGGCACTGGCCTGTGGCTGGCAGCCTGCGCCCCCCGCCCCCGCCAGCGGCAAGAAGGTGCTGGTGATCGGCGCCGGTCCCTCTGGCCTCTCCTGCGCCTGGCACCTCAACCGGCTTGGCCATCAGGTGGAGATCCGCGAAGCGGGCCCGCTCGCCGGCGGCATGCTGCGCTTCGGTATTCCCGCTTACCGTCTGCCTCGCGAGATGCTGGATCGGGAGGTGGCCCGCATCGTGGCGGCCGGGGTGACCCTGACCCTCAACCACAAGGTGGAGGACGTGCTGTGCGAGCGCGACGAGGGGGGCTTTGACGCCGTCTTCATGGCCATCGGCGCCCATCTGGCCAAGCGGGTCGATATTCCGGCCCGGGAGGCGGGCAAGATCCTCGATGCGGTGAGCTTCCTAGAACAGGCGAGTCTGGCCGAAGAGAAAGGACTACCACCGCCCAAACTGGGACGGCGGGTGGCCATCTACGGCGGTGGCAATACCGCCATGGATGCGGCCCGCACCGCTCGTCGCCTCGGTGTGGAAGAGGCGATGATCATCTACCGCCGCGACCGGGACCATATGCCGGCCCACGCTTTTGAAGCCGATGAGGCCGAGGAGGAGGGGATCAAGATCAACTGGCTGCGCACCATCCGCCAGCTCGATAACACCAATATTGAAGTGGAGGTGATGACCCTCGACGAGCATGGCAAGCCGGTGCCCACCGGCCAGTTTGAAACCCTCGAAGCGGACTCCCTCATTCTGGCGCTGGGTCAGGAGGTCGACCTCTCGGTGCTGGAGAGTATCCCTGGCGTGCGGGTCAACAAGGAGGGGGTGGTGCAGGTCGGCGAGAACCTGATGACGGACGTGCCGGGTCTCTTTGCCGGCGGCGACATGGTGCCTTCCGAGCGCACCGTCACCATCGCCACCGGTCACGGCAAGAAGGCGGCGCGCCACATGGATGCCTGGCTGCGCGGTCGCCTCTACCACAAACCGCTTTCCTATTCATTGGTGGGGCCAGAGCAGTTGCAACTCTGGTTCCAGACCCACGCGCCCGCCAGCAGCCAGCCGGTCAAACCGGCGTGGGCGCGGGACGACTTTGGCGAGATCATCGGCGGGCTGGATGAGGTGGCCGCCCGCTACGAGGCGGCGCGCTGCTACTCCTGCGGCAACTGCTTCGAGTGCGACGGCTGCTACGGCAGTTGTCCCGAGCAGGCCATCGCCAAGCTGGGGCCGGGTCTGGGGTATCAGGTGGATGCCGAGCGCTGCACCGGCTGCGGTGCCTGCCATGACCAGTGTCCCTGCCATGCCATCGAGCTGCGCCAACCGGAGGAGTCCCAATGAAACATGAACTGATCATGGTTGACGGCAACGAAGCCGCGGCTCGGGTGGCGTACCAGCTGAGCGAAGTGTGTGCCATCTACCCCATCACCCCGAGCTCGACCATGGCCGAACTGGCTGACGCCTGGGCGGCAGAGGGACAGACCAACCTGTGGGGCAACATCCCCACAGTCGTGGAGATGCAGAGCGAAGGGGGAGCGGCCGGCACGGTACACGGCGCCCTGCAGGCGGGGGCGCTCGCCACCACCTTCACTGCCAGTCAGGGGCTGATGCTGATGCTGCCCAATATGTACAAGATCGCCGGTGAATTGACTTCGGCGGTGTTCCATGTGGCGGCCCGATCCTTGGCGGCGCAGGGGCTGTCGATTTTTGGCGACCATCAGGACGTGATGGCGGCGCGCAGCACCGGCTTTGCCATGCTCGCCTCCGGCTCGGTGCAGGAGGCGCAGGACCTGGCCTTGGTCGCCCACAGTGTCACCCTGCAGTGCCGGGTGCCCTTTATCCACTTCTTCGACGGCTTTCGCACCTCCCACGAGGTGAACAAGATAGTCGCCCTGCACAAAGATGAAATTCGCGCCCTTATCGACAACGACTGGGTACGCGCCCACCGTGCCCGGGCGCTCAACCCGGATCATCCGGTTATGCGCGGCACCGCCCAGAACCCGGATACCTATTTCCAGTCCCGCGAAAGCGTCAACCCCTTCTACGAAGCGGTGCCGGCGCGGGTGCAGCAGTGCATGGAGAGCCTCGGCGAGCTGACCGGCCGTCACTACCGGCTGGTGGAGTACCACGGCGCGCTCGATGCCACCGACGTCATTGTGCTGATGGGCTCGGGGGCGGCCACTGCCCGTACCACTGTAGATTGGCTCAACCAGCAGGATCGCAAAACCGGGGTGCTGGTCATTCGCCTCTATCGCCCCTTCCCGGTACAGGCGCTGCTCGATGCGCTGCCCGCGAGCGTGCGGCGCATGGCGGTGCTGGATCGCACCAAGGAGCCGGGGGCGGGCGGCGAGCCGCTGCTGCTGGATGTGCAGAGCGCCCTCATCGACGGCTTGCAGCGCGGCCTTATCAAGCGGCTGCCGTGGCTCAGTGGTGGCCGCTATGGCCTCTCTTCCAAAGAGTTCACCCCTGCCATGTGTGCGGCGGTGTTCGAGGAGCTGGCATCCGATGCACCGCGCCCGCGCTTTACCGTGGGGATAGTGGATGATGTGTCGGGCCTCAGTCTGGCCTGGCATCCCATCGGTGATCTGGAGCCCGCCAGCCGGGTGCGGGCGCTGTTCTTCGGCCTCGGTGCCGATGGCACAGTCGGTGCCAACAAGAACAGCATCAAGATCATCGGCGAGCTGGAGGGCTTCCACGCCCAGGGCTACTTCGTCTACGACTCCAAGAAGTCGGGCTCGCGCACCGTCTCCCACCTGCGCTTTGGTCCCGAGCCCATCGACGCCCCCTGGCTTATCGAGCAGGCGAGCTTTATCGGTTGCCACCAGTGGGGCTTTGTCGAATCGGTCGATCTGCTGGAGCATGCCGCCGAGGGGGCGACCCTGCTGCTCAATGCTCCCTATGAGGCTGACCGGGTCTGGGCCGAGCTGCCCGAGCGGCTGCGTGCCCGTATTCGCGCCCTCGATATCCGCCTCTACTGCATCGATGGGGATCGGGTGGCCGAGCGCAACGGTATGGGCAATCGCATCAACACCATCATGCAGACCTGCTTCTTCGCGTTGGCTGGCATCTTGCCGCGGGATGAGGCGATTGCGCTGATCAAGGAGAGCATCGCGAAGAGCTATGCCCGCAAGGGGCCCGAAGTGGTCGAGCGCAACTTCGCGGCGGTGGACGACACTCTGGCTCATCTGCACCAGGTGGCCATCCCGGCCGGTGAGGAGCAGATCAGCGACTATCCGCTGCCATTGGCGCCCGGCGGCAGTGAGTTTGTCCAGCGGGTCACCGGGGAGATGCTGGCGGGGCGCGGAGATCTGATCCCTGTCTCCATGCTGCCGGTGGACGGCACTTACCCCACCGCCACCAGCCGTTTCGAGAAGCGGGATATCGCCCGCGAGATCCCGATTTGGCACTCCGATATCTGCATCCAGTGCGGCAACTGCGTCTTCGTCTGCCCCCATGGGGCGCTGCGGGCCAAGTTCTACCATCAGGACTGGCTGGCGAGCGCCCCCGAGGCGGCGCAGTCGGTGCCCGTCACCGCCAGGGGTTTCCCCGACAGCCGCTACACCCTGCAGCTCTACCCGGAGGATTGCACCGGCTGCGGTCAGTGCGTGCAGGCCTGTCCGGTGCGGGTTGGGGCAGATGAGAGCCATGAAGGCGATCGCGCCATCACCATGATGGACAAGACGCCCCATCTGGCCGGCCAGAAACAGGCGCTGCGCTGGTTCGAGGGCCTGCCCTGGCCTGCCCGCGAGCGGGTGGACTTCTCCACTGTGCGCGGCACCCAGTTCCTCGAGCCCCTGTTCGAGTTCTCCGGTGCCTGCGCCGGCTGTGGCGAGACCCCGTACCTCAAGCTGCTGACCCAGCTGTTTGGCGACCGCATGCTGGTGGCCAACGCCACCGGTTGCTCCTCCATCTACGGCGGCAACCTGCCGACCACGCCGTGGGCCAAGAACGGTGAAGGGAAGGGGCCAGCCTGGTCCAACTCCCTGTTCGAGGACAACGCCGAGTTTGGCTTTGGTTTTCGTCTCACCGCCGATCAGCATCACGGTCAGGCGGTGGCAGCCTTGCAGGCGATGAAGGGGGAGATCGGGGTCGAGCTGGTGGAGACACTTGTCAGCGCCCCGCAGCGGCTGGAGTCGGAGATCCGCGCCCAGCGTACCCGGGTGGCGCAAGTGCGCGAGCGGCTGGAAGAGGTGAAATCCGGCAAGGCTCGCGAGCTGCTCTCGCTTATCGATCAGCTGGTGCGTCGCTCGGTCTGGATCATCGGCGGCGATGGCTGGGCCTATGACATCGGCTCGGCGGGGCTCGATCACGTGCTTGCCTCCGGGCGCGATGTGAACGTGCTGGTGATGGATACCGAGGTCTACTCCAACACCGGCGGCCAGATGTCGAAATCGACCCCGCTCGGTGCCGTCGCCAAGTTCGCGGCGGGGGGCAAGACGCTGGCCAAGAAGGACGTGGCCTTGCAGGCCATCTCCTACGGCAACGTCTATGTTGCCCGCATCGCCTTTGGTGCCAACCCGCAGCAGGCGCTGCAGGCCTTGCGTGAGGCCGAAGCCTATCCGGGCCCGTCGCTGATCATCGCCTACAGCCACTGCATCGCCCACGGCATCGACATGGAGTTTGGCCTGACCCAGCAAAAACGCGCCGTGGCCTCCGGTCACTGGCCGCTGATGCGCTACAACCCGGTACTGCGCAGCGCCGGGCAGAACCCCTTCAGCCTCGACAGCCTGCGCCCCTCCATCCCCCTTGCCGAATATCGGCAGCAGGAGACCCGTTATCGGGTGCTGGCCCAGAGCCACCCGGAAGAGGCACAGCGGCTGATGCAGGTGGCGCAACAAGTGGCGTGGCAGAAGTGGGCCACCTACGAGGAGATGGCCACCCGCGAGGCCAGCCATTTCCATCCGCCGGTGTGAGGATGGGGTGAAACAGGTATGACAAAGCGGGCCTGTTGGCCCGCTTTGTTTTCCGGTGCCAAGGGAAGTGGCCGTTGCCGCGCCTTGGGGCGGCCAACAAAAAGCCCGACGTCGGGCCGGGCTGGCAGGATAAGTTGCTTATCCAGGTATTCGTCGAGGCGTCTAGTGTGGATGTTGTTTGAGGATGTCGTATATCTCCTCTTTCAGTTTAAGTTTCTGTTTTTTCAGATCCTTCACCTCGGAGCTGTAGTCGCTGGCGTGGTGTTTCTCCAGCTTTCTGATCTCCGCATCCAGGTCGTTGTGCAAGTCAAACTTCTTCTGGAAATGGACATCACTGCTCTTCAGTTTCGAGATGAGATCTCTGTACTCCGGAAACATGTAATGAAGCCTCCTTGTTGTCGTTTGATTGTGCCTGCAAGACCAAAGTACCCCTTACTGCCGGGGAGAAACGTGATCCCGATCCAATTCGGGGCCACGGAATTGCTGCATGGGAAGGGTGATTTTTAACTGTTTGAATTACATGATGATTGCCTGCTGACCCAGGGGCAGCAGAGGAAAGAAGCGGGATCCGCTTCACATTCGGGAGAGGGGGTCTGCAACGGGGCGGGCAACAGAAAGGGGCGCGGGGCCCCTGACTGGAAACGGGTGAGCCGTTTACTCTTTTTTCTTTTTCTTCTCGGGCAGGGGCTTGCCGTCTCTGGCTATCACCTTGCCTGCCTCGAAACCGATCTGCGCCGCCAGCTCTTCCAGATCCGGCGCCTTGGCCTCGTTGCCGATGGCGTACTGGTAGTTGGCGATGGAGATCTTCTCCGCCACCGGTGTGCCCGGCACGATGGGTTCGCGCCAGCCCTGACCGATGTGGGCCACCAGGGTGCCGTTCATGATGAGCTCGCCGACGATCTCCTGGGTGGGGATGCCCTTGCCGTAGGTGAGGCCCTGCGGGTGCTTCTTGCCAACCAGGGGCTCGGTGCTGGCGGGCATCAGCTTGGTGCGGATCAGCCACTTGGGCGATTTGGTCTTGCCCACCGCCTTGCCGGTCTGGTACTCGTTGATCTTGATGGTCTTGATCATCTGGGCCGTGAACTCCTTGGTCAGGGCCTTCTGGGCTTCGCTGGTCTCGTCGATGACGATGGGGGCCACATACCAGGTCTGGGGAGCCTGCGCCTTGGGGGTCGCCGGGGCGGTTTGCGCCATGGCGAGCGGGCTGAGCAGGATGGCCGTCAACAAGAGTCCGATTTTCTTCATGGTGATTCCGCTTATGTTTCGACAAGAATTTTGTTTTGCCAGCGACGACTGCGCCAGCGCCAGAACATGGCCAGACCGCGCACCCACTCGTCGCAGGCGAGGGCCAGCCAGATGCCTACCAGGCCATAGCCCTGCATGATACCAAGGAAATAGGCCAGGGGAACGGCAATGCCCCACATGGAGACGAGCGCCATGTAGAGCGGGAAACGGGCATCCCCGGTGGCGCGCAGGGCGTTGATCACCACCAGATTGAAGGTGCGACCGGGTTCGAGGATGAGGCTGATGAGGAAGAGCTGCGCCACCTGGGTGATGATGTCGGCGTCGTCGGTGAACAGGCTGATGATGGCGCGGCCGTTGAGGGCGGCGGCGATGGCGATGGCAGCGGTGACGATGAGGCCGAGTTTCAGGCTCTTCATCAGTTGGCGATAGGCCTGATCGAAGCGTCGGGCTCCCGCCAGGTGGCCGATGATGATCTCGTTGCCAAGGCCGATGGAGAGGCCGAACAGCAGGATGAACAGGCAGATCTGGAAGAAGTAGGACTGGGTCGCCAGCGCCTTGTCGCCGAGCAGGCCGACGAAGGCGGTCACCACCATGAACTGCAGCATCCAGGAGAGGTTCTCCCCCGCCGCCGGCAGACCGATGTGCAGCACCTTGTCCAGCATGGCGCGGCTTGGGCGGACGATCTCGGGCAGACGCAGCCGGATGCCAGTCTTGCGCGCCACCAGCCATACCAGCAGCACCACCCCGACGATGCGCCCCGCCACCGTGCTGATGGCGACCCCGGCGACCCCGAGCTGGGGCAGGCCGAACCAGCCATAGAGCAGCAGCAGGTTGCCGACGAAGGTGATGAGGTTGACGATGAGGGTCACGTACATGGCCTGGCGGGTGTGGCCGTGGGCACGCAGGGTGGCGGCCAGGCAGAGGGCCGCCGCCTCCGGCAGCAGGCAAAGCCCGATGATCTGCAGGTAGAGGCTGCCGTCGCTCATCAGGTGGGCAGGCAGGTTCATCAGCGCCAGCATGGTGCCGGCCCCCGCCATGACGCCGACCGCGGCCACCAGTCCCACCAGCAGGTTGAAGCCGATGGCGGTGTGGATGACGACGCGGGCTTTTTCCTTGTCTCCCGCCCCCAGATACTGGGTGATCACCACGCTGGTGCCGATGCTGACGAAGCTGAACAGGGTGATGGCGAGATCGAAGACCTGGTTGCCCACCGCGAGGGCCGCCACCCCCTGATAGGAGACGTGGCCCACCATGAAGGTGTTGAGGGCCCCGGTCAGAAAGTGGAGGGCCAGATCGATGAACAGTGGCCAGGTCAGGGCGAAGAGGGAGCCCGGGCCCGCGTGGGATTGAGTCTGCATGGGATATCCAGGTGCTGGCGATGGCCCTCGTCAGGGCCAACTGGAGGGGCATTTAACACCAAGCGGGGGCGGGGTGCAATCCTGGTCGCAGGAGGAGGGGGCCTGTGACCAGGGGATGTCTCTCAGACCGGCGTGGCGCCGGCCTCCTGCTCGCTGGGGCGGGTGAGGCGCGCCGAGTCGGGCAGGTCGTCATCGTGCGGCCAGCGGGTGATCAGGGCATCCGTGGTGCTCTCCACCCCCTCGTCGTCCCGGAACACCGGCTCCCGGTAGCAGCGGGTCATGCGCAGGGCCTGGTACATGTCGGGGCAGAGGATGATGCCATCCTCGCCGACCCGGATCCCCGCCTGTTTGAACCACTGGCTCATCTGGCCGTGACGACCGGCCATCACCATGTGGATGCCGCGCCGCTTGAGCTCCTTGTGCAGCTCTCCCACCATGCTCATGACGCTGATGTCCTGATGGGTGAAGCAGGCCACCGCATCCACCACCAGGCACTTGGGATTGTGGGGATCCTGCACCAGCAGCGCCAGTACCCGCCGCTTGAAGTAGGGGGCGTTGAAGTAGGTGAGCGGGGAGTTGAAGCGGTAGACCAGGATGCCGGGAATCGCCTTGGCCTGCTCGTTGTCCCCCAGGGTGCGCACCACCCCCTCGTCATCCATGCCGAGCAGCTGATCCGTGGGGCGCATCACGTTGCGCAGGAACTGGAACAGGCCAAGCAGGACCGCGAGGGTGATCCCCGGGATCACTCCCATGGTCAGCACGCTGATGAAGGTGATGAGGGCCAGCCAGAAGGCGGCGCGGTCCGAGTCGCGCAGGGCCCAGAGGCCGCGAAAATCCGTGAGCGACAGGGAGGCCATCACCAGCACCACCCCGAGGGCGGCGGTGGGAATGTATTGCAGCGGCGCCGTCAGGTAGAAGGTGACCAGGGCGATGACGGCGGCGGCGATGATGGAGACCAGCTGGCTTTTGCCGCCGTTGGCGTCGTTCACCGCGGTGCGCGAATCCGCCCCGCTGATGGCAAACCCCTGGGAGGCGGCGGCGGCCAGGTTCGCCATGCCCAGCGCCCTAAACTCCTTGTCCGCATCAATCTCGTAGCCGTTCTTGGCGGCAAAGCTGCGGGCGGTGAGCATCATGGAGACGAAGCTCACCATGGCGAGGTTGAGGGCGGGCAGCACCAGCTCACGGATAAGCCCAGGGGGAAAGTCCGGCATCTGGAAGGCGGGCAGCCCCGAGCCGATGGTCCCCAGGGTGGCGATGTCGACGCGGCCGAGATTGAACAGCCACACCAGGGCCGCTGTCACCACCATGGCCACCATGGAGGAGGGCCAGGCCGGTCTGTAGCGCTTGGCCAGCAGCAGGGTGAGCAGAGCGGTCAGGCTCATGGCCAGGGTGGGCAGATGGGTCTGGGTAATGTAGCTGGTGCCGTTCAGGATCCGCTCTATCAGGTAGCGCTCGCTGAAGGTGAAGCCGAAGATCTTGGAGAGCTGGCCCACCATGATGGTGATGGCCACCCCGTTGAGCAGCCCCATCAGGATGGGGCGGGAGAGAAAGTCTGCCAGCACCCCCAGTTTGAAGCGGCTGGCGATGAGGCACCAGAAGCCGGTCATGGCGGTCATGGTCATCACCAGTTGCCAGTGACGGGTGGGATCCCCGGCGGCGAGCGGCGTTACCACGGCGGCGATCACCGCGCAGGTGGCGGCATCCGGACCGACGATGAGCTGACGGGAGGTGCCAAAGAGGGCATACACCACCATGGGCAGGATGCAGGAGTAGAGGCCGACGATGGCGCCCACCCCGGCGAGCTCCGAATAGGCGATGGCCACGGGCAGGGCCACGGCCGCGACCGAGAGGCCAGCGCGAAGATCCGGCATCAGCCAGGCCCGCTGGTATTGCAGCAAGGCGGCGAGCCCCGGCAGCCAGCGCTCGAGAGAGAAGAAGTCGCGCATTATTTAACCCATTGAGTTACAAACATCTTTTTCTTAGTGTGCCCAAGGTTGTCGGCCCTTTGCAATCCGCTCATGGCCAGTTCACCACAAGGTCAGGCCAGATGCGTTGCCACCCCTTGGCCCTGACCCGTTCGCTAAAGATACGGCTCTCCTGGCGACAGCGCGGATTGGGGCTCACCACCAGGGACCAGTTGGGGGCAAAGCCGTAGGGGGCCAGCCACTCGAACGCATCATCTGCCAACAGGCGGACCCCGATGCAGGTGGGTATCTCCACCCAGTGGCTGAGGGCCGAGAGCGAGCTGGCAAAAGGAGGCACCTGCTGGCGCAGATGCATGCGGGCCTGGTTGCGCACCTCCCACGACTGGCCCGGCATCCTGGCGGCGAGCCAGGCTTCGTGATCGGCTTCCTTCAATCCAGTCGGATCAGCGTTGTCCAGATAGATAAGATCGATGTCGTTGAGCGGGGTGGGCTCGGCCTTGTCATGGAGGTGATCCCAGATGAGGTTGCGCACAAACCCCGCCCCCAGGGCCCAGTCGGGCAGGGCCAGCTCCCGCGCAGCCCGGAGGCAATCCATGCGCGGGTGATCGGCCCGCAGCAGGGCCTCGGTGCAGGCCCGCAGGTGCGCCTCCCGCAGCGGCCCGGCTTCAACCGGCATTGCGGCGCAACCAGACGTCGATGTAGCTGCAGCTCGGCACTATGGTAAGCCCCTCAGAGAGGGTCCAGTCGTAGAAGCGGCGGGCCAGCTTGTCGGCAATCCCCTGTCCGCGCAGCTCGGGGGGAACCTGGGTGCTGTAGGCGTCCACTGTGGTGGCGTCCAGCCGGCGATAGGCAAGGCGGGAGAGCTTGCCGTCCACGGTGCAGACAAACTGCTGCTGATCGGCCTGGTGAAGGATGTCGCTCATCGGGGGTCCTCTCTGGGTGAATGGGAAGATCAGAACATGGCGGACAGGGTTTGCCAACGCCATTCTTTGCGCCCATGGCGGGCTCGCTTACACTGGCCGGCCTGCGAATGGTCGCAAGGCAAGGTATAGAACATTGAGAGAGGATGGATCCGTCATGGCCTTCGCCACCCTGGACGAGCTGATAGGCAACACCCCGCTGCTGGCGCTGCACCGCATCAATCCGTACCCCGGCGTCACCCTGCTGGTGAAGTTGGAGGGCAACAACCCCGCCGGCTCCGTCAAGGACAGGGCGGCGCTGAACCTCATCAGGCAGGCAGAGGCGAGTGGTCACTTAGTGCCAGGAGCCCGGCTCATCGAGGCCACCTCCGGCAATACCGGCATCGCGCTGGCCATGGTGGCGGCGTCCCGGGGTTACCGGATGCGACTCATCATGCCGAGCAACATGAGTCAGGAGCGGCGCGACGCCATGCAGGCCTACGGCGCCGAGCTGGTGCTGGTGGAAGAGGGCATGGAAGCGGCGCGAGACCTCGCCCTGGCCATGCAGGCGCGGGGGGAGGGGCTGGTGCTCGATCAGTTCAACAACCCCGCCAACCCGGATGCCCACTACCGCTCCACCGGCCCCGAGATCTGGCGCCAGAGCGGCGGGGCGGTCACTCACTTCGTCTCGGCCATGGGCACCACGGGCACCATCATGGGGGTCTCCCGCTACCTCAAGGAGCAGAACCCGGCGGTGGCGGTGATCGGCCTGCAACCGGCCGAGGGGAGCCAGATCCCCGGCATTCGCCGCTGGCCCGAGGCCTACCGGCCCGCCATCTTCGAGCCTGCGCGGGTCGATGGGGTGCTGGATGTGACACTGGAAGAGTCCCTCGTCATGATGCGCCGCCTGGCGCGGGAGGAGGGGATCTGCTGCGGTGTCAGCTCGGGTGGCGCCGTGGCCGGGGCCTTGCGGGTGGCGGCGGAGATCGGGCAGGGGGTGGTGGTGGCGATCATCTGCGATCGGGGGGATCGCTATCTCTCCACCGGGGTCTTCACCCCCGATGTCTGACGGGCAAGGGGCCTGCTACTCCCAGGCCCGCTCCAGCAGGGCCAGCAACTGGTCCCTGTCCGCATCCTTGCGGTTGTAGAGCAGGGCGCCATCGTTGATGGCGAGATCCCGGATCCCGGGCAGCAGCGCCTTGTCGGTGAGGCCCGCCTCCCGCAGGGTACGGGGCAGCTTGACCGTCTGCCACAGGGTATCGCGCAGTGCCTGCAACGCCTCGATGGTGGCCTGGGGTCTCCCCTCGGCCGGGGTCGCGGCAAAGCGCTCCGGCCCCACCAGGGGCAGCAGCAGGAGGGCGAGCTCGGGGTCGATGCCGGGCCGGTTGTAGTCGAGCACGGTGGGTAGGAAGAGGTTCATACAGAGGCCATGGGGCAGGTGGCAGCGCGCTCCCAGACTGTGGCCGAGGGCGTGCACCAGCCCCACCATGGAGTTGGAAAACGCCATGCCCGCCAGGGTGGAGCCCTCTGCCAGTTGCAGCCGCAGGCCCTTGTCCGTCGGGTGGGCCAGCACCCTGGGCAGGGCGGTGGCAATCTTCTCCACCGCCATCAGGGCCAGGGCGTTACTGACCGGGTTCTTGCCGTTGCCGATGAAGGCCTCGATGGCGTGGGTCATGGCATCCATGGCGGTGGCGGCGGTGATGGGCAGCGGCAGCCCCAGGGTGAGGCGGGGATCCAGCACCGCCAGCCGGGGCAGCAGGAAGGGGGAGGTGAAGGGCACCTTGCGCCCGCTCCCTTCGTCCTTGATCACCGCCACCAGGGTCACTTCGGAGCCGGTCCCCGCCGTGGTGGGGACCACCGCCAGGGGGTTGAGGGGACGGGTCAGGCAATCCGCTCCGGCATAGTCGAGCAGCCGCTCGCCCCCCAGGGTCGCCAGTATGTTCACCGCCTTGGCGGTGTCGATGACGGAGCCGCCGCCAAGAGCGAGCAGGCTGTCACAGCCCAGCTCCCGGTAGTGGCGGGCGATCCGCTCCACCACGGCGGTGGAGGAGTCCGCCGGGATCTCGTCCCAGATGGCGGCGACCGGCAAGGCCCCTTCGGCCATCACATGGGCCAGCAGGGTGGCGAGCCCGCTGCCGCTGACCCCCTTGTCGGTGAGCAGCAGCGGGCGGCCAGCCCCCAATCCCCTCAAGGCATCCGGCAACTGCTCCAGCGCCTGCTCCCCCGCCATCAGCTTGACCGGGCAGAAAAAATCGTAATAACGGCTCATCCCGTTCTCCTCGTGTTCAACCGGTCAGAAGACCCAGATAGATGTGGCAGGCCCGCGCGAGCTTGCGCTGCGGGTCCGGGTAGTGGCGAAGCAGGGGCCGCGCGATGAAGGCGGGCAGGATCAGGCTCTGCAACTGCTCAAGCGCTCGCACCAGGTGCATGGCCGCGTCGAGATCCCCCTCCACCAGCAGCCGGTTTTCGCAAAAGGCCTGGTTGATGCCGAGGCGAAAACTGAGGGCGCGAAAGGCGACGGCGGGGTGCTTGAAGCGCACCCGCAGGGGGTGGGGGCCGTCATGGGCACAGGTCGAATGCGCCCTGCCAGCCTCCTCACCGCAGTGCCAGCGCCCCGCGAACTTGTAGAGACTCAGCCCCCGGGTCATGCCGTTTACCTCCAGCCTGATGGTGAGGCCATCCGGCAGGGGGGCAAGCTCGCGGCGCACCGCCTCGTCGACCCGGGCGGCGCGGCACAGGGTGCGGCCGATGATCCAGAGCAGGCTGCCAATCCAGAGGCGCCTGCCGGTGGCAAGCAGGGCGTCAGGGCGCATGAGAACCTCCGCTGATGGCGGACCAGAAGAGGGTGAAGGCGCTCTCCTGCCAGTGGGGGTCTTCTCCCAGTTCAGGCTGATCGACAAAGAGGGAGGCGCAGGCCAGAAACTGGCCCTGGCACACCTCCAGCATCAGGGCCGGCGGGGCCGACATCAGCTCGCCGCTGGCCTGGCCCCGGGCGAGCAGGCTCGGCAGAAAATGCAGGGTCTCCGCCAGGATCTGGCTGCGCAGGGGGCGGGCCAGCAGGGGGGAGTGGAAAAAGCCCAGCACGAACCTGAGCTCACGGGGGTGAGCCTGCATCCAGCCCATGGCCTGGTGCCAGTAGTGGCGGGCCTGCTCCTGGAGCGGCAGGGAGGCATCGGCCTCGGTGATGGCGGCGCCAAGGCGCAGTTTGATGTCCTGGTAGAGGCTCTGGATCAGCACCTCCTTGCTGGGAAAGTGATGAAACAGGGTGCCATTGGCCACCCCGGCCGCCTTGGCGATGCGGGCGGTGGCGGCGCCCTGCAGGCCATCCTCCGCGCACAGGGCCAGGGCGGCATCCAGGATCTGGCGGCGTTTGTCGGTCATGGTCTCTCGCATCTCTCCTCCTAGCGCAGGAACAGGGCCATCATCAGCCGCTGGTACCAGCGCCGATAGGGGGGGTGAATGAGGGAGCCTGTGCTGAAGCGCCCGCGGCGCAGCACGGTCTTGGCCTTGGAGAAGGTGAGAAACCCCTCGCGGCCGTGATAGTGGCCCATGCCGGAGGGACCGATGCCGCCGAAGGGGGCATCGTCCGCCGCCACCTGGAACAGACTCTCGTTGATGGCCATGCCCCCGGCGTGGGTCTCCCGGATGAGGCGGCGCTGCAGCGTCTCGTCCAGGCTCATCAGATAGAGCGCCAGGGGGCGGGGCCGGGCCGCCACATAGGCCAGGGCCTCCTCGATGTCGTCATAGGGCACCAGGGGCAGCAGGGGGCCGAAGATCTCCTGCTGCATCACCTGGCAGTGGCCGGGCACCTCGGTCAGCAGGTGGGGCACCAGTCTGCGGGTGGCGTCATCCCGGGCGGGTGTGACGCAGGGGTGGATCTGGGCGCCGGCCTGCCTCGCCTCCTCCAGCCAGGCGGTGAGCCGCTCGTACTGGGGAGCGTTGATGATGGCGCCATAATCCGGGCTCTCGAGCCCCTGGGGGTAGAGGCGGCGAAAATGGGCCTGATAGGCCTCGATGAAGGCCTGCTCCTGCCCCCTCGGCAGCAGTACGTAGTCGGGGGCCACGCAGATCTGGCCGGCGTTGAGGCTCTTGCCGAAGATCATCCGCTCCACCGCCAGGGCCAGGGGCATGTCGGGGGCGATGAGACAGGGGCTCTTGCCGCCGAGCTCCAGGGTGAGGGGGGTGAGCTGGGGGGCGGCCGCGGCCATCACCAGCCGACCCACCGCCGTGGAGCCGGTGAAGATGAGATGGTCGAAGGGGAGGGCGCTGAAAGCGGCCGCGATCCCCGCATCCCCCTCGATGACCACCACCTCGTCACCGCCGAGGGCCTCATCGAGCAGGGTGCGCAGCACGGCGTTGGTGTGAGGGGTGAACTCGGAGAGCTTGATCATGGCGCGGTTGCCGGCGGCGAGGGCGCCGATGAGGGGCCCAAGGCTCAGCATCACCGGGAAATTCCAGGGCACCATGATGCCGACCACGCCGAGGGGCTGATAGTGCACCTCGACCCTGGCGGGGGCCAGCAGCAGGCCGGAATGACGGCGCTCCGGTTTCATCCACCCCTTGAGCCGTTTCTGGGTGTAGTTGATCTGCATGACGCAAGGGAGCACATCGGCGATCAGGCTGTCGTAATCGCTGCGCTGGCCGTAGTCCCGGGCCAGGGCCTGACACAGTGCCTGCTTGTGGCGCAGCAGCCCCTGCTTGAGGGCATCAAGTCTGGCACGGCGGGACGCCAGATCCGGCATGGGGGTGGCCTGGCTGGCCTGCCTGAGCCGATGCAGTTGCTCGGGGAGGGAGAACTTGTCCGGTGAGGCGGGGGTGACGGTGGTGTCCATGGCATGCTCCGCACGAAAAGTGACCGACTGATTAGTCGGTCCAAATCTAGCGATTCGTTGCCGACTTGTAAACCGGGCGAGGGCAGAGGGTGGCTGCCAGTGGGCAGCGTTGTCCGGAACTGTGTCCGGGCTCCCATTTTTGAGGCATCCGGATTGGTCTTATATCTAATAAGGGGTAATTGTGGGTCACCAACTCGGAGGGAGAACCGCACATGACCAGGGAATTGCATAGCCTGCTGGCCCGGCTGGATGACGTGATCGCGCGCATGCCGGACAGTTTCAATACCTATGAGTTTGCCCAGAAGCTGGCGCTGCAACATCAGCAGGAGTATTTCGCCGCAGGCCACTCCCTGGCGGGCCAGGAGAAGAACCTGCTGCGCCTGCTCCACGAGAAGATTGCCCTGGCGCTGGCGAGCCATGAGGGCGTCATCGAGGGGGCCCTGCTGCCCTGCATGACCCCCTGGGGAGAGCGCGCCACCTCGCCCCGCTGGCACCGCAAGCACTGACCCTGCAACAACATGAAAAGGCCCCTCGGGGCCTTTTCATGTTGGGGGTCGCACCTACTGGACCAGCCTGCGGGCCTGCCAGTAGCGGCTGTTCCAGTAGACGTTGTCGAGGCGCGAGCGGATCACGCCCTTGCTGGTGGAGGCGTGGATGAACTCACCTGCCCCGGTGTAGACCCCGACGTGGTACTGCTGCCAGCCGGTCTTGAAGAAGACCAGGTCCCCGTGCTGGAGACGGTATCTGTCCACCGGGCGGCCGAGACTCGCCTGGGATTCCGTGGTGCGGGGCAGGGTGAAGCCCAGCACCTGGCTGTAGGCGAGCTGGGTGAAGGCGGAGCAGTCGAGACCGGCGCGGCTGGTACCGCCCATGCGATAGGGCACGCCGCGCCACTGCTGATAGAAGTTGTCGAATGCGCCGCTCTGGCGCACGGGAGGGGGAGGCTCCGGCGTGCTGGAGCAGGCGGCGAGAAGCAGGGCCAGCAGGGGCAGCAGCAAGGTGCGAAACATCTCAACTCCTTGATAGGGCACGGGGTTCATCATAGACGATGATCCTGCCTGGAACCTGAATGACAACGGCATTGACGAGTGGCCGCCTGTGGGGCAGCCACTGGATCACCCCGCCGGTTTGGGGGTAATGAGCGGCGTCAGCAGCTCGGCAATCTTGTAGAAGGTCTGCACCCGCGTGGTGCTGGGGCGCCACACCAGGCCTATCTCCCGATAGGGTTTCTCACCGGGCAGGGGGATGGCCACCAGGTCCGTGTTGTCGAGGATGCCCGCATCTATGGCCATCTGGGGCAGGAAGGTGGTGCCAAGACCGGCCCCCACCATTTGCACCAGGGTGTGCAGACTGGTGGCGGCGAAGGGGTTGATCTTGCTCTTGTCCCGCAGCCGGCAGGCGCTCACCGCGTGCTCCGTCAGGCAGTGCTCCCGTTCCAGCAGGAAGATGCTCTGGTTGGGCAGCTCCTTGTAGTCGAACGGCATGTGCAGGCCCGCAGCCATGTGGGAGGGCATCACCATGTGGAAGGGATCCTGGCCGACGGTCTTGCTGTGGAAGCCGCCGATCTCCACCGGCAGCGCCAGGATCAGCAGATCGAGCTGCCCCTGCTCCAGCTGCTTGAGCAGATTGGTGGTGGTGTCTTCCCGCAGCAGCAGCTCCAGATCCGGATAGGCCTTGCCGCACACCTGCAGCAGCTTGCTCAGCAGGAAGGGGGCGATGGTGGGGATGCAGCCCAGGCGCACCGTGCCGTGCATGACGCCCCCCTGCTGCTGCCCCAGCTCCATCAGATCCCGGGCGTCGGAGAGCAGGTTGCGCGCCCGCGCCACGATTTCCATGCCGACCGGCGTCATGATGAAGCTCTTGTGATCCCGCTCTACCAGTTGCAGGTTCATCATGTCCTCCAGGGTCTGGATCCCGGTACTCAGGGTCGACTGGCTGACATGGCAGGCCTTGGCGGCGCGGTTGAAATTCTTGTGCTCGTCCAGAGCGACCAGATACTGGAGCTGCTTCAGGCTGGGCCAACGTTGCATAGGAGAAACCCGATCGATGCTATCTATTTGATTTGATTAATCTACCATCGAGAAGCCCCGTTGTCGCCGACAAATCGGTGCCCCCTGGCAGGCGCACTGCCTCACGCACATGGGGTGGCCTGCGCCGATGGGCTGGCCACCCCTCATTGGTCAGGAGCTTATCCCCTTGTGCCGCGCCATTGAAGGGGCGCCGCCATGGGATGTGACGGGGATCGGCCTTCCGGCGTGGCGCCCTGCGCGCAGGAGCGGCCATAAAAAAACGCGCCGGTGGGCGCGTTTTTGCAGAAGGGGGGGGCGGACTATTCGTCGAAGATACCGAAGTGATCCTTGGCGAAGTTGACCCGCTGCTCCACGTTCATCTTGACCTGACCCAGCTTCTCGATGGTCTTGAGGTTGGGCACCAGGCCGCGACCGTTGGCGATCTGGATGGCAAGGCCCGGACGGGCGTTGAGCTCCAGCAGCATGGGGCCGCGGAACTTGTCCAGCACCATGTCGGTCCCGATGTAGCCAAGACCGGACATCTCGTAGCAGGAGGCCGCCAGGTTGAGCAGGGTGTCCCAGTGGGGCACCTTCAGATCATAGAGATCCAGTCCGGTGTCCGGGTGGTGGCGCAGCGGGTTGCCAAACTGCACCGCCCGCAGGGCGCGGCCGGTGCGCAGGCACAGGCCCACCCCCACGGCGCCCTGGTGCAGGTTCGCCTTGCCATCGGAAGCCGAGGTCGAGAGGCGCATCATGGCCATCACCGGGAACCCCTTGAAGATGATCACCCGGGCATCGGGGACCCCTTCGAAGGAGTAGCCGTCGAACACGTCGTCGAAGTTGATGAGCCCTTCCACCAGCGCCACGTCGGGCTTGCCGCCGAGGGAATAGAGTCCCGCCAGGATGTTGGAGACATGGCGCTCCAGATCCTGGCCGTTGGCGGCGCTGCCGTTGGGCTTGTAGAAGAGGCCGTCTTCCTGGCGCAGGATCACCAGGATCCCCTTGCCGCCGGAGCCGCGGGCCGGCTTGATGCAGAAGCCCGGCCAGTCTTTCACCAGCTCGGTGATGCGAGTCACGTCGTGCTGCTCGCGGATGGTGCCGATGAGTTCAGGCACCGTCACCCCCGCATCCAGCGCGATGCGCTTGGTCTTGAGCTTGTCATCCACCAGCGGATAGAGGCGGCGCGGGTTGTAGCGGCTGATGTAGGAGTGGTTGCGCTTGTTCATGCCGAGGATGCCTGCCTGGGACAGGCTCCACGGACTGGTGTATTTCTGCCAGAACCACATCTGTTACTTGTCCTTACCCGGGGTGGCACCAGACTTCATCTCGTCCACCAGCGGCTTGAAGCGCTTGAGCTCGCTCAGCTTGTAGCCGGTGTAGTTACCCATCAACAGCACGGTCGCCATCAGCACCAGCTGCAGGCCGAGGAAGTTGAAGGTGAGGTGACGAATGAGCTCGTTGTCCATGGCCAGGTAGGCGATGACCGCCACCAGCAGGGAGCCGCCGCCCTGGCGGAACACCTCTTTGGGACCCTCTTCTTCCCACAGGATGGACATGCGCTCGATGGTCCAGGAGAGGATGATCATCGGGAAGAAGGTGATCTTCATGCCGTCGGTCAGCCCCAGCTTGAAGGCGAACGCCGAGAAGATGCCGATCATCGAGATCACCATGATGATGATCGCCGATATTCGGGCGACCAGCAGCAGGTTGAGCCTCGAGAGGTAGGAACGGATCACCAGGCCGGTGCCGACGATCAGCAGGAAGCCGATGAGGCCGGTGACCAGCGAGGTCTGGATGAAGGCGACCGCGATCAGCACCGGCATGAAGGTGCCGGAGGTCTTGATCCCCACGATGACCCGCAGGAACACCACCATCAGCACGCCGATGGGGATGAGCAGCAGACCCTTGAACAGGGCTTGCTCTTCCAGGGGCAGGCTGTGGATGGAGAAGTTCATCATCTCGGATTTTTCGAACTTCTGGGCCAGGGCCACGTTGACCGGTTGCTCCTGCTCGATCATCGAGAAGGTGACGCGGGAGTTGTGACCGCCGGTGACGTCCAGGAGGGCGCCGGAGTTGTACTCCCACAGCAGCAGGTTGGCCGGTTGACCCTGTTCACCGCTTTGCGGGTTGAACAGCTTGTAGTCGGTCGGGCTGTTGAAGACCTGCAGGTAATCCACCAGCTCCTGACGGCGACGGCCATCTTCCAGGCTGAGGGCGTGAACCACCCGGGCCGGGACGTCCGCGTTGTTGAGCAGCTCGGCAATCAGATTGGCGCGGCTCTTGTGGGACTTGAGCAGCTCGGCGTTCTGTTCCTGCTTCTCGATCTCCTTGATGATCTCGCGGGTCAGGGTGTAGCCGTCGGCGGAGCGCTCCTGGGCGCGCTCCAGGATCTGCTTCATGGCCGTGGCGTAGGGCTCGCTCTCGATCTGCTTCTCGATGGCGGGCGGCTGCGGGTTGGCGGCGGGCTTGGCATGGGCATCGGCCATCATGTCGACCCGGTAGTAGAGCTCCTGACGGCCGGAGGCGGTGCGGATGGACCACTCGGCGCGGGCATCCCCGTCTTTTTCCACGAACGACAGGCCATAGCCCGGGCTCGCGGCGTTCTCGTTCATCAGGGTGAAGCCGGGCTGGGTGCCCGGAATGGCCAGGGAGGCGATCACCGGCTCGCCGGTGGCCTCGAACTCGAGTTTGGCTTCGATGGACCAGATCTGGCGCTTTTCACCCGGCGTGAGCGGGACGTCCAGCGCGATGTGATGATAGAAGGTCATCCCCAGGCCGACGATGTAGAGCAGGGCGACCAGCAGATAGAACGGCTTACGGGAAACCATGGATTATTTCACATCCTTGAGCTTGGGTTTGGGTTGGATATATTCGCGGGCCACGTCGACCACGGCGATGTCTTTGAGGAATTCACGGCCCAGCAGCACGGGGAAGGTCATGTCGCTGCGGTCCTTCAGGGTAAATTCGGCCTTCTCGGTCATGTCGCCGATGCGCACGGCGAGGCGGACCACGGGGCGACGGTCGAGATCGTCGGCGGAAGCCTGACGGACCCGCACGTGACGCACCAGGGGGGCTTCAATCTGGATCTTGTCGTCCATCTCCTGGTGGCTCAGGAAGAAGCGCACCCAGTTCTTGCCGTTGCGCTCGAAGATGGTGATCTCCTGAGCGCTGATGGAGGAGGTGGTGGCGCCGGTGTCGACCCGGGCCTGGAAGGCGTCGTTGGCGGCGTCAACCCAGATCCACTCCGCTTCACCCACCAGCAGCTTGCCATCGACGGTGTGGCCCTGGCTCGGCGCCGGGCACTTCTCGGTGGGAATGGGCATGGCCTTGGGCGGCTCGGGAGGCAGGGTAGCCAGCTTGCTGTCGACTTTCTTCACGGACTCTTTCATGTTGGTGACATCGGTGTTGAGCTGAACCAGCAGGTGCTGTTGCTGCACATACTGCTTCTGTTGCTGTTCCATGGATGTTTGCAGACGTTGCTCGCTCAACGAGATCTCGTTGCGCAGCTCGGCCAGCGTCAGGGTCGGGGCCGGGGGGGCTTTTTCCATACTGACACACCCGCCGAGACTGAGCAGGGAGAGCAGGGTCATTCCTTTTAATTTGCTTTTCATGTCATTCATTTAACTGTGCTTCCTGGAATTGGGTCAGTGTAACTTCCACAGCCGCCATCGGCTAGTCTTTGGCCTTTCTGGCGATCAGTACGGCACGTTTGGGTGCCGGGTATCCTTCGACCGTGAGTGCAGGATTGTGTGGATCCAGATAGTCACTCAGGGACTCGTTAATCATCCAGTCGGTACGACGCTGTTCGTCGGTGCTGGTCATATTCTCGTCGACGATGCGCACATCGGTGAACCCGCAGCGCTCGACCCAGCGTGTGAGGGCCGCGCTCGAGGGGAGGAACCAGACGTTGCGCATCTTGCCGTAGCGATCGGAGGGCATCAGCACCTGGTTTTCGTCGCCGTCCACCACCAGGGTCTCGAGCACCAGCTCCCCATCGTCTTTGAGCTGGTTGCGCAACTGCTCGATGTGCTCGATGGGGGACTTGCGATGATAGAGCACCCCCATGGAGAAGACGGTGTCAAAGGCTCGCAGCGCCGGCAGCTCCTGGATGCCGAGGGGCAGCAGGTGGGCGCGCTGGTCGTTGCCTGCGAAGTGGCGAATGGCTTCGAACTGGCAGAGGAACAGCGGGCTCGGGTCGATGCCGACCGCCAGCTTCGCCCCTTCCCCCACCATGCGCCAGAGGTGGTAGCCGCTGCCGCAGCCCACGTCCAGCACGTAGCGGCCCTGGAGCGGGCTGATGTGGGGCAGCACCCGATCCCACTTCCAGTCGGAGCGCCACTCGGTGTCGATGTGGATGCCGTGCACATGGAAGGGGCCCTTGCGCCAGGGCATGAGCTGGCGCAGCAGGCTCTCGGTCTTCTTGCGCTCACCCTCTCCCAGGCTATCGGGGCCGCCGATGGCGACCCGCTCTTTGAGCTCGATCCGGCCGGGGGCCACGACGGGCAGCTTGGCGAGGGCGCGGTTCCAGCGCGGCAGATCCCCGTGCAGGTTGTCGTGCTGCCAGGCGTGCAGCTGGGCGGGCAGGGTGTGCAGCCAGTGGCTCAACCGGTTCTTGGCGATCAGTTGATAAAAATGGGCGAAATCGATCATGGCTTAGTTGGTGTCGCTGGCTTTGATGGCAATCATGGAGCCGAAGTTGAAGCACTGGAACCAGAGGTCCAGGTGGGTGAAGCCGGCGTCCCGCAGGCGCGCCTGATGGACCGCCAGGGTGTCGGTGCGCATCACGTTCTCAAGGGCGGTGCGCTTCTGGCTGATTTCCAGCTCGCTGTAGCCGTTGGCCCGCTTGAAGTCGAGGTGCAAGTCGATGAGCAGCTCGTTGACCTGCTCGTCATCGAAGCGGAACTTCTCGCTCAGGATGAGGATGCCGCCGGGGCGCAGGCCGTCAAAGATGCGCGCGATGAGGGCGGCCCGCTTCTCGGGGGCGACGAACTGCAGGGTGAAGTTGAGCACCACCACGGAGGCGTTCTCGATGGGGATGTCGCAGATGTCCGCCTCCACCAGATCCACCGGCACCTCGGACTTGAAGCCCGAGAGGTGAGCGCGGGCCCGCTCGATCATGGGGTGGGAGAGATCCACCGCCGTGATCTGGCAGCCGGGCTGGGTGACGTGGCGGCGCATGGCCTGGGTCGCGGCGCCGAGGGAGCAGCCGAGATCGTAGAGGCGGCTCTGGGGCTGGGCGTAGCGGGCGGCCATCATGCCGATGGCGGAGATGATGTTGCTGTAACCGGGCACCGAGCGCTGGATCATGTCGGGGAAGACGTCGACGACCTGCTCGTCAAAGCAGAAGTCTCCCAGACGGGCGATGGGGGCGGCAAAAATCTGATCGTGCATGCTGACGCAACCTGACAGCCGGTGTGGTAGGCGGCTGTTTTATTCAATTGAATCTTGGGTGGACGGGCATCGAAATGGCGTCGTCACCGGTTGACGAACGGGGTGGCTTGCTCCGGGATCCTTCGGGCTGCCCCTGTTCGCAACGGGCCATGGTCCGGGCCCTCAGGGTGCCGGGCTGGGGTGGGCAACGCATTGCCATGCACCCAGGCCCGGGACCTTACTTGGGGCGCTAGTGTAGAGGAAAGGCGGGCGTTTGTCTTGACGCCAACCCCGGTGGGACCACAAAAAAAGCGGCTTTTTTTGGGGACGGAGAAGGGGCGGGGAGGGGGCCGCTCAAAAGGGCAGCACCCCCTGGCGGGCGCGATCGTTTTCTCCTGGCCAGGGGGCCATCTCCTGGCCGAGCAGGCGGCTGATCTGCCGTGCGAGTTCGGGGGCCCGGGCATTGTCGGCGGTGTGAACAAAGAGGTAGAGATCCTTGCCCTCCTGGAGCCATTGTTTCCAATGTGGCAACCATGGTGGCAAAAATGGGTGATTGTCCTCGATTTGAGGCAAACCAATCAGGCGCACCACCGGGGCACCCCCTGTGGCCAGCAGATGGACCGGCAACCTGGGTTTCTTGCCCTGGGCATCGATCATGGCGGCCGTGGTGGCGGGCACCGAGAAGAGCGGACGGCTGTCGAGCATGATGCGATTGATGCCCCGCGCCATCAGCATCCGGTTGAGGGCCCGTTCCGCCTCCCCCTTGGCGAAGAAATCGGGGTGGCGCACCTCGAGGGCATAGGTGAAATCCTGGGGCAGCCGCGCGAAGAAGGCATCCAGACGGGCCAGCCCCTCTGGCCCGAAGCGGGCGGGCAGTTGCAGCTTGAGCAGCCCCAGCTTGTCATGCAGGGGGGCCAGCAGGCGGATGAAGGCCGTCACCTGTTTGTCCGCGCTCACCAGATCGCTCTGGTGACTGATCTCCTTGGGAAACTTGAAGCTGAAGCGAAAGTGGTCGGGGACCGCATCGGCCCAGCGCTGCACCGTCTCCGGGGTCGGCGAGGCGTAGAAGGTGGTGTTGCCCTCCACGGAGTTGAACACCCGGGCATAGTCGGCGAGGTGCTCGGCGGGCCTGGCATTCATCCCCAGCAACTGGCCGGGCCAGGCCGGGTGTGACCACTGGGGCAGGCCCAAATAGAGGCTCATGATGGTTCCTGTCGGCAGGTTGGCGCACTTTTGCCCTCCTTTTTGCGCCAGAACAACAAAAAACAGGGTAAAGGGGGCTGCGGGCCATTTTACCCAAATGGAGGTTTTCCTCTATAATGCCAACCCTTTTGTTTGCCACATTGTCGTAATGCGCGCGACCGAGCCCCCGGGTGACGATGATCGCGGCCCGGCAGTGGCCAGACAACGACGCCAGCCGATACCCCGGCGCCCACTCGTCATCCCGGTCGGGAGCGGGGGCATGCCTGGGACGGCGGCAAGAATCCGGCTCGGGGAGCCGGATGACCCGAGACAGATTTCAAACCGGGCAAGAAGCAGGATCTGGCCAGCTGTGAGACAGACGGTGCTTGCCAGTCGTGCCCGGCGACCCAGGATGAACCGTCTCTCTACCATTTCGAAGGAAGAAGTCCATGCGCTCTATCTATTGCGGACAGGTCAATGAGGCCCATGCCGGGCAGACCATTACATTGTGCGGTTGGGTCCATCGTCGTCGTGATCTCGGCGGCCTCATCTTTATCGACATGCGCGACCGCGAGGGCATCGTGCAGGTGTTCTTCGATCCGGACAAGCCGGACGCCTTTGCCCTGGCCTCCGAGCTGCGCGGCGAGTTCTGCATCCAGGTGACCGGCGTGGTGCGTACCCGCCCCGACTCCCAGCGCAACAGCGACATGGCCACCGGTGCCATCGAGGTGTTCGCCCACGAGCTGACCATCATCAACCGTGCCGAGCCGCTGCCCCTTGACTTCAACCAGGTCAACAGCGAAGAGGTGAGCCTCAAGTACCGCTACCTGGACCTGCGTCGTCCCGAGATGGCCAAGTACCTGAAGACCCGTGCCAAGGCCAGTGCCTTCGTGCGCCGCTTCATGGACGAGCACGGCTTCCTCGACATCGAGACCCCGATGCTGACCAAGGCGACCCCGGAAGGGGCCCGTGACTACCTGGTGCCGAGCCGCGTGCACAAGGGCAAGTTCTACGCCCTGCCGCAGTCCCCCCAGCTGTTCAAGCAGTTGCTGATGATGTCCGGCTTCGACCGCTACTACCAGATCGTCAAGTGCTTCCGCGACGAAGACCTGCGTGCCGACCGCCAGCCGGAATTCACCCAGATCGACGTGGAGACCTCCTTCATGACCGCGCCCCAGGTGCGTGAAATCATGGAAGAGATGATCCGCAAGCTCTGGCTGCACATCCTGAACGTGGACTTGGGCGACTTCCCCATCATGACCTTCGACGAAGCCATGCGCCGCTTCGGCTCCGACAAGCCGGACCTGCGCCTGCCGATGGAGCTGGTGGACGTGGCAGATCTCTTGACCGAGGTGGAGTTCGCCGTGTTCGCCGGCCCCGCCAAGGATTCGAAAGGCCGTGTGGCGGCCCTGAAGGTACCGGGCGGCGCGGAGCTGTCTCGCAAGCAGATCGACGAGTACACCAAGTTCGTCGGCATCTACGGTGCCAAGGGCCTGGCCTGGATGAAGGTCAACGACGCCGGGAGCGGTATCGAAGGGGTGCAGTCCCCGGTGGCCAAGTTCCTCTCTGACGCCATCGTGCGCGAGATCCTGGCCCGCACCGGCGCGATGGATGGCGACATCATCTTCTTCGGCGCCGACTCCAAGAAAGTGGTGTGCGATGCCATGGGCGCCCTGCGCCTGAAGGTGGGCCGCGATCTGGGCCTGGTGGAGAACGTCTGGAAGCCCCTGTGGGTCATCGACTTCCCCATGTTCGAAGAAGATGGCGAAGGCGGCCTGGCGGCCATGCACCACCCCTTCACCGCCCCGAGCAACCTGGGCCCGGCCGAGCTGAAAGCGAACCCGGTGGGCGCTTACGCCAACGCCTACGACATGGTGATCAACGGTTACGAAGTGGGTGGCGGCTCTGTGCGTATCCACAACAGCGAGATGCAGTCCACCGTGTTCGACATCCTGGGGATCACCCCGGACGAGCAGCGCCTGAAGTTCGGCTTCCTGCTGGATGCCCTGAAATACGGCACCCCGCCCCACGCCGGCCTGGCCTTCGGTCTGGACCGCCTCAGCATGCTGCTGACCGGCACCGACAACATCCGGGATGTCATCGCCTTCCCGAAAACCACGGCGGCCGCCTGTCTGATGACAGACGCCCCGAGCTTTGCCAACCCGGCCCAACTGGGCGAGCTGGCGATTGCGACCACCGTCAAGGGTGACGAATAAGCCGTTATCGGCAACAAAGGCCGCAGCGATGCGGCCTTTCCCGTTTCCCCCTGGGCGCAACCAGTGTTACTGAAATTTCCAACTATAACGGAGAGTCCCTATGGCAGGTCACAGTAAATGGGCCAACATCAAACACCGCAAGGCGGCGCAAGACGCCAAGCGCGGCAAGATCTTCACCAAGCTGATCCGCGAAATTACTACCTCCGCGCGTCTGGGTGATGCCGATCCTGCCAACAACCCCCGCCTGCGTGCGGCGGTGGCGGCAGCCCTGACCAGCAACATGACCCGCGACACCATCAACCGCGCCATCGCCCGTGGGGCCGGCGGCGGTGACGGCGAGCAGCTCGAGACCATCGTGTACGAAGGGTACGGCCCGGCCGGTTCCGCCGTCATGGTGGAGTGCCTGACCGACAACCGCAACCGTACCGTGGCCGAAGTGCGTCACGCCTTCAGCAAGTGCGGCGGCAACCTGGGGACCGACGGCTCCGTGGCCTATCTGTTCACCAAGAAGGGGGTGCTGACCTTCGTGGGCGCCGATGAAGACGCCCTGATGGACGCCGCCCTGGAAGCCGGTGCCGACGACGTGGTAACCGAAGAAGATGGCACCATCGAGGTCTACACCACCCCGAACGACTTCGGCACCGTGCTGGACGGTCTGGAAGCGGCCGGCTTCAAGCCCGAGAGCGCCGAAGTGACCATGATCCCCTCCACCGAGGCGGAACTGGATGCCGAGACCGCGCCCAAGCTGATGCGCCTCATCGACATGCTGGAAGATCTGGACGATGTGCAGGAGGTGTACCACAACGGCTCCATCTCCGACGAGATCGCCGCGACCCTGTAATTGCCTCTCGGGAGCGCTGTGATCCCCCAGGGCAAGGGGAGGGCGACCACAACGGTCCTCTCCCCCGGCTCCGACGAGATTTCCGCGACCCTGTAATTGCCTCTCGGGAACGCTGTGAGATCCAGGGCAGGGGGGAGGGCGACCACAACGGTCCTCTCACCCGGCTCCGACGAGATTGCCGCGACCCTGTAATTGTCTCTCGTGACCCTGTTCAGGTTCGCGAACACACAGGTGCGACACCTTGTTCACCTTCGCAAAAACGGCAGCCCGGGCTGCCGTTTTTTTATGTGCCAGACCGAGCACCTCCCCTTGTGGTTCGATTTCCTCTCTTAATGTTCGCTTAAGTTTGCCGTCCTAGGATGACCCCGTATCTGGACCTCCCTGGCTCTTGTCCTGTTTTTCAGGGCTGAGTGTCGGGATGGTCACCACGAAGCCTGCTGGCAGGTTGTTAGTTCCACTGGTTTGTCGGAGTCTCTCTATGCGTCTCACTCTGGGAGTGATGAAGGTCAATCTGTTGCTGGTGCTGCTGTTTGCACTGGTCTTCAACTGGCCCATTTTCCTGCACTTTTATCGCATCCTCACCGCCCTTGAACACGTCAAGGCGGGGTTTGTCCTCTCCATACCCCTGGTGCTGGTGGCGGCCCTCAACGCGGTGTTCCTGCCCTTTACCTTCCGTTATCTGCTCAAGCCCTTTTTCGCCTTGCTCATCATGACCGGCTCCCTCGTCAGCTACGCCATGCTCAAGTACGGGGTGATCTTCGACATGGGCATGATGCAGAACATCATCGAGACCAACAGCGGGGAGGCGGGCTCCTACCTCAACGGTTCCGTGGTGCTCTGGTTCCTGCTGACCGGCCTGTTGCCGGTGCTGGTACTGCTGTGGGTGAAGATTGAGTATCCCCGTCCCTGGTACAAGGGACTGGGTCTGCGCCTCGGCTCCATCGCCCTCTCCTTGCTGTTTCTGGTGGGGGCTGCCGCCCTTTATTACCAGGATTACGCCTCGGTCGGGCGCAACAACAAGTCCCTCGGCAAGGAGATAGTGCCCGCCAACTATGTGCACGGGCTCTACAAGTACGCCCGGGATGTGGTCTTCGCCACTCCCATTCCCTACCAGCAGATCGGCACCGATGCCAGGGTGATCGGCCAGCATCAGAAGCCGACCCTGATGTTCCTGGTGGTGGGGGAGACGGCCCGCAGCCAGAACTACTCCCTCAACGGCTACAAGAAGGAGACCAACGGTTTCACCGAGAAGGAGGCCAATGTCGTCTCGTTCAGGAACGTGCGCTCCTGCGGCACCGCCACTGCGCTCTCCGTGCCCTGCATGTTCTCGAACATGACCCGGCGTGGCTATGACGAGGCCAGGGCCCAGTCCCAGGATGGCTTGCTGGACGTGCTGCAACATGCCGGGATCTCGGTGCTCTGGAAGGAAAACGACGGCGGCTGCAAGGGGGTGTGCAAAAACGTTCCCACCATCGAGATTGAGCCCAAGGCATTCCCCGCATACTGCTCCGGCAATGCCTGTCATGACGAGGTGCTGTTGCAGGGGCTGGATCAGCAGATCGCCGACATGCAGGGCAAGCAGGGCAGCAAGCTGGTGGCCTTCCACCTGATGGGCAGCCACGGTCCGACCTACTATCGCCGCTACCCGGCCGCCGATCGCGTCTTCCTGCCGGACTGCCCGCGCAGCGACATCGAGAACTGCAGCAACGAAGAGCTGGTGAACACCTATGACAACACCATCCGCTACACCGACAAGGTGCTTGCCCAGCTCATCGACAAGCTCAAGAGCCTGGAGAGCCAGTACAACGTGGGGCTGGTCTATCTGTCGGATCACGGTGAATCCCTCGGCGCCATGGGGCTCTATCTGCACGGCACCCCCTACAAGTTCGCACCGGACGATCAGACCCGGGTGCCGCTCCTGACCTGGTTTTCTCCCCAGTTGCAGGCAGACCGTCAGCTCAATCTGAATTGCCTGCAACAGGAGGCAGCCAGCAAGCGCTTCTCCCACGACAACCTGTTCCACTCCATGCTTGGCATCATGGACGTGCAGACCCAGGTCTATGACGGCAAGCTGGATCTCTTCAAGCCGTGCCGGGCAGGGTGAACCACGGCGTCCGATTACGCCGCTACGAGGCTAATCGAACCTACGCTCTGTTCAAACCTTGTAGAGCGGGGTGAACCGGCGAAAACAGACCATAAAAAAACGGCAGCCACTGGCTGCCGTTTTCGTGTCCGAAGGGGTGGGCCTTACTTTTGCTCCATGATGATCTGCAGCAGATCCCCTTCCAGCAGGGAGCGCTTGACCAGGGCGAAGCCGCCGATGGTGGGCTGGTTCTGGAAGCGCGCCTTCACGATGGGCAGGCCGCGATGGAAACTTGGCAGAGACTGGTGCTCGACACAGCGGCGGATGGCCGGGATCAGGATCTCTTCGGCGGCGGTGATTTCACCGGCGATGAGCACCTTCTGGGGGTTGAACAGGTTGACCGTGATGGCGATGGCGCGCCCCAGGTGTTCCCCCACGTTCTCGATCACGCTGCGGGCCAGCTCGTCACCGGCCACCGCCGCCTTGCACACCTCCTGAATGGTGATGTGCTTCTCTTGCAGCGAACTCAGGTGACCGCGGCTGATGAGCTCCTTCACCTTGTCGACGATGGCCTCGTTGGAGGCGATGGTCTCGAGGCAGCCGAAGTTGCCGCAGTGGCAGCGCTTGCCAAGAGGTTCGACCTGGATGTGGCCTATTTCACCGACGTTGCGGTTCTGGCCGAGAAACACCTTGCCCTTGGTGATGATGCCCGAGCCCGTCCCCTGGTGGACACTCACCAGGATGGAGTCCATGCAGTCGCGGGACTCGCCAAAGAAGTGTTCGGCCAGCGCCAGCGAACGGGTGTCGTTGCCCACGTAGCAGGGGAGGTTGAAGTGGTGCTCCAGGAGCTTGGCGAGCCCCAGGTTGCGGATCTGGTAGGTGGGGGTGTAGATGACCATGCCGGATTCGGGGTTGACCAGACCCGGCATGGTCAGCGCGATGCTGATGAGGTTGCGGCTGCGATCCTGATTGGCGTCGATGAAGGCGCCAATCTCCCGCAGCAGCATGTCCACCACCGGTTGCTGCTCGATCTCGGTCACCTGGGTGATGTGCTGATCGAGCTCCTTGCCGTCGAGGTCATACAGGGAGAGCTGCAGGTAGCCGCGACCCAGCTTGGCGGACACAAACTGGAAGCGATGCTTGATGGTGGTCAGGGAGATGGCGCGGCGCCCGCCAGTGGAGGCTTGCGGCGAGGTTTCCCTGATGAGGCCGTGCTCGATCAGTTGCCGGGTTATCTTGGTCACGCTGGCCGGGGCCAGCTGACTCAACTCGGCAATTTTGACCCGCGAGATGGGCCCCTGCAGGTCAATGAGGCGATAGACGACCGCACTGTTTACCTGCTTGATAAGATCTACGTTTGCTATTTGTCCGCCAGTCATAGTGTCACTGTGTTGTGTAGTGTCCGTTAACCACGGTCCCGCAGACCGCGAAGGCCTGATCAAAGACGGTGAGGTTGGCAATTTTTCCGACCTGGATACTACCGAGACGCGAGTCCCATCCAATGGCGCGAGCGGGGTAAAGGGTGGCCATTCTCAGTGCTTCGTCGAGCGGCAATCCGACCTGTTTGACCAGATTTTCCACCCCTTGGATCATGGTGAGGGCGGAGCCGCCGAGTGTACCATTCTCATCGACGCACTGACCATCGCGGAAATAGACGGTTGCACCGCAAAAATCAAATTTCTCAAAGCCTTCCGGTGCGCCTGCCGCCGCGGTTGCATCGGTGACCAGCACCAGCCGCTCCCCCAGCATCCTGTGCGCCAGGCGCACGTTGGCCCAGTGTACGTGGTGGCCGTCGACGATGATGCCCGCATAGACATCCTTGCGATCGTAGATGGCGCCGACCACGCCGGGCTCGCGACCATTCAGGGTCGGGGTCATGGCGTTGTAGAGGTGGGTGGCAAAGCGCATGCCGTTGTCAAAGCCCGCCATGGCCTGGTCGTAGTTGGCGGCGGTGTGGCCGGCGGAGACCAGGATGCCGGCCTCCACCAGACGGCGGATGTGCTCGGGCTTGTTGCGCTCCGGCGCCAGGGTGATCTTGGCGATGGCGTCTGCGTTGTTGCAGAAGAAGTCGATCATCTCGTCGGCGGGCTGGCGGATCTGTTCGGCCGGGTGGATCCCTTTGCGCTTGAGGTTGGTGTAGGGCCCTTCCAGATGGACGCCAAGCACCTCGTTGGGGTGGGCGGCCATGTAGTCGCGGGTGACGGCGACGGCCTGCTTCATGTCCGCATCCGGGCTGGTGATCAGGGTCGGCAGGAAGCTGGTGGTCCCGGATTTCAGGTTGGCCGCCTGCATGGTGGCCAGGGTGTCCGTGGTGATGTGACCGTTGAACATGACGCCACCGCAGCCGTTGAGCTGGACGTCGATGAAGCCGGCGCTGAGGTTGGCGCCCTGGAGGTCAATCTGCTCGATGCCGGCGGGCAGTTCTGCCTGGCGGGAGATGGCGACAATCTTGTCGCCATCGATGACCACGCCATAACCGGTCAGCACGCAGCTGCCGGTGTAGAGAGTGCAATTAGTCAGAGCGTACATGGGAGCTCCTCAGAGGTGCTTGATGTTGTCGGCTTCCAGTTGCTGGAAGTAGCGCACCGTCTTGACCTTCAACTCCATGGTGGAAGGTTCGTCGCACACCACAATCCCTTTCGGATGCAGTTGCAGGGTGGAGATGGTCCACATGTGGTTGACGCTGCCCTCCACGGTGGCCTGCAGGGCCTGGGCCTTGGCGTGACCGACCACCAGGATCAGGATCTCTTCGGCGTCCATCAGGGTGCCGACGCCCACGGTCAGGGCCAGCTTGGGCACCTGCTCCATGTCGCCGCCAAAGAAGCGGGAGTTGGCGATGCGGGTGTCTTCGGTCAGGGTCTTGACCCGGGTACGGGAAGCCAGGGAAGAGGCCGGTTCGTTGAAGGCGATGTGGCCGTCATTGCCCACACCGCCCATGAACAGGTGGATCTTGCCGTAGGACTTGATCTTGTCTTCGTAGCGCTGGCACTCGGCCACCAGATCCTCGGCGTTGCCATTGAGGATGTTGATGTTTTCCGGGCGAATGTCCACGTGATTGAAGAAGTTGTTGTGCATGAAGCTGTGGTAGCTCTCCGGGTGTTCCTTGGGCAGCCCCACGTACTCGTCCATGTTGAAGGTGACCACGTTCTGGAAGCTCACCTCGCCGGCTTTGTGCAGCTCAATCAGGCGCTTGTAGGTGTTGAGCGGGGTGCCGCCAGTGGGCAGACCCAGCACGAAGGGGCGCTCGGCAGTGGGTTTGAACGCATTGATGCGGTCAACGATGTAACGGGCAGACCAGAGACCCACCTGGCTGGCAGACTTCAACGGGATCAGGCGCATTCTATATACCTCAGTACGGTTGCCGCACAGGGAGTGACGGCAAGGGACCAGACACGGATTCAAGTTGTTTTATAGCGTAAATAAAGATTGCGAACTAAGCCACATCTATCGGCTACCTTTATCTCTGTTGAGTGATAATGATCACGAAAGCTGGTTTATTAATTTGCGCAGCGAAATAAAACACATAGACTGCCAATCAAGCCTTGATGGCTTATGCGTCGAACGTGATAAGCACTTAATTTCTAGAAAAACACCAACTAAGGAGAGGAACCGTGAACATTCTCGGTTATTTGCAAAAGATCGGCCGTGCCCTGATGGTGCCGGTAGCGGTATTGCCTGCCGCCGCGATCCTGATGGGGATTGGCTACTGGATTGACCCGAACGGTTGGGGTGGCGGAAGCCCTCTGGCTGCGTTTCTGATCAAGGCGGGCGCCGCCATCATCGACAGTATGCCCATTCTGTTCGCCGTCGGCGTCGCTTACGGCATGTCCAAGGATAAAGACGGTTCCGCCGCGCTGGCCGGTCTGGTCGGCTTCCTGGTGGTCACCACTCTGCTGAGCCCGGGCGCCGTGGCCCAGATCAAGGGTATCCCGGCCGACCAGGTGCCGGCAGCCTTTGCCAAGATCAGCAACCAGTTCGTCGGCATCCTGTGTGGTGTCATCGCCGCCGAGCTCTACAACCGCTTCAGCAGCGTGGAGCTGCACAAGGCGCTGGCTTTCTTCTCCGGTCGTCGTCTGGTGCCGATCGTGACCTCCGTGGTGATGATCGTCGTCTCCTTCATCCTGATGGCCGTCTGGCCGGTCATCTACGGTGGCCTGGTGAGCTTCGGTGAATCCATCGTCAGCATGGGCTCCACCGGTGCCGGCATCTACGCCTTCTTCAACCGTCTGCTGATCCCGGTCGGTCTGCACCACGCCCTGAACTCCGTGTTCTGGTTCGACGTGGCCGGCATCAACGACATCCCGAACTTCCTGGGTGGCCAATCCTCCATCGACGCCGGCAAGGCTGTCGTGGGCGTGACCGGCATGTACCAGGCCGGCTTCTTCCCCATCATGATGTTCGGTCTGCCGGGTGCCGCACTGGCCATCTACCACAGCGCGAAGAAAGAGAACAAAGAGAAGGTTGCGTCCATCATGATCGCTGCCGCCTTTGCCGCCTTCTTCACCGGGGTGACCGAGCCGCTCGAGTTCTCCTTCATGTTCGTGGCGCCGGTACTGTACGTCATCCACGCCCTGCTGACCGGTATCTCCGTGTTCATCGCAGCCTCCATGCACTGGATCGCCGGTTTCGGCTTCAGCGCCGGTCTGGTGGATATGGTGCTCTCCAGCCGCAACCCGCTGGCGACCCAGTGGTACATGCTGCTGGTACAGGGTCTGGTCTTCTTCGGCCTCTACTACGTGGTCTTCCGCGCAGTGATCGCCAAGTTCAACCTGAAAACCCCGGGTCGTGAAGATGACGAAGCCGTGCCGGTACAGGCTCAAACCACCGACCGCACCGAGCTGGCCAAGCAGTATCTGGAAGTGCTGGGTGGTCAGGACAACCTGGTGACCATCGACGCCTGCATCACCCGTCTGCGTCTGACCCTGAAAGACCGCAGCATCGTTGACGAGCGCAAGCTCAAAGCTCTGGGCGCGGCCGGTGTGGTCAAGCTCGGTGAGCAGAACCTGCAGGTGATTCTGGGCCCATTGGCCGAGATCATCGCCGGTGAGATGAAAGCCCTGCGTTAATCGAGCGACTCGCTCACCTCAAGTCTAAGTCCATTGTTGACATAACTAAGGGCCCCGCCTCGGGGCCCCATATAAAAAAAGCCAAGAAAATCCAACCTTTACTTCAAATGAGAGCAGCAGTTATGAACTTGAAACATTCTCTGTTAGCCATTGCCATGTCTACCGTTTTCGCCGGTCCCGCACTTGCAGCCGATGCTGCCAGGCAAGCGGTGGTCGACGCCCTCGCCAGCAACCTCGTCGTCAAGTACGAAGTCGTCACCAATGACGGTGCCGGCGCCGGTCTTGACTGCCAGGCGCTGGGCTCCGAGTGGGCAAGCTGCGGCGTTGCCAAGCTGCACCTGACCAATACCGGGGCCGACGTCACCTCCAAGGACTGGAGCATCTATGTCTCCTCCATCCGCCGCATCCAGCGGGTGGACAACGACCAGTTCACCATCACCCACCTGACCGGCGACCTCTATCGTTTGACGCCGACCGAGAAGTTCCAGGGCTTTGCCAAGGACGCCACGGTCGAGGTGCCCCTGGTGGTGGAATACTGGGTATTGTTCGAATCTGACATCATGCCGAACTGGTATGTCGCCAGTGAAGGGGCCGAGCCGAAAGTGCTGGCCAGCATGAGCAACATCGACGATGCCAGCACCTACGAGAAGCCGATGCCGGCCGATGGCTGGAAGCGCACCAAGGATGACAACAACATCCTGATGAACAGCGAGACCCGTTTCGCCGCCAACCAGACCAGTACCCTGCTGCCTGCCGGCAAGATTGACGATCGCATCCTGCCAAGCCCGATGAAGCAGGTGGTCAAGGCCGGCCCGCAAGTCGACTTCTCCACCATCAAGCTCAATGCCCTTGACCTGCCGAGCGATCGCGCCGAGGCCCTGAAGGCGCAACTGACCAAGCTGGGTGTTACCCTCTCCGACACCGGCTACCCGGTCACCATCAAGCTCGGCAGCAAGCTCAAGCAGGCCGAAGGCTACGACATGACCATCGGCCAGAAGGGCACCGTCATTCAGGGGCACGACGTTGACGGCGCCTTCTGGGGCGCCCAGTCCCTGATCTCCCTGCTGGGCGTTGACGACAAGCTGGTGAGCCAGATGAGCGTCGAGGATGCGCCACGCTTTGAATACCGCGGCATGCAGACCGACGTGGCCCGTCACTTCAGAAGCCCGGAGACCATGAAGAAGCTGGTGGATCAGATGTCCGCCATGAAGCTCAACGTGCTGCACCTGGGGCTGACCAACGATGAAGGCTGGCGTCTGGAGATCCCGGGCCTGCCGGAGCTGACCGACGTCGGCAGCCAGCGTTGCCACGACGAGTCCGAAACCAAGTGCCTGATGCCGCAGCTCGGCTCCGGCCCCACCAGCGACAACCAGGGTTCCGGTTTCTACAGCAAAGCGGACTACATCGACCTGGTACGCTATGCCAAGGCGCGTGGTGTGACCGTGATCCCCGAGATCAACATGCCGGCCCACGCCCGTGCCGCCGTGGTCTCCATGGAGGCGCGCTACAAGCGTCTGATGAGCGAGGGCAAAGAGGCCGAGGCCAACCAGTTCCGTCTGACTGACCCGGCCGATACCTCCAATGTCACCTCGGTACAGTTCTACGACAAGATGTCCTTCATCAACCCCTGTCAGCCGGGTGCCGCCACCTTCGTGGCCAAGGTGATGGATGAAGTGGCCCAGATGCACCAGGCCGCCGGCCAGCCGCTGACCGCCTGGCACTACGGTGGTGACGAGGCGAAGAACATCATGCAGGGCGGTGGTTACCAGGATCCGGCCGTCACCAAGAAAGAAGAGCTGGTGGCCTGGAAGGGCAATGTCGACTCCAGCAAGCAGGACAAGCCGTTCGGCAAGTCCCCGATGTGCCAGAAGATGATCGACGATGGCAAGATCAAGGACGTGGCCGAGCTGCCGGTCTACTTTGCCAAGGAAGTGAGCGAGATGGTCAAGGGCCACAGCTTCTCCACCCTGCAGGCGTGGGAAGATGGCCTGAAGTACGCCACGGATGCCAGCGTATTCGCCACCGACAAGACCCGGGTCAACTTCTGGGAAACCCTCTACTGGGGTGGTTTCAACGAGGCGATGAAGTGGGCGCACAAGGGCTATGACGTGGTGCTCTCCAACCCGGATTACCTCTACTTCGACTTCCCGAACGAGGTACACCCGGCCGAGCGCGGCTACTACTGGGCAACCCGCTTCAACGACACCCGCAAGGTGTTCGCCTTCGCCCCGGAAAACCTGCCGCAGAACGCTGAGACCTCGGTTGACCGCGACGGCAACGCCTTCGTGGCCAAGGGTGACCAGGATCCGGTCAAGTTCAAGGGGATCTCCGGTCAGCAGTGGAGTGAAACCGTGCGCACCGATGCCCAGTACGAATACATGGTCTATCCGCGCATCTTCTCCATGGCCGAGCGCGCCTGGCACAAGGGCGGCTTCGAGCTCGATTACGTGAAGGGTCGCGAGTTCTCCGGCACCACCAAGCATGTCAACAAGGCCACCCTGAACAAGGAGTGGAACCAGTTTGCCAACGTGCTGGGTCAGCGCGTGCTGCCCAAACTGGACCAGGCCGGGGTGGAATACCGCCTCTCCGTACCGGGTGCCAAGGTGGTGAACGGTGTGCTGGAAGCGAACGTGGATCTGCCGGGTCTGCCCATCCAGTACAGCCTGGACGGCAAGAGCTGGAGCGCCTACGACGCTGCCGCCAAGCCGACCGTGGATGGCAAGGTCTACCTGCGTACCACCAGCTTCGATGGCAAGCGTACCAGCCGCGTCACCGAGCTGAACTGATAGCTCTCAATCCATAACGCAAGGTGGGTCGCAAGACCCGCCTTTCCCAAGGTCGATGACCATCGGGTTTGGGAAAGGTTGACTCTGCGTGTGAACCTTTGTTGTGTGTGTTTTGTCTGTTTTTCATCACTTGAGACCCCGCCCCGTGCGGGGCTTTTTTTGACCAGGATCTCTGCAATTTCTCCCGTTTCGCCGTTTTTGGTGCGCCAATGACCCGAATTGGCCAAATTCAGGTTGAGGCAGGGCGCGTAATGAGGGATCATACCCGGCTTGACGGCGGGGGTATGAGGGTGCCAGCCGGCACAACGTCCGCCAGTGACGCATTTTTGAGGTGAGCCATGAGTCAGGCGAACAGCCCAACTAACTTTATTCGTCAGATCATTGATGAAGATCTGGCCAGCGGTAAGCACAGCAGCGTGCATACCCGTTTCCCGCCGGAGCCGAACGGTTATCTCCATATCGGCCACGCCAAATCCATCTGCCTGAACTTCGGTATCGCCCGCGACTATCAGGGTCAGTGCAACCTGCGTTTCGATGACACCAACCCGGCGAAGGAAGACATCGAGTTCGTGGAGTCCATCAAGCAGGACGTCCAGTGGCTGGGCTTCCAGTGGAGCGGCGAGATCTGCTACTCCTCCGACTATTTCCACAAGCTGCACGGCTATGCCATCGAGCTCATCGAGAAGGGACTGGCCTATGTGGACGAGCTCTCCCCGGAGCAGATGCGCGAATACCGCGGCACCCTGACTGCCCCTGGCAAGAACAGCCCGTTCCGCGATCGCAGCGTGGAAGAAAACCTGGTCCTGTTCGCCAAGATGAAGAACGGCGAGATGGCCGAAGGGAGCGCCTGCCTGCGCGCCAAGATCGACATGGCATCCCCCTTCATGGTGATGCGCGATCCCGTCATCTATCGCATCAAGTTTGCCCACCACCACCAGACCGGTGACGAGTGGTGCATCTACCCGATGTATGACTTCACCCACTGCATCTCGGACGCCCTGGAGGGGATCACCCACTCCCTGTGTACCCTGGAGTTCCAGGACAACCGTCGCCTGTATGACTGGGTGCTGGACAACATCAGCATCGACTGTCACCCCCGTCAGTACGAGTTTTCCCGTCTGAACCTCGAATACACCGTCATGTCCAAGCGCAAGCTGAACCTGCTGGTAACCGAGGGGCACGTGAACGGCTGGGACGATCCGCGCATGCTGACCGTCTCCGGTCTGCGCCGCCGTGGTTACACCCCGGCCTCCATCCGCGAGTTCTGCAAGCGCATCGGTGTGACCAAGCAGGACAACATCGTCGAGATGAGCATGCTGGAAGCCTGCATCCGCGACGATCTCAACGAGAACGCCCCGCGCGCCATGGCCGTGCTGCACCCGGTGAAGGTGGTGATCGAGAACCTGGCGGCGGACGAGGTGCTGACAGCCCCTGCGCACCCGAACAAGCCGGAGATGGGGACCCGTGAGCTGCATTTCTCCCGCGAAATCTTCATCGACGAGGCGGACTTCAAAGAGGAAGCCAACAAGCAGTTCAAGCGGCTGGTGCTGGGCAAGGAAGTGCGCCTGCGCAACGCCTACGTCATCAAGGCCGAACGGGTCGAGAAGGATGCGGACGGCAAGGTCACCTGCATCTACTGCTCTTACGACCCCGAGACCCTGGGCAAGGATCCGGCGGACGGCCGCAAGGTGAAAGGGGTGATCCACTGGGTCAGCGCTACTCACTCCCTGCCGGCCGAAGTGCGTCTCTATGACCGTCTGTTCAAGGTGCCGAACCCGGGCGCCGAGGATGACTTCGAAGCGGCCCTGAATCCGGAATCCCTGGTGATCATCGAAGGGGCCCGGGTGGAAGCTTCCCTGAAGGATGCCAAGCCGGAGTTTGCCTACCAGTTCGAGCGTGAAGGTTACTTCTGCGCCGACAACAAGCTCTCCAGCGCCGAGCGCCTGGTGTTCAACCGCACCGTGGCCCTGCGTGACGTCTGGGGCAAGGCCGAGGCCTGATAGAAGAGGGCAGGGGAGACCCTGCCGCTTCTGGTCCGGATTGCGGACACAAAAAAGCCAGCATGATGCTGGCTTTTTTATTGCGCTGACCCGGCCGAATCAATCGTCGTGCTTGCAGTCACCGTTGGCGCAGTGGCCATACAGGTAGAGGCTGTGGTTGGTCAGGCGGATGTTGTGCGCCTTGGCGATGTCGCGCTGGCGCTGTTCGATCACCTCGTCGGAGAACTCGATCACCTTGCCGCAGTCGAGGCAGACCAGGTGGTCGTGGTGCTCTTGGGTGGCCAGCTCGAACACCGACTTGCCCCCTTCGAAATGGTGACGGGTGACGATACCGGCATCATCAAACTGGTTGAGAACGCGATAAACGGTAGCGAGACCAATCTCCTCGCCCTGATCGATCAGCCGTTTGTACAGATCTTCCGCACTGGTGTGCTGGCAGTCCGGCTGTTGCAGGATTTCCAGGATCTTGACACGGGGCAAGGTGATCTTGAGCCCGGCCTTTTTTAACGCTTGGTTGTTGTCTGCCATTTCTATTTATTCGCATTCTCGAAGGTGTGGTTATTCTGATTGACTGCCGCTGTAATGGCAACCACGAACTCGCTTGGCCTATCATTATAGGTCGTAGCCAAGTTAAAAATAAACCCAGCAATTCAAGGGCTTTAGCTCATCAAGCCCGTCATGGGAATATTCAGGCCCGCTTGCTCGACCAGAGAATGTTGATACTATGTGACTTCTCTATAGTCTGGTCGGATGAGATCCATGGATTGGCTTTTCGGCAATGCCGCCTGGGTGCGCTGCGCCCTCAACGCCTGGCCCCCCTTCTGGGGCGCAGGCATCAAGATAGAAACCCTGAGCCCCGATTTCCGCTTCTGCCGGGTGACGCTCAAGTCCCGCTGGTGGAACAAGAATGCCAACCGGACCCAGTTCGGCGGCAGCATGTTCGCCATGACGGATCCCATCTACCCGTTGATGCTGATGGGCTATTTCAAGAACCGCTACTACGTGTGGGACAAGGCGGGCAGCATCAATTTCATCAAGCCGGGCAAGGGCAAACTGGTGGCGGAGTTCACCCTGAGCGACGCCAAGCTGGCATCGATCGTGGCGGCGACCGAGGGGGGAGAGAAGCACTTTCCCGAGTTCGAGGTGCAGGTGCAGGATGGCCAGGGCGAGCTGGTGGCCCAGGTGAAGCGCACCCTCTATGTCAGATCCAAGCCCCAGCACAGGGGTGGCTGAATGCCTGCTGCAGATGCAACAAGGGCCCCGTCGGGGCCCTTGTTGCATGAAGAGGGAGGGAGATCAGATCACTCCAGCTCGCCCAGGCACATCTCTTCGTGCAGTTGTTTGCACCAACCCTTGACGCGCTCGGCTGTCAGCTCGGGTTGGCGATCTTCGTCGATGCCCAGGCCCACGAAGTGCTTGTCATCCACGAGCGCCTTGGAGGCTTCGAACTCGTAGCTCGCGGTCGGCCAGTGGCCGATGATGATGGCGCCCTTGGCTTCGACGATGTCACGCAGGGTGCCCATGGCGTCGAGGAAGTACTCGGCATAGTCTTCCTGATCGCCGCATCCGAAGATGGCCACCAGCTTGTTGTTGAAGTCGATCTCTTCGAGTTCGGGGAAGAAGTCGTCCCAATCGGCCTGGGCTTCGCCGTAGTACCAAGTCGGGATGCCGAACATCAGCAGATCGAAGCTGTCGATGTCGGCCTTGCTGCTCTTGGCAATGTCACGGACTTCAATCAGTTGTTTGCCCAGTTCTTTCTGGATCATCTTGGCGACAGCTTCGGTATTACCGGTATCGCTGCCGAAAAACAGACCTACACTAGCCATAGTGTTTCGTTACCCGTATCTGGTGTTGATGCTTGACGGTTCAGATTGCGATGCCTGCTGCATGAGCAGACTCGATCTGTTGCTTCAGGATAGATTGGATCAGCTCGGCTCGGCTGACGTTCTGTTGCAGCGCAAGTTGGTTCAGGCGCTCCAGCAACTCGGCTTCCACCTTTAACTCGACCCGTTTCAGCCCGTTCTCACGATCGCGCTTGAGCTGGTTGCGCTTGTTGATCTTGAGCTGGGTCTCGCGGGGGAGTGGATTGGTCTTTGGCCTGCCGGGGCGCTTCTCAGTTGCGAACAGATCCAGTGTTGTTCGATCAGTTTGCTGTTTGGCCATACATCACAGATGAAAAGTAGTTAGCCGATCCCTGAGCCTTCCCAGCCCATTTCGATCAGCCCCTTGGCGACAAAACCCGCACAACCCAGAAACAGCACCAGCCAGACGATGAAGCGGCCGAAGCGGGGCACATTGCCCCGTTTGAGCACGTCCTGAATGGCCAGACCAATCAGCAGGAAGATGGCCACGAAGAACAGTTTCAGGCCCAGACTCTCGATGAGATCGATGTGTTCACTCAGCATGGATTGCGCGCACTCCTTAAGACGGGCGCACTATATCACAAAGGATTTGAAACTGTTAACCGCCTGTCGACAGGAAATCCACAACCAGTTTGTTGAACAAAACCGGCTTTTCCGCGTGCAGCCAGTGGCCGGTGCCGGCGATGACGCGGGCCTTGGCGGCCGGGAACTGGGCCATTGCGGCCCCGGTGTATTCGGGCAGCATATAGTCGGAGTCGCCCCCCTTGATGAAGAGTGTCGCGCCTTCGAAGCGGCGTTCATCGTCGGGCCAGCCCATGATGTTGGCGTAGTTGCGCTCAAGGGCCGGCACGTTGAAACGCCACCCCCATCCAGACTCCCCTTTGGCGAAGGATTTGAGCAGGAACTGGCGCACCCCGGCGATCTCGATGTGCTCGGCCAGCATGGCTTCCGCCTCGCTGCGGCTCTGGGGGGGCTTGGCCAGCGTGGCATTGAGCCCGGCAAACACGTTCTTGTGGCGGGCGTGGGGATAGGCCACCGGGGCGATGTCCGCCACTACCAGCTTGCTGACCCTGTGAGGGGCCTGCTTGGCGACCTGCATGGCGACCTTGCCCCCCATGGAGTGGCCCACCAGGGCCACCTGTTCAAGTCCAAGATGGTCCAGCAGGGCCAGGATGTCCGCCGCCTGAGCCGGGTAGCTCATCTCGTCCGAGTGAAAGGAGGCGCCGTGATTGCGCAGATCGACGCTGATGACCCGGTATTGTTCGCTGAGGGGGCGTGCCAGCAGGCCGAGGTTGTCCAGGCTGCCAAAGAGGCCATGGATCAGCACGACAGTCGGGCCTTCGCCCTGATCCTTGAAGTTCAATCGTGGGTATTGTTGCAAAATGACACCTTATCGGTCGTGGGCTCTATCGCCATAATATTTAACACACTGAAAGAAAAGGATTTCATTCCTGGTGGGGGATTTTTTTGTGGTTTTTTTTCAAAAATATCTCCCCGGGATCGGCTATCAGTGCGGGGGATCACACACTTGGCCCGTCATTATGCCGTATTCTCAAGGAGATTCATGCACATCTGTCCGCCCCTTGCTTGGGCTGCCGGGTCTGCCTATGTATAATCGCCGCATCCGAATTTCGACGAGTCCAGCGCATCCCTATGAAAACCATCGAGCTTGATGACGATCTCTACTTCTTTATCGCGAGCCAGACCCGGCACATCGGCGAGAGTGCGTCCGATATTCTGCGTCGCCTGCTGGAGCAACCCGCCCAGGCCGGCACGGCAACCGTGGCGGCCGCGCCTGCGATGCAACCGCAACCCGTGGCTGATGCCATGGGGCTGGAGGCGTTGCTGGATTCCGGCGAGCTGCAGAAAGAAGAGAAGTCCATCAACCGCTTCATGCTGGTATTGAGCACCCTCTATCGGGACAACCCGGAAGGCTTCACCCAGGCGACCGAGATAAAAGGGCGCAAGCGCGTCTATTTCTCCCGTGACCCGGAAGCGCTGCGTGCCAGTGGCAGCACCACCAAGCCCAAGCCGGTACCGGAGACCCCGTTCTGGGTGATCACCAATACCAATACCAGCCGCAAGCAGAACATGGTTGCCCAGCTCATGAACAGCATGGGTTATGACGAGGATCTGACGGCTCGGGTGTGCGGCGCCGTTTAACCCATCAATGACTTCAGGCCTTGCCGGGCAAGGCTCAGCTCAAGGAAAACGCCATGGCACAGCATTCCCACGCCGGTCAGCCGGCTCGTCTTTGCGATCTGACCAACATTCCCCGTCTGGTCAGCGCCTACTACCTCAACAAGCCGGACATGAGCCGCCCTGAGCAGCGGGTCGCCTTCGGCACCTCCGGTCACCGCGGCAGCGCCCTGCACGGCGCCTTTACCGAATCCCACATTCTGGCGGTGACCCAGGCGCTGGTGGAGTACCGCCAGCAGGCCGGTATCACGGGGCCGCTGTTCGTCGGCATGGATACCCATGCCCTGTCTGAATCCGCCTTTGCCAGCGCGGTGGAAGTGCTGGCGGCCAACGGTGTCGAGACCCGCATTCAGGCCGGCCTCGGCTTCACGCCGACCCCGGTCATCTCCCATGCCATCCTGCGCCACAACGCAGGCAAACCCGTGGCGCAGGCGGACGGCGTGGTGATCACCCCGTCCCACAACCCGCCGGAAGATGGTGGCTTCAAATACAACCCGCCCCACGGCGGTCCTGCCGAAGGCGAGATCACCAAGTGGGTGGAAGACCGCGCCAACGCGATCCTGGAAGCGGGCCTGGCCGGCGTGAAGCGGATGCCGTTTGCCGAGGCCCTCAAGAGCCCGTTCGTGGTGGAACACGACTATGTCACCCCTTATGTGGATGATCTCGAAAACGTGCTGGATCTGGCCGCCATCAAGCAGGCTGGCATCAAGATCGGCGTGGATCCGCTGGGTGGCTCCGGCGTCGCCTACTGGGACGTCATCGCCAGGCGCTACGGTCTGGACATCGAGGTGGTGAACTACAAGGTCGACCCGACCTTCTCCTTCATGACCCTAGACAAAGACGGCAAGATCCGGATGGACTGTTCCAGCCCGTTCGCCATGGCGAGCCTGATTGCTCTGAAAGACAAGTTCGACATCGCCCTTGGCAATGACCCTGACTACGACCGTCACGGCATCGTCACCAAGGCGGGCCTGATGAATCCGAACCACTATCTGGCGGTGGCCATCCAGTATCTGTTCACCCACAGAACCGGCTGGCCCAAGGGGGCGGCCGTCGGCAAGACGCTGGTCTCCTCTTCCATGATCGACCGGGTGGCCGGCGAGATTGGTCGCACCCTCAAAGAGGTGCCGGTCGGCTTCAAGTGGTTCGTGGACGGTCTCTACAGCGGCGAGTTCGGCTTTGGCGGCGAGGAGAGCGCGGGTGCCTCCTTCCTGCGCAAGGACGGTACCGTCTGGACCACCGACAAGGATGGCTTCATCCTGGCGCTGCTGGCGGCCGAGATCCTGGCGGTGACCGGCAAGGATCCCCAGGCCCACTACGATGCGCTCGAAGCCAGATTCGGCCGCTCCAGCTACCGCCGCATCGATGCTCCGGCCAACAGCGCCCAGAAGGCGGTGCTCTCCAAGCTGGATCCGGCCCTGGTGGAAGCCTCCACCCTGGCCGGTGAGCCCATCCTCGCCAAGCTGACCAAGGCGCCTGGCAACGATGCCGCCATCGGCGGCCTGAAAGTGGTGACCGAGAACGGCTGGTTCGCGGCGCGCCCCTCCGGCACCGAGTCCATCTACAAGATCTACATGGAGAGCTTCAAGGGGGAGGCGCACCTGGACCTCATCCAGCAGGAAGCCCAGCAGATCGTCTCCGCCGCCCTGGCCAAGGCAGGCGTTTGACCCTTACGGCAACAACCCATGTGAAAGAGGAGCCCTGGTGGCTCCTCTTTTTTTGTGTCGGGTTGACTGCGGATCAGCCGTTGTCGACGCTGCCGGTGGCGGCCTTGCGGTTCTGCCAGCGCTTGAGGAAGGAGCGGGCCGGCAGCTTCATCAGGAAGAGAGAGAGCAGGATGATGCCGATGCCGAGCCACTGACGGCCATCCAGGGTTTCTCCCACCATCAGCACACCGCAGGAGACCGCCACCATGGGATTGGTGAGGGCCAGCATCCCCATCACCTCCGGGCCATGGCGTTTGAGTCCCCAGAGCCAGGCCCAGTAGGCCAGGGCCGTGTTGAGGATCACCAGCCAGATAAGCCCGGGAGTGGCGTCAGCCTTGGGCAGGGGCATGGGGCCGGCCAGCCACCAGGCCAGCGGGATCAGCATCAGGCCGCCCAGCAGCAGCTGCCAGGCGGTCAGAGCCAGCAGATCGTCCACCGGCCAGCGTTGCATCCAGCGGCTCGACTGGCCGATGAGCAGGGTGGCGAGCAGGGCGCACGCCACGCCGACGGGATCCAGATTGGCAGAGGGATTGAGCAACAAGAGCACCCCGACGAGCCCCATCACCCCCAGCAACAGCCACTTGAGCGTCGGTCTGACACCGTCTTGCAGCCAGGCCAGCCCCATCAGGATGAGGGGCAGCGTCGCTCCCAACGTACCCGCCACGGCGCCGGGCAGGCGGAACGCCGCCACGAACAGCAGGGCGAAGAAGGCGGTGATGTTGCAAAACGCCAGCAGGAACTGCCTGCTCCAGACGAGAGGCGGTCTGCGGGGATGGAGCAACAGCAGCAGCACCCCGGCGGGGAGGGCGCGCCACACGGCCACCCAGTAGGGGGAGTAGTCGGTCAGGTAGAGACTGACGACGGCATAGGTGCTGCCCCAGAGCAGGGGGGCGAGCAGGGCGATCAGCAGCGGCATGGTTATCTCGTAAAAAAGTATCTTTAAGTAAAGATACATTAGCCGCGAGTTGGTTTATTATCAAGTATCTTCATGTAAAGATAATGGAGCCCGAATGGAGAGTGATCATGTAGATCAGCTGCTGGCCCAGTGGGCCCGGCAGCGCCCGGACCTCGACTGCTCCCCCATGGGGGTGCTGGGGCGGGTGGCGCGCATGGCGGCGATCGCCGGGCGCGAAGTGAGCGAGACCCTCAAGGAGTGCGGTCTGCTGGGGTCTGACTTCGATATCCTGGCGACCCTGCGTCGGGCCGGTGAGCCGCTGACTCCGACCGCGCTCTACCAGTCCGCCATGCTGAGTTCAGGTGCCATGACAGCCCGGCTCGACAAGCTGGAGCAGCGTGGCCTGATAAGACGTGAAGCCTCCCCCGATGACAGGCGCAGCCTGCTGGTCTGCCTGACGGAGCCGGGGCGGGAGCTGGTTGACCATGCGGTGGAGCAGCACGTGGCGAACGAGCGCCGCCTGCTGGCCCCATTGAGCCTGGTCGAACAGGAGCAGCTGGCCGCCCTGCTCAAGCGCTGGCTGCTGGAAAACGAATAAAAAAAACGGGCCTGCGGGCCCGTTTTCGTTGGCATTGAGGCTGACTCAGTAGCCGCCTCTGGCATCCCTGACGGCAAGGCCAAGCTGCCATACCGCCATGGCGTAGTGGGTGCTGTGGTTGTAGCGGGTGATGGCGTAGAAGTTCGGCAAGCCGTACCAGTACTGGTAACCGGTGCCGACATCCAGACGCAGCAGGCTCGCCTCCTTGTGATAGCCAAGGGAGCCGGTGGGAGCCAGCCCGGCTCCGCGCAGGGTGGCCACCGGGTAGCGGGTCTGGAAGCCGTGCTCATAGCCCGGCAGCTGTCCCTGGCCGCGTACTGCCACCGGCTGCCCTTTCTCCCAGCCGTGGGCCTTGAAGTAGTTGGCCACGCTGCCGATGGCATCCACCGGATCCCACAGGTTGGTGTGGCCGTTGCCGTTGAAGTCCACCGCGTAGTTGCGAAAACTCGACGGCATGAACTGGCCGTAGCCCATGGCCCCGGCATAGGAGCCCTTGGGTTCGGTGGGATCCATCCCTTCATCCCGGGTCATCACCAGGAAGGCTTCCAGCTCGCCGGTGAAGAAGTCGGCGCGGCGCGGGTAGTCAAATGCCAGGGTCGCCAGGGCGTCGAGAATGCGGGTCTTGCCCATCACCCGACCCCAGCGGGTCTCCACCCCGATGATGCCGACGATGATCTCGGGTGGCACCCCGTAGATCTGCTGCGCCCGGTTGAGTTCACTCTCGTATTCGCGCCAGAAGTTGACGCCGTTCTGTACGTTGTCCGGGGTGATGAACTTGGCGCGGTAGCGGTTCCAGGCGCCGGTCGGGCCGGTGGGCGGTCTGGTGGTGGGGGCCTGGGCGTCCATCAGCTTGATGATCCAGTCATAACGCTCGGCCTGGGCCAGTACCCGGTGCAGCTCGGCGCTGTCGAAACCGTGCTTTTGCACCATCCGCTGCACGAAGTTGTCCACGTTGGAACGATTGGCGAAGTCCCCCTTGCTGACCCCGGGCTGGCTCACCTGTCCGTAGAAGGGTTTGCTCGGCGGCGTCTGGTTGATGAAGGCGCTGTTGGGTTGGGGTTTGACCACGGGCTTGGGCGCCGGCGTGCTGCTGCAGCCGTAGATCAGGGGAAACAGGGAGAGGACACAGACAAGGCGACGCATAGGGTTCTCGTGAGCCTGAAAAAGAGTGCCGTCATGGTAAAACATTGGCGTGCAGGCGCAAGTGCTCCGTGCCGGCGCGCCCCCCGGGATCCCGTCAGCGCAAGGTGTGGTAGCCGCTCCAGATCCGGGTCAGGGTCGTGATGGCACAGAGCAGGGCGAAACCGAAGGCCAGTGGCACGAAGGTGGCGGGCCAGAGGCACATGAGCACGAAGAGGGCGATGGTTTCGCTCCCCTCGGTGAGCCCGCCCAGATAGTAGAGGGATTTGTGGTGGTAGACGGGGCTCTCGATGCCCCGTTTGCCCGCCATGATGGCAAAGGCCAGAAAGCTCGATCCCGTGCCCATGAAGGCGAACAGCAGGGTGGCGGCGGCCAGGGCGTTGGCCGGGTCGGCGAGGGCAAAGCCCAGCACCACGGCGGCGTAGAAGATGAAATCCAGCGTGATGTCGAGAAACCCGCCGCAGTCGGTGATGCCCGTTTCCCGCGCCACGGCGCCATCCAGCCCGTCCAGCAGCCGGTTGAGCAGAATCGCCGCCAACGCCCACTGATAGCAGCCAAAGGCCAGCAGCGGCAGCGCCAGCATGCCGATGAGAAAGCCGGCGAGGCTCACCTGGTTGGCGCTCACCCCGGCCCGGCACAGGGGGCGGGCGAGCGCGGCGAGGGGGCGGCGGATAACCGGGATCAGGTGGCGATCAAACAAGGTGGTGCTCCTCTTCTGGGATGACTGGGGGGATCAACTGCAAGATGGTGCCCGGCGCATCCTCTTCGTCGTGGGTCACCAGCAGGGCGGGGATGGCCTGCGTGCGCAGGCGCTCGAACACCAGGGTTCTGAATGCCGCCCGCAGCGGCTTGTCGAGGCGGGAGAAGGGCTCGTCCAGCAGCAATGCCCTGGGCTCGGCCAGCAGGGCACGCAGCAGGCTGACGCGGGCTTTCTGGCCACCTGAGAGCGCCCCGGGCAGCTTGTCCATCTGAGCCTCCAGCCCGACCTCGGCCAGCGCCTCGCGGGCCCGGGTCTGCCTTGCCGCCATCCCCTTGAGATGCGCCGGCATGCCGAACATCAGATTTTCGGCCACCGTCAGGTGGGCAAACAGCAGGTCATCCTGAAACAGGATGCCGATGCCCCTCTCCTGGGGGGGGAGCAGGGTGAGGCGACGTGCGCCGAGCAGGATGTCCCCGGTCAGCCGGATGGGCCCCCCGGGTGGCAGCACTCCCGCCAGGGCCGCCAGCAGGGAACTCTTGCCACAGCCGCTCGGTCCCATCAGGGTGAGCACCTCGCCCGGGACCACCCTGAGGGGGGGGAGCGTCAGCAGGGGGGCACCGTCGAGGAAGAGGGTGAGTGTGGAGGTGTGCAGCATCGGGTCAGGGCCTCAGGACGGGGTTGATGCGCCGCGGCAGCCAGAGCGCCAGGGCATAGATGAAAAGGGGCAGCAGCAGTTGCAGCAGGCCGTAGAGCCCCGCCAGCCGCCGGTTGAGGCCGCTACCGATGGCCACCGCCTCGGTGGTGATGGTGACGACCCGCCCGCCCCCGAACAGCAGGGTCGGCAGGTATTGGGCCAGGCTCACCGCCGCCCCGACACCGAAGGCGAACAACAGGGGACGGGCGAGCAGGGGACCCTTGACTCGCCACCAGGCCCCCCAGGGGCTGGCCCCGAGCGTGAGGGCCACCCGGGTGAGGCGCTCGTCGAACTGGCGATAGGGGCCGTGCAGGCAGAGATAGACGTATGGAAAGACGAAGATCAACTGGCTCCAGAGTACCCAGCCAGGGCCTATGCCAGTGAATCCCAGCCCGTCGGTCTGAAGGCGCAATCCAAACAGCAGGCTGGCCTGGGGCAGCAGCAGAGGGAGGCAGACAAGCCAGAGGGTGCGTGCGGCGCGGCGCGCAGGCAACGCCTCGAGACAGAGCACCGCCAGCAGCAGGGAGAGCGCGGCGCAGAGCAGGGCCAGCCACAGACTCTGCCACAGCAGCGGGCCCAGGCTCGGTAGCAGAGCCAGCCAGTGGTGGCTGCTCCATTCACTCGGCCAGAGGGCGGGAAAGGACCAGCGCCGGGTCAGGGACCAGAACAGCAGGGCGGCGAGCACCAGCAGATTGGTCAGGAGCAGCCCCCACACGCCGATGCGGGCAATGAGTGCGGGCCAGGACGAGGCGGGGGCGCGTCGCCCATCCAGCCAGCGTGCCTTGCCGAGGGTGAGGTGGGTCCGCTCCAGCAGCCTGAGGGCGCCAAGCAGCAGCAGGTTGAGGGCGAGCAGCAAGAGGGCGCCGCTGGCACTGGCGCCGCGCCAGGCGGGGTCGGCATCCTGATACCAGAGCCAGAGTCGCACCGCCAGGGGCGGCGGGGCATCCGGCCCCAGCAGCAGGGCGAGATCCACCACCGCCAGACCATAGGCGGCCACCGCGTAGAGGGGCAGTCGCAGGGCGGGCCAGAGGGCGGGCAGCAGCAGGCGCCACCAGATCCGGGGGGCACTGAAGCCGAGGCTGGCCCCCAGCCACTGCTGGCGCGCCACCTTGGCGGGATCCAGTGCCGCCAGCGCCATCAGCAGCAGGAAGGGGGTCTCCTTGAGGATGAGCATCACGATGAGGCCAAGGCCCCAGGGATCCTTGAGGGTTTGCCAGTCCGGGGGCAGATGGGTGAGGTCAAGCAGGGGGGCGACGAGGCGCAGCAGCCAGCCGGAGGGAGCGATCAGAAAGGCGATGCCGATGGCAAAGGCGACGTGGGGAAGCGCCAGCAGGGGGGAGAGCAGGCGGCGCAGCCAGCGCATCCAGGGACGCCCGTCCCCCTGGGCGAGCAGCAGGGCGGTGACGGCCAGGGCCCCCAGGGTGGAGGCCCCCGCCACCCAGAGGCTCAACCCTGCGGAGTGCCAGAGTCCGGGCTGGGGGAGCAAGAGGGATAGATTGGCGGGGGTGAGTCCCTCGATGACCAGCAACAGCAGGCCCCCGGCGAGCGGGATCCCCAGCAGCAGGGCTCCCAGCATCAAAAAGGGCAGCAGGAGGAGAAGAGGGGCGCGCGCCTGCATGATGGATCAGTGGCCGTAGCGCTCGGCCCAGGCCGCTTCCAGCCGGGTTTGCCAGCTGGGGTGGGGCTCTGCCACCCCCTTGAAGCGCAATGCCGGACGGGTCTGGCCTGGCAGCGCCTTCTGGCGCAGCACGCTGGGATCCCCCCAGAAGGCGGGGTCGCTCTTGCGCGCCTGGGCGGCGGGGCTCAGCAGGAAGTTGACCACCACCTTGGCCCCGGCCCGGGCGGAGGCATTGAAGGGGATGGCGAGGAAATGGCTGTTGGTGAGCGCCCCTTTTTCCATGGCGATGGCCTGGACGGTGGGGGGCAGGGTGCCGTTTTGCACCGAACTCTGGGCTTCCCCCGGGTTGAAGCTGATGGCCATGGCCAGCTCGCCGTCATCGAGCAACTGCCTGGTCTCGGCGCCGCCGGTGGGGAAGAGCCTGCCCTTTCGCCAGAGCGCGGGGTGAAGCTGGTCGAGCCAGGCCCAGAGAGGGGCGGTGACGCGGAGGAAGTCGGCATCGGTCGCCTCCCGGTAGAGGGGCGCCGGATCCGGTGTCAGCTCCAGCAGGATCTGCTTGAGAAAGCTCGAGCCGTGAAACTGGGGAGGCTTGGGGTAGGTGAAGCGGCCGGGGTGAGCCTTGGCCCAGGCCAGCAGGGCGGCCGCCGAGGTGGGAGGAACGTCTACCTGGTCGCCATCCACCATCAGATTGAGCTGGCCTATGCCCCAGGGGGCCTCGAGCCCCTCGACCGGCACGGTGAAGTCTTCACTCACCGGCAGGGCGGTGTCCACCAGGGCCATGTTGGGCAGCTCGTCGGTAAAGGGGGCCCCCAGCAGCCCCTGCTCCTTGAGCGCCTTGAAGTTCTCGCCGTTGACCCAGAGCAGGTCGATGGGGCCGTTCGACGTCTTGCCAGCCTGCTTGCCGGCCAGCAACTGGCTCACGCTCTGGGCGATGTCATCCACCTTCACCTGCACCAGCTCGACCTGGTACTGGCGAGCGATCTCCTGCCTGGCCCACACCAGGTAGGCGTTGATCTCGGGGCTGCCCCCCCAGGCGTTGAAGTAGACTGTCTGCCCCCTGGCGGCCAGCAGGGTCTGCTGCCACGACGCGTCATTGGCGTGGAGCGGGGAGGTCAGCAGCAGGGGGACAGCGGCCATCAGGGGACGGAGCAGGGCGCGAAGTCGGGTCTTGAACATGATGGTTGCCTCGTCAGAGTCAGGCGCCGCGGCGCCAGCGGTGATAACGGGCCAGCAGCGCCAGCAGGCGCCCGGGCTGGCGGGCACGGCGCCAGGCGCCAGCCACGTACTTGTTCCCCTCCAACAGGGTGGGGTAGGGGTGAACGGTGGCGAGGATCTTGCCAAGTCCCAGGCGGTGGCGCATGGCGAGGGCAAACTCGGCGATCCGCTCGCCGGCGTGAGCACCCACTATGGTGGCCCCGAGTATCCTGTCACGGCCCGGCACCGTCAGCACCTCGACAAAGCCCCCTGACTCGCCGTCGGCGATGGATCTGTCCAGCTCGGCCATCTCGAAGCGGGTCGACTCGAAGGGGATGCCTCGGGCCCGAGCCTCTTTCTGGTTGAGGCCGACCCTGGCTATCTCCGGACTGGTATAGGTGGCCGCCGGCATGACCCTGTAGTCTGCCCGAAAGCGCCTGAACTGGCCAAAGAGGGCGTTGATGGCGGCATACCAGGCCTGATGGGCGGCAAAATGGGTGAACTGGTAGGGGCCGGCAACGTCCCCCACCGCCAGGATGCTGGGGTAGTTGGTGGCGAGGAAGCCGTCGATGGCCAGGGTGCCGCCGGGGGCCAGTTCAACCCCCAGCGCCTCCAGCCCGAAACCGCTCACGTTGGCCTCCCGGCCAAGGGCCAGCAGCAGCTGGTCCCCCTCAACCACCAGCGTCTCGTCCCCCCGGCGCAGGTGCAGCCGGATGGGCAGGTTGGTGCCTTTACCGTCCATATACCCGGCCGAGGTAGCCTGCCAGCCGAGGTGCAGGGTGACGCCGTCGTGCTCCAGCTGCGCGGCCAGGGCCCCGGCGACGTCCCTATCTTCCCGGGGCAGCAGCTGAGGGCCTTGCTCCACCAGGGTGACGGGGATACCGAGCAGGGCCAGGCTCTGGGCCAGCTCGCAGCCGATGGGGCCCCCTCCCAGCACTAGCAGATGGCGGGGGGGCTCACGCAGTCGCTGCCAGAGTGTGTCGGAGGTGAGGTAGGGAACCCTGTCCAGCCCCGGCAGTGCGGGCACCCGGGGGCGGGCGCCGGTGGCGATCACGATATGACGGCTGGTCAGGCGCTTGCCGTTGACCTCCACCTCCCAGGGGGAGGTGACTCGCGCCCGCCCCTGGATGCACTCCACCCCAAGTCCTTCATAGCGCGCCACCGAGTCGTGGGGTTCGACCTCCTCGATGACCCGGGCGACCCGCGCCATCACGGCGGCGAAGTCGGCGCGGCTCTGGCTCGGGGTAAAACCAAGCTCCCCGGCCTTGCGCTGTTCAAAGGCGAAGCGGGCGCTTCGGATCAGCGCCTTGGAGGGGACGCAGCCGGTATGGAGGCAATCCCCCCCCATCCTGTGCTGCTCGATGAGGGCCACTCTGGCTTTCACCGCGGCGGCGATGTAGCTGGTGACCAGACCTCCGGCGCCGGCGCCTATCACCAGCAGGTTGTAGTCAAAGCGCGCCGGCTTGCGGTAGGGGGCGTGCAATCGGTAGAGGGCGAGACGGCGCTGCAAGGCACGCATCAGCCAGGGCATCAGGCCGAGCAGGGTCAGGGCGGCCAGCAGGCCGGGGGAGAAGAGGTTGCCTGTGCTGGTGAGGGTAGCCAGCTCGCTCCCCGCCAGCACGTAGACGAGGGTGCCCGGCAGCATGCCGAGCTGGCTGACCCAGTAGTAGGTGCTGACTCTGATGGGGGTGAGCCCCATCACCAGGTTGACCAGAAAGAAGGGGAAGAGGGGGATGAGGCGCAGGCTCAGCAGATAGAAGGCCCCCTCCTTTTGCATGCCGGCCTGAACGCTCGCCAGCTTGTCGCCAAAGCGTGTCTCGACCCAGTCCCGCAGCAGGAAGCGGGCGCTGAGAAAGGCCAGGGTGGCGCCGAGGGAGCTGGCAAAGGAGACCAGCAAGAGCCCCCACAGAATGCCGAAGACGGCGCTGCCCGCCAGGGTGAGCAGGGCAGCCCCCGGCAGGGAGAGGGCGGTGGTGAGCACATAGATCACCAGAAACAGCAGGCTGGCTGCGACAACATGGCGGTCGACCCAAAGGGCCAGGCGCTCCTGATGAGCCTGCAACTGGGTGAGGCTCAGATAGTGGTCAAGGTCGAGGGCAAAGAAGGTGCCGACCAGGGCCCCCATCGCCAGCAACAGCAGCAGGCGTGCCCGGTTCATCCCTGCCCCTTGTCGAGGGGGCGCTCGGGTTGCACCGGCAACTGGCAGAACCCCTGGGGAGCGATGTCGAGAGCGGCATTGAACTTGGCGGACATGTTCTGGAAGGCGATGAGGCCGGTGAGCTCCACCAGGGCGTCGTCATCAAACCAGGGCTTGAGGCGGGCGGCCTGCTCGTCGCTCACGCCATCCAGCCCGGTCATGGCCTCGGCATAGTCCAGCACGGCCCGTTCCCGCTCGTCGAACAAGGGGCTGTCGCGCCACCGGGCCAGCGCCTCCACCTTGTCGCTGGAGCCTGCCCGCTTGACGAGGGTCATGGCGTTGATGTCGACACAGAAACGACACCAGTTGAGCTGGGAGACCCGCACCGTCACCAGGGAGCGCAGCACGGGGTCGATGGGGGAGCGCTTGCGGTTGATGACGCCGTAGAGGGTGGCGACCGCGGCGAACAGCCTGGGGGAGCGCCCCCAGCACTTGCCCGGGATCAGCACCTGACCGTAGTTGCGTTTCTGCAGCCAGAAGAAGGGGCGGATGAACCAGGCGTAGGCCCGGTCCGGTTTGACCTCAATGCGCATCTTGTTCCTCTTTGAGCTTCTCCATCTTGGGCTTGTAGGCCCCGCCCAGGCGCTCGTTCAACCGATTCAGGAAATCGATGATCCGTGCCCGGTTGACCCCCAGATCGCTGCGCCCCTGGCGCGAGGCGGAGCGCATGTCGATACGGGTCTCTTTGGGCCCGGCAAAGACCCGCAGGGCCACGTCATCCTGAAACCCGAACCAGCCGGTGGTGACGACGGCATCGATACCCTCGCTGCCCGGGCGAACCTGCCAGCCCAGCTCCGTCATCAGTTCCTCGGCTTCCGCGAGCACTTCGACCGGGGATGCCCGGGTATAGAGAGGACCGGGGTTGCCTGGAAATAGTTGCAGGGGCGGGGGGGAGACCGGGAGATCCTCCGGGCTTCTGAGCTGCTCGGCCCACTGGAGCCGTGGCGGATGGTAGGGATCCGTGCTGACGTCGTTGGTGAGGGGGGAGCGCAGCGACTGGACGAGAAACAGCAGGGGCAGCAGCAGGGGAGCAATGCCCCAGATATCCGGCCAGAGGTTGGTGGTGCGGCGATAGCGCCAGGGCAGGCGCAGCAGCAGCACGAGGCTGAGGAGGGCGCTGGCGAGACAGAGGATGAAGCCGAGCCACCAGGGCCAGAGATGGGCGCGGCTGCCAAGGGCCCCGCAAAGGGGCAATAGCCAGGTCAGCAGCGGCCACCACAAAGAGCTGTGCATATGAGGGATCCACGGGTCAGGATGGAACTATGCCCAGAAGGATAAACTTAATTGCCTGATAACGTTAGTAAATGATCATCAATCCCAGGCGTGCGGCTCAGAGAACCGATGGCCTCGTCGCCCTGGATCAGCTGCGATAGAGCACCTTGATGAGGTGGAAGCCGAACTTGGTGCGTACCGGCCCCAGCACGGTCAGCAACTCCCCCTTGAACACGGCATCGTCGAAGGACTTGACCATGTCCCCCTTGGAGAACTCTCCCAGATCGCCGCCACGCTTGCCGGAAGGGCAGGTGGAGAAACGCTTGGCCATCTGGCTGAAATCGGCGCCCTTGGCGAGCTTCTCCTTGATCTCCAGACACTGTTTCTCGGTCTTGACCAGGATGTGCTGGGCACAGGCTTTTTTCATCGGAATGCTCCTCGGCGAGGGGAAAGGGGGCGCAAGATTACTGCAATTGCGCCTCCGCGTCAGCCCCTCGGGCGCGAGACCCGGCTCCGGGGGCCGGCGGCCAGGGGGACCCTGGCCCGGGATTGCCAGAGGATCTCCAGCCCCAGCAGGGCATAGAGGCTCCAGATGGCCAGGGGGTTGAGCCAGTTGCCTCCCATCTGCAGGGTGGCCAGGGCTGCGCTCACCAGCAGCAGGACTATGCCGGGCAGGCGCCAGTGGGCAGGCAGGGGGGCGAGCAGGGCCATGCCCAGCAGCAGGGCCAGGCCAAAGGGCAGATTGAGCGCGGTGAAGGCGAGGGCCTGCTGGCCGTTCATGCCGGTCAGCAAGGCCAGCAGGGCGCTGCAGCAGGCCAGGAAGGTGATGAACTCGAGTCGGTCGGCGATGTAGTCAGCCAGTTGTTCGCTACGTAGGTGCATGGGGTCTCTCCTGCGATGATTGGGATCAGTGTGGGACAGGCAGGAGCGCAGGGGCAGCGGGATAAATCGATTGAATTGAACGAAGCTTTAGTGCCATCTATTCAAGTGATTGATTTAAACTTATTTTCCTGTTCAATAGCAGGCAGGGTGGGGAAGAGGGCACGGAGCAAGTCGAGGGGGACGGGTTGACGAAACCCGCCGGATGCGGGGTGTCCGACAAGGGTTGTCGCGACGAGCCGGACCCTGCTGCCAGCCCAAGGCCGCCAGGGGAGATCCGGCGTGGCGGGGTCGGTGGTGGCGTTTTGTTCGCCCCTTGCCCGGATTGTGCGCAGTTTGGCTCCTCACACCCGGCTGGCTCCTTGCTGGGCCGAAGCGATCCCCGCACCGGGGGCGGCAGAGCGGCACGCAAAGGGGCCCCGAGCGTGGGATTTCGCCGTCGCGATTATGCTAGGATGAGCGGCACTCGCCCGGGATGAGTCTCGGTATCGTACTAAATAACACAATCTTTAAATCATGTTATTCGGGGAAAATGACGTTTGACAGGATGCTATCCTACTTTTCTCACCGGGAGCACTTCATCCGGGCGATCCCGTCGCCCCGGGCCCGGTCTCTTGCTGCTCGCCCTCGCTCTCTGGCTGATGGCGATGCCCGCCATGGCGGCCAAGTTGACCTACCAGATCAAGGGGGTCAGGGGAGAGCAGAAAGACAACGTCGAGGCCTACCTCAACGCCCTGCCCGTCTATCAGGAACGCCAGTACCGCCCCGCCCGCGCCAAGATCACCGAGAGCGTACAGAAGGCGCTGCAGGTCTATGGCTACTACCAGCCCAAGATCACCCTGAACCGCGACAAGAAGACGCCCGCCAAGGTGGTGATCGAGATTGAGCGGGGGGAACCCGTGATCATCTCGCGCCTCGACATCCTGCTGGAAGGGGATGCGGGGAGCGACGAGGTGTACAGCGAGCTGCTGGACAAGCTGCCCCTGAAGGAGGGAGATCCCCTCAACCACGGCAAATATGAATCCATCAAGGCGGATCTCGGCAGTCTGGGGCTGGCCCGCGGCTATTTTGACGCCAAGATCAGCAAGAGCCAGGTCAAGGTTTTCCCGGAACAGGGCAAGGCGGAGATCTACATCCTGTTTCGCTCTGGCCCGCGTTACCATTTCGGCGAGATCCGCTATGACGCGACGCCGGAGGCACTGCACCTGATCCGCCCGCTCATCAACATCAAGAGCGGCGACCCCTATCTGGCGATCCGTCTGGCGGAGATGTCCCAGGATGTCTCCTCCACCAAGCTGTTCAAGCAGGTGGACATCAAACCCCTGATCAGCCAGGCCGAGGGCAACCGGGTGCCGGTGCAGGTGACCCTCTCCAACCGGGTCGATCACGAGATTGAGACCGGTATCGGTTATGCCACGGACGTGGGGCCGCGCCTGAGTGCCACCTGGGAGAAACCCTGGGTGAACCGCTATGGTCACCGCCTCTCCAGCACCGCCAAGATCTCGGCGCCAGAAGCGGAGCTCAGCTTCGACTACCAGATCCCGGTGGGCAACCCGCTGCGGGATTACTACTCCCTGCAGGCGGGCTATCAATACACCGACAACAACGACACCCGCTCCGATCTGGCCACCTTCGGGGTGCACCGCTGGACACGCCGACCGGAGAGCTGGGACAGAGACGTCTTTGTGCGCCTGGAGAACGAGCGCTACGTCCAGGGTCAGGACGAGGGGAACAGCCTGCTGCTGATCCCCGGCGTCTCCTGGTCACGGCTGCGGGTGCGCGGCGGTCTGGTGCCGGATTGGGGGGATCGCCAGCAACTGACGATGGAGTTCTCGAGCCCCTACTGGGGGTCCGACATCAGCTTCATGCGGGTGTGGGGGCGCAGCAAGTGGCTGCGCACCCTGGGCGAAGATCACCGTTTCCTGATGCGGGCCGAGCAGGGGGCCATCGTCGGGGATGATTTCTCCCTGGTCCCCCCCTCCCTGCGCTTCTTCACCGGCGGCGATCAGACGGTCCGGGGCTACGGTTACGAGACCATTTCGCCACGGGGGGACGATGGCAAGCTGACCGGCGGACGCTACGCCAGCGTTGGCAGCCTGGAGTACAACTACCGCTTCAGCGAGAAGTGGCTCGGCGCCCTGTTCGTGGACGCCGGGACCGCCACCGTCGACTACAGCGAGGCCTGGAAGATAGGCACCGGGGTCGGGGTGCGCTGGGTCACCCCCATCGGTCAGGTCAGGCTCGATCTGGCGGTGGGCATCTCCGAGGAGGACAAGCCGCTGCGGCTGCACTTCGCACTGGGGCCGGAACTATGACCCGGCAACCAGGCGCATATCCTCTTCTTTCTCTTTTCTGGCCGCTGCGGCTGCTTTCCTTGCAGGGGTCTGCATCGTGATCTGGGTAAAACGCATTTTCTTGTGGCTCATGGGCCTCTTCTTCCTGCTGCTCATCGGCGTCAGCCTGCTGGGCTTCACTCATCAGGGCAACAAGTGGCTGTGGCAACAGGCCAGAGCCGCGCTGCCCTCCCTCAAGGGGGAGCTGGTGGCGGGGCAACTCGGGTATGGCTGGACCTTCGAAGGGGTTGGCTGGCAGGACGAGCTGGTGGATGTCACCGTGGAGCGGGCCGTGCTGGACTGGGATCTGGGCAAGCTCCTGCAGGGCAAGCTCTGGATCAAGACTCTGGCGGTGACTCGCCCCGTGGTCCGGGTGGCGGAGTCCGAGCCGGTGCCGGAAGAGCCGTCGGAGCCCTTCGTCTGGCATCCGTTGCCGCTCAAAATCCAGGTCGACAGCCTCAAGGTTGCCGATCTCGATGTGGCGGTGCCCGGCGTGACGATCACCCTCAAGGATCTGGACATTGGCGCCGCCCTGGATCGCGCCGGGCTCATCGTGCGCGGCCCCGTGCTCGATGGCCTGAACGTGGTGGTGGCACCGTCCCCGGTGGAGGCGGCCAGTGACAAGGGCGCCAAACCGGCGGATGAGAAAAGCGCCACCCTGGCGGCCGGCGAGCGCAAGGCTGTCCCCGGTGACAAGACGCAGGCCGCAAGCAAGCCCGAGCCCATGGTGCTGCCGGCGGTGCGACTGCCTTTCCCCATCCAGCTGGAGGGGCTGAAAGCCACAGCGTTCCGTTATCAGCAAGGTGAGCTGGTGGAGGGGCTTGACAACCTGTTGCTGTCGGCCACCGCCGAGGAGGAGCGCATCGACATCCGGGAGCTCTCCTTGCGCCATGCCATGGCGGATCTGGCCTTGAGTGGTCAGGTGCGCCTGCACGAGGATTACCCCCTCACCCTGACTCTGGATGCCAAGGCGCGTCAAGGGCTGCTTGACGGGGAGCTCAAGGGGGAGCAGGTCAATCTCGTCCTGGACGGTTCTGTGGGCAAGCTTGGGCTGGCACTCAAGGCCAAGGGGCCGGTGGGCGCCAATCTCAAAGGATCCCTTGCGGCCCTCGACCCGGATCTGCCCTTCGATCTGGCGCTGGACTGGAAGAGCCTCTCCTGGCCCCTGCACAAGCCTGCCAAGGATGAGCCCAGCTATCGGTTGGACAAGGGCACCCTGAGCGCCAAGGGCAAGCTCTCCGGTTATCAGTTTGCGCTCAACACCGCCGGCAAGGGGACCGATGTGCCCCCCTTCAAGGTGGCGCTCTCGGGCAAGGGGGATCTCAACCAGCTGAGCCGTATCGAGCTGCTGCTGGGGGCCCTCAAGGGGGAGCTCAAGCTCGACGGCAAGCTGGCCTGGAGCAAGGGGGTCCAGTGGCAGGGGACGACCGAATTCAAGGGGATCAACCCGGCGGAGCTGGTGCCCGAGATCAAGGGGGCATTGGCGGGCAAGATCACCAGCCGCTTCGATCTGGATGAGGCGGGCCACTGGCAGCTGGCCCTGCCCGAGCTCAAGGTGGATGGCAAGCTCAACCAGTATCCCCTGGCCTTGCAGGGCAGGCTCAGCGGCAACGACAAGATGGAGTGGACCATCCCGGCCCTGGCGCTGCAAAGCGGCCCCAACCGGCTGCAGGCCAAAGGCTCGCTCACGACCCAGGCCTGGAAGCTGGATGCGGATCTGGATGCGCCCAAGCTTGGGGGTATCTACCCGGGTCTGGGAGGGGACATCAAGGGCCAGGTGCGCGTCACCGGCAACCAGCAGGCGCCGCGCGTGAATGCCGATCTGGTGTCGGGCCGACTCGCCTACGCGGGCACCGTCCTCAAGGAGACCGTCATCAGGGCCAACGCCCTGGTCGGGGAGAAGCCCGCCGGTGAGGTGGCGGTGACGGTGGCGAGCCTGGCGCAGGGGGAGACCAAACTCTCGCAAATCGCCCTGAACCTGAGCGGCGATCTCGAGCGCCACGGGCTCACCTTGACCATGAAGGGGGATCCGCTGGCGGCAGACCTCAGCCTGAATGGCAGCCTGCGCGGTGACCGCTGGCGTGGCGCCCTTGCCGAGCTGAAGCTCAAGACCCCCCTCAAGCGCTGGGCGCTGACCGCCCCCTGGTCTCTGGACCTGGATCTGCCGAAACAGCAGCTGATCATGGGGGATCTCTGCCTCGCGTCCCAGAAGGCCAGTCTCTGCGTCAAGGGGAGCCGGATAGCCCAGTCCCAGGGCAATCTGGAATTTGCCCTGAACGAATTTGATCTCAAGCGGCTGCGCCCCTGGTTGCCGGACAATTTCCGCTGGCAGGCAGTGCTGTCGGCCGACGGGCGCGCCAGCTGGCGCGGCAACCAGCCGACCCTGCACGCCACCGTGCGCACCACGCCTGGGACCTTCGTCGCCGACGAACTCAAGACCGACTACCAGCGCCTCGAGCTCGGGATCGACTTCGAGCGCCAGCAGGCCGCCATCCGGGTCGATTTCGCCTCCGAGCAGATCGGCAACATCGACACCGATCTGCTGATCCGGGATCCCGCCGGCCGCGGCAACCTCGGCGGTCAACTCAGGTTTGACGATCTGAAGCTTGCGACCTTTGCGCCGCTCATTCCCGAAGTGCGCTCCCTGCAAGGGGTCATCTCGGCGGATGCCCGCTTCGACGGTACCCTGGCTGCCCCCCTGCTGTATGGCGAGCTGAACCTGAAGGAGGGGGAGGTTCAGACCCACTCCGACATGGTGACCCTCTCCAAGCTGGTGACCCGCCTCAAGATAGAAGGCAACCGGGCCGAACTCGACGGCTCCATGATGGTGGGCAAGGGCCCCCTGGTGCTGGGGGGCTGGCTGAGCTGGGCCCAGCAGCCGGTGACCGGCAGCCTCACCATTCAGGGCAAGGAGCTGGAAGCCCAGTACCCGGGCATGGGCCGGGTCAGGGTGACACCTGACATCGCCATCTCTCTCGGGGAGGAGACCAGGGTGACCGGTCAGGTGGACATCCCCTGGTCGCGCATCCTGGTCAAGAGCCTGCCAGACAGCGCGGTAGCGGTCTCCGATGACGTCACCGTCATCTACGACGATCTGCCGCCGGTCCCCAAGGCGGCACCGCTGCCCATGGAGATCAGGCTCGCCATCCGGCTCGGGGACGACGTCCGCCTTGAAGCCATGGGACTCAAGACCAAGGTGGGAGGGGCCCTCAACATTCGCCAGGATCCCTCCAAGCCGCTCTCGGGCAACGGGCAACTGGAGCTCAGGGACGGGCGCTTCAAGGCCTATGGCCAGAACCTCATCATCAAGGAGGGGCGGATCCTCTTCTCCGGCCCCATCGATCAGCCCTATCTCAACATCGAGACCTATCGGGATCCGGACACCATCGAGGACAACGTGACCGTCGGGGTGCGGGTGACGGGGCCGGCCGCCAAGCCGAAGATCACTGTCTATTCCGAACCGCAGATGGCGCAGTCCGAACAGCTCTCCTATCTGTTGCGGGGCAAGGGATTGCAGACCAGCGGCGAGGATGGCGGCTTCAACGGCCTGCTGGTGGCGGGGGCCGTGAGCCAGGCGAGCGGCGTGGTCTCCAGCATCGGGGAGTCCCTCGGCATGAGCGACGTGGCCCTCGATACAGCAGGCAGTGGCGATGACACCCAGGTGACCCTGTCGGCCTACCTGCTGCCCGGCTTGCAGTTCCAGTACGGGGTCGGGGTGTTCAGCCCCATCGCCGAATTCAAGCTGCGCTACGAGCTGATGCCAAGGCTCTATCTGCAGGCCATGAGCGGGGTGGCCCAGGCGGTGGATATCTTCTATCGCTTCACCCTGTAAGGGGCGCGGATGACAAGACAGATGCCTGGGGGGACGCTTATTCCCCCCTGCCCGACCTGCTGATGACAGCTGTCGCCAGCAGGTTCGGGGTGAGAGCGTGCATATATTGACGGGAGGCCTGGCCTCCCGTTTTTTTGTAGAAGAAGGGGATTTGTGGAAGGCAGAAAAGCGAAAACCCGGCACGAGGCCGGGTTCTCTGAAATATGGTGGAGGGAGAAGGATTCGAACCTTCGAAGGCAGAGCCGTCAGATTTACAGTCTGATCCCTTTGGCCGCTCGGGAACCCCTCCACGGGGCAT
>NZ_JBFOCP010000029.1:0-63986 GCF_040907855.1 Aeromonas sp. s4 | reverse complement strand
CCGGCAACGGTGTGCTCCCAGTCGATCTTGCGGTAGGCCATGGAGACCTGGATCAGCTGGGTGAAGTCGGACTTCGCCGGGTCCTGGCAGTGGGGCATCTGGCAGTCAATGTCAACGATGGTGGCATCGGTCAGCACAGTGCTGAAGAAGTGCTCCTGCTTGCCCTCGACGGAGGTGCGATACCACTTCAGGGTCACTTTCGGCAGCATCTCGCCGGAGGCCAGGGAGTTGTACATCAGCGGCACGGCCTTGTTCAGGGCAACGGTGAACTTGAACGGCTTGTGGACACGCTGACCCGCCGGCTGACCGGATTGCGGATCGGTCGGCACGGTGACGACGTGCTGGAACTCTTGTACCAGCATCTCGTCTTCATGGCCCTGCACGAAGATGTTGCCGACGGAATCGGAGGTGAAGGCACCGGCGGTGATGTTGCCCTGGGTTTTACCTTCGATGCTGATATAACATGGGGTTGGCATGGAATTGCTCCTGATGGTTGAACGGTTATGACACTCGCCCGAATCCGTTAGCAGCGTCCATGCCACTCTTTTTACCCATTACATTTCAATCAGTTATAAAAAACACCCCCATAAGGCAGTACGCTCGGCGCAATAAGTTGTACTTTTCAACACGTTTGACCATCAGTCATTGCACTGGCAGTTCAATCTTCTGGTATGTGCGCAATTTTTTGCGCCAATCCGACGGGAACACTACTGCTCATCCACATTGGCAACGGCGGCCAGCTCTACGTTCAACCTCACCACCCCCTGTTTCAACGCCCAGGAGATCGCCTGGCACTTGCTGCTGGCCCCCAGCTTGGTGACCACATTGTTCAGATGAAAGGTCACCGTGCGCGGGGTGATCCCCAGGATCTGCGCAATATCGCTCGTCTGCTTCCCTTCCGCCGCCCAGCGGCATACCTCCAGCTCGCGCAGGCTCAGGGCATCATGAGAGGACTCCCCTACCAAACAGACCCTCACCACCGCCTCGAAGATATGCATGGATAGCCAGCTGAGAAAAGGCACCGCAGAGAGCCACTGCGCTCTGGTGCGAGGTGTGCTGGTGATCAGGGAGAGCAGGCCCACATGACCGTTGGCCCCGTGCCAGGGAAACGTAATGCCGTCGCGCAATCCCGCCTGCTGCGCGAGCATCATCACAGCAAGGCGCTCATCGTCACAGACCCCCTGCACCATGAGATCCGCCCACAGGATGGGGGTGCTCTGCTCCATGCCGCGCTGGACGACGGGATCGATGGCAAAGAAGTTGGCCTGGGTATAGGCGTCAACCCACTCCTGAGGACAACCATTGAAGATGGTGACATCCGGTCGCTGTATGGTGCTGGGAGACATCAGGGCCAATCTGAAGTAGTCAAATCCCGCCTGTGTCGTCAACTGGCGCAGCAACGCCACTATGGTGTGCTCATCGTCGGCCTGTTCGAACCGGGAGATGAGATCTAACGCGTAGCTTGTATCCATGTTGTCGAATTGTTTTCAAATGGTGTCAGCATTGTTTTTCATGAAACCCAATGGGAGCTGAATCACGTGCCAACAAATAGAAACGGAACCCGTGAAACCCTGATCTCAGGGCCCGCCACGAGCCTCGGGGGCTCGCTCTCGGCGGGATGGAGGGCATGACGCAGAGTGAAATACCAATAACCAGAAATTAACTGCATTAAAATCACGAGTTTTTTCAAAAAACATCGCAATCATATAACAGCACTCGGCGGGGAAGGGATAATAAACTTTCCAGATGAGACCTTGGTCACTGACAGGCCGATCATTTTGTGTCCCGTCCCCCGTTTCTGGCCCTTTACGGGCTTCCCCGGCCTGGCACCGACTGTTAACATGCGCCCCTTATGCCTGTTATGTGCTCTGGGGTGGCCGTCACGCCGCCCTGACCCTGCCCTGTGCGGCCTCTGCCGCCTGACTCCGGTGATGCCGACCGGCCGGTTTACCCGACCATCAACAGCCAGTCCAACCCTGTGATCCCCGCCATTCCCCCTGATTTGCGGGCCTGTGGCCATGGATCCTCAACGAGCGAGAAAATCCCCATGCTGGAACGTGCAAGACAAGAGTGGTTCTCCAACATACGGGGCGATCTGCTGTCGGGCATCGTCGTCGCCCTGGCGCTGATCCCGGAGGCCATCGCCTTCTCCATCATTGCGGGCGTCGACCCCAAGGTCGGCCTCTATGCCTCCTTCTGCATCGCCGTGGTCATCGCCTTCGTCGGCGGTCGTCCCGGCATGATTTCCGCCGCCACCGGCGCCATGGCACTCCTGATGGTGACCCTGGTCAAGGAACATGGCCTGCAGTATCTGCTGGCGGCCACCCTGCTCACCGGCCTCTTTCAGATAGCGGCGGGCTACCTCAGGCTCGGCAGCCTGATGCGATTCGTCTCCCGCTCCGTGGTGACCGGCTTCGTCAACGCCCTGGCCATCCTTATCTTCATGGCTCAGCTGCCCGAGCTCACCAACGTCACCTGGCAGGTCTACGCCATGACCGCGGCAGGACTTGGCATCATCTATCTGTTCCCGCTCGTTCCCGTGATGGGCAAACTGCTCCCCTCCCCCCTGCTGTGCATCGTCATCCTGACGGCGGTGGCCATCCCCCTGGGCATCGACATCCGTACCGTGGGCGACATGGGCGAGCTGCCCGATACCCTGCCGGTCTTCCTCTGGCCCGACGTGCCCCTCAATCTGGAGGCCCTGGTCATCATCTTCCCCTACTCAGCGGGGCTGGCGGTGGTGGGACTGCTCGAGTCCATGATGACGGCAGCCATCGTCGACGAGATGACCGACACCCCAAGCGATCGCAACCGCGAGTGCAAGGGTCAGGGGATCGCCAACATCGGCGCCGGTCTGCTGGGAGGCATGGCGGGGTGCGCCATGATTGGCCAGTCCGTCATCAACATCAAATCCGGTGGCCGCGGCCGCCTCTCCACCTTCGTGGCGGGGACCCTGCTCATCCTGATGGTGGTCTTCATGGATGAGTGGATCCGTCAGATCCCCATGGCAGCCCTGGTGGCCGTGATGATCATGGTCTCCATCGGCACGTTTTCCTGGGAGTCGGTACGCAACCTGAAGAGCCACCCCCTCTCCACCAATCTGGTGATGGTAACCACCGTCGCCGTGGTGGTCGCGACCCACAACCTGGCACTCGGGGTCTTCGTGGGGGTGCTGCTCGCCTCTCTCTTCTTCGCCCACAAGGTTGCCCGCGTCATGCTGGTCAAGAGCGACAGCGAGCGCAGCGGCGCCGTGCGTACCTATCTGGTGCGGGGCCAGGTCTTCTTTGCCAGCGCCGAGCAGTTCCTGGCCAGTTTCGATTTCAGGGAGGAAGTGGAGAAGGTGGTCATCGACCTGACGCACGCCCACTTCTGGGACATTACCGCCATCACGGCCCTCGACAAGGTGGTCATCAAGTTCCGCCGTGAGGGGAAAGAGGTGGCGGTCATCGGCCTGAACGACGCCAGTACCACCCTGGTCGATCGCTTTGCCATCCACGACAAACGCCAGGAGGGAGAGCCCCTGCTGGCCGAGCATTGATCCCGGTGCGCCCCATGAGGGCGCTGCCTGCAAGCCATAAAAAAAGCCCGTCTCTCCCCATGAGATGGGCTTTTTTGGGCTGTTGGATCACAGTCAACACACGCGCCTCGGCGCGCCCATCCCGAGCCGATGCGGCAATGCGGGGTCATGACCTGCCGTCAGGGTGCAAGAGGGGCCAGGAAAGCAGGAACAGGGTGCCGCCCCGCCCGCCGGATTGGCAGACCGCACTGCCGCCGTGAGCCTCGGCAATGGCCTTGACCACGGCCAGCCCGAGCCCGCTGCCGCCACTCTTGCGTGAGCGTGACGGATCCCCCCGGCGAAACGCCTCGAAGATATGGGCGGCGACCTCCTCGCTGATGCCGGGCCCTTCGTCTTCCACGCTCAGGATGCACTGGGTGCCCGAACGATGCAGGCGCACTGTCAGCATGCCCGGCACCCCATGCTTCTGGGCATTTTCCAGCAGCGCCATCAGGGCCTGACGGATGCGAAGAGCATCGCAACAGACCCAGAGTTCGGCATCGAGCTCCCGCTTGATAGTGAAACCGCTCGCGGCCAGGGGGGTGGCAAACGCCTCAAGCACCTCGGCAAGCTCGTCGGCCAGCCTGATCGCCTCTCGTTGCAGCTCCAGGTGGCCGCTGTCGTTGAGACTGAGTACCCGCAAGTCTTCGATCAGGTGGGTCAATCCCTCCACCTGGCGCAACAAACCTTCAAAGAGCGCACGTTCTGGCGGAAATACCCCTTCGGCCAGCCCCTGCAAGCGGCCACGCAAGATGGTCACCGGGGTGCGCAATTCGTGGGCGATGGCGGCATTCCAGAACTCCCGCTCGCGGGTCATGCTCTGCAGTCGCTCGGCCATGGTGTTGAAGTCCCGCACCAGTTGCGCCGTCTCCCCGATCGCCTGTTCATCCAGCGGCACGCGCGCATCGAGTTTGCCCTCTGCCACCTCTCGCAGGCTGTTCGCCACCGAATTGAGCGGGGTCAGGATGCGCCGAGAGAGGCGCACCGCCACGTACAGCGCCATCCCCAATGCAATGAGAATGGTCGAGCCAATCCAGATCATCTCGACCCTGGAGGGCATCCAGCTCTCGGAGATGCTGCCAGGCACATAGGTCACGGCAATGGCGTAGAACACATAGGTGCCGATCACCGCGAGGGAGATGATGCCTAGCGCCATCAGCCCCAGAGAGCGGATGATCTGCCTGCGCAGGCCGGGGGCCGATGTCACGCATCGCCCCCGAAGCGATAGCCGACGCCCCAGACACTGGCGGGCACCCCCTGGATGCCGTGCGCCTCCAGCTTCTTGCGCAGCTTGCTGATGTGGCTGTCCACCGTGCGCTCCTGGGTATCCCCCTCCGGCAGGCAGTGGGTCAGCAGTTCGGCGCGGCTGAACACCCGCTTGGGTGCCCGCATCAAAGAGGCGAGCAACTTGAACTCGGTCAGGGTCAGATCCAGCACCTGCTGCCCCTCATCGCGGCAAATGCAGGCCTCGTGGCTCTCCAGATCGATCTGGAAGGGGCCGACCCGCAGCACCCGGGCCGTGGCCTGTTTTGCTGCCTGGCTGCGTCTGAGCACCGCCTGTACCCGGGCCACCACTTCGGCCGGGTTGAAGGGTTTGACCACATAGTCATCCGCCCCCATGCGCAGCCCCATCAGCTTGTCGAGGTCCTGATCCAGGGCGGTCAGCATGATCACCGGCGTGTCGCCACGGGCCCGGATCTCGCTGAGCACCTGCCAGCCGTCGAGCTGCGGCATCTGCACATCCAGCAACAGGAGATCGGGTTTGCATGTCTGGTGCATGGCCAGGGCTTCGCGGCCATCGGCGGCATGCAAAGTGCGCAATCCGTGGCGTTGCAGGTAAGCGGCGAGGATGTCGGCGATCTCGGCTTCATCCTCTGCAATCAGAACCAGTGACTGGGCCGCCGGGTTGGCGGAAGCAGGAAGATACGACATGGTCGGACTCGAAAATGGGGGGCTTGAACTTTATCACCGCCTCCATGGATTCTCCACAAAGCCTCGAATCATTCGCAATAGCCCCTCTCCATAATGCCCGCTCGATGTGCTCTCGCGGCAACACCATGCCGGGGAGACGGTTTAACGAGGTGAGTATGATGTTTGTCAAACAGCGGTATGCGGGCGCCCTGCTCGCCGTCATTGCCGTATTCGGGTTGGCAGGTTGCGATGGGGCGTCGCAAGCGCAAGATGCGCCGACCCTTCCTCAGGTGTCGGTGATGACGCTGGCAGGTCAGGACCTGGTCATCAGCGAGGATCTGCCCGCCCGGGTGGCCGCGCTGCGCAGCGCCGAGATTCGCGCCCAGATCAGCGGCATCGTGCAGCGCCGCCTGTTCGAGCAGGGCGCCGAAATCGGCGCAGGCACAGTGCTGTTCCAGATAAATCCGGCCCCCTTCAAGGCGGATGTCGACAGCGCCGCCGCCGCATTGCAGCGCGCGGAGGCCGTGCTGGCCCGCGCCCGCATCCAGATTGAGCGTCTGCAGCCGCTGCTGCGTACCGACGCCATCAGCCGCCAGACCTATGACGATGCCGTCTCCCAGCGGGATCAGGCGGCCGCCGACGTGGCTCAGGCCAGGGCGACCCTGGCCCGGCACCAGCTGAACCTGCAATTTGCCAGCGTGGAAGCCCCCATCGCCGGGCGCATCGATCAGGCTCTGGTGAGTGAAGGGGCCCTGGTGTCCCCCACCGATACCACCCCCATGGCCAGGATCCAGCAGATCGATCAGGTCTACGTCGATGTGCGTCAACCGGCCTCTGTGCTGGACACCCTGCGCCAACAGGCTGGCTCGACGGCACCGGAACTGGCGGTGGACATCCTCGGCAGCGACGGCAAGCCGCTCGGCATGCAGGGGCACATCCTCTTCTCCGGCATCGAGGTGGATGCCGGGACCGGTGACGTACTGCTGCGGGTACTGGTGGACAACCCGGAGCGGCGCCTGTTGCCCGGCCTCTACGTACAGGCGCGCATTCCCCGTGCCCGCTATGCCAACGCCCTGAGCGTGCCTCAGCAGGCGGTGGTGCGCACATCGGGCCAGACCAGCGTGTGGGTGGTGGATGGCCAGGGGCAGGCACAACTGGTTCCGGTCAACACCGCTGAGCTGATGAATAGCCAGTACCGCATCACGTCCGGGCTCAACGCCGGACAGCGGGTGGTGATCGAGGGGATCGACCGCCTGACCCCGGGGACGCAAGTCATTGCCCATCCCTGGCAATCCCCCGCAGTCAGCCAGCAGGCTGACGCCGGTAACCGTTGAATCGGAGACATTTCATGCCGCAGTTTTTCATTCATCGCCCGGTGTTTGCCTGGGTGATCGCCCTCTTCATCGTGCTGGCGGGGGTCATCGCCATCCCCAAGCTGCCCATCTCCCGCTATCCCTCGGTGGCGCCGGTGTCGGTGACCCTCTATGCCACCTATCCGGGCGCCACGCCGCAGACCCTGAATGATGCGGTGGTGAGCCTGATCGAGCGCGAGCTGTCGGGGGTCAAGAACCTGCTCTACTTCGAGTCATCGGTAGATGCCTCCGGCAGCGCGCAGATCACCGCCACCTTCAAGCCGGGCACCGATCCGGAGCTGGCCCAGATGGACGTGCAAAACCGCATCAAGGCGGTCGAGCCTCGCTTGCCACAGGCGGTGCGGCAAACCGGCCTGCAGGTGGAGTCCGCCTCGTCCGGCTTTCTGATGATGGTCGGCATGACTTCACCGGATGGCCGTTTCGATGAGGTCGCGCTGAACGACTACATGGCGCGCAATATCGTGCAGGAGCTACGCCGCATCGACGGGGTGGGGCGAGTGCAGCTGTTCGGCGCCGAGCAGGCCATGCGCATCTGGGTAGATCCGGGCAAGCTCGCCGCCTACGGGTTGACCATCAGCGAGGTGGCGCAGGCCATCGAGCAGCAGAACGTGCAGATTGCACCGGGGCGCCTCGGCGACGAACCCGCCCTGCCTGGCCAGCGACTGACGGTTCCCCTCACGGTACAGGGGCAGCTGACCACTCCCGAGGCGTTCGCCGCCATCGTGCTGCGGGCCGGTAGTGATGGCGCCAAGCTGGTGCTGGGTGACGTCGCCCGGATCGAGCTGGGGGCGCAATCCTACGCCTTTTCCAACCGCGAGAACGGGGTGGCTGCCACCAGCGCCGCCATCCAGCTCTCCCCCGGCGCCAACGCCGTGCGCACCGCCGATGCGGTACGCACTCGCCTTGCCCAGCTCTCGCCAACCCTGCCGGCGGGCATGGCTTACTCCATCCCGTTCGACTCGGCCCCCTTCGTCAAGGTCTCCATCGACAAGGTGATCCACACCCTGCTGGAAGCCATGGTGCTGGTGTTTCTGGTGATGTTCCTCTTCCTGCAGAACCTGCGCTACACCCTGATCCCGGCCATCGTCGCCCCCATCGCCCTGCTTGGCACCTTCGTGGTGATGCTGCTGGCCGGTTTTTCGATCAACTCCCTGACCATGTTCGGCATGGTGCTGGCCATCGGCATCATCGTCGACGACGCCATCGTGGTGGTGGAGAACGTCGAGCGCCTGATGGCCACCCAGGGGCTATCGCCCCGAGAGGCGACATCGCGGGCCATGAAGGAGATCACCGGGGCGGTGATCGGCATCACTCTGGTGCTCACGGCGGTGTTCATCCCCATGGCGTTCGGCAGCGGCTCCGTGGGGGTCATCTACCAGCAGTTCACCCTGTCGATGGCGGTGTCGATCCTGATTTCCGCCTTCCTCGCCCTGACCCTGACGCCGGCGCTCTGCGCCACCCTGCTGCGTCCGGTCAGCCCGGATCACCATGAGAAGCGCGGCTTCTTCGGCGCCTTCAACCGGGGCGTCGAGCGGCTCACCGCAGGCTACGGCGTTCGGGTCACCCGGCTGGTCGGGCGCAGCGGACGCGTGATGGCTACCTTCGCCGCCCTCTGCGCCGTGCTGGCCATTGCGGCCACCCAGCTGCCCTCCTCCTTTCTGCCGGACGAGGATCAGGGCTACTTCATGACCTCCATCCAGTTACCGACCGGCGCCACCAGCGAGCGCACCCTGGCCGTCATCAAGGAGTTCGAGGCCCATGTAGCCTCTCGCGAGGCGCTCGACACCAACCTGGTGGTGCAAGGCTTCAGCTTCTCCGGCGCCGGCCCCAATGCAGCCATGGCCTTCACCATGCTCAAAGAGTGGGACCAGCGCCATGGTGCCACGGCTGCCGAAGAGGCGGAGCTGGCACAGGCCGCCATGGCCAACAGCAAGGAAGGTACTGTGATGAGCCTGTTGCCGCCCGCCATCGACGAACTGGGCACCTCTTCGGGTTTCACGCTCTTCCTGCAAGACAGGGCCAACCAGGGGGAGGCCGCGCTGCAGGCCGCCCAGGCGCAACTGCTGGCACTGGCGGCCCAAAGCGAGGTGGTGAGCGATGTCTATCCCGACAGCCTGCCCCCCGGCGAGAGCATTCACCTCGAGATCAACCGGCAGAAGGCCGAGGCCATGGGACTCTCGTTCACCAGCGTGAGCGGCACCCTGTCGGCGGCGATGGGGTCGCTCTACATCAACGACTTCCCTAACGGCGGGCACATGCAACAGGTCATCCTGCAGGCCGACGCGTCGGCGCGCATGCAGCTCGATGACGTACTCGGCCTACGGGTGCGCAATGCCAGTGGCGGCATGGTGCCCCTGCGGGAGGTGGTGACGCCGACCTGGCGCCAGTCGCCGCAACAGATGATGCGCTTCGAGGGCTTCCCCGCCGTGCGTCTCTCCGGGAGTGCCGCCCCCGGGGTTTCCAGTGGCGCCGCGATGGCGGAAATGGATCGCCTGGTGGCGCAATTGCCGCCAGGCTTCGCCCTGGCCTGGACGGGACAGTCGCTGCAGGAGCGTCAGTCGGCGGCCGAGGCCCCCCTGCTGATGCTGCTGTCGGCGCTGGTGGTCTTCCTGGTGTTGGCCGCGCTCTACGAGAGCTGGTCCATTCCGCTCTCCGTGATGCTGGTGGTCCCCCTGGGCCTGCTCGGCGCCGTGGCGGCGGTGATGCTGCGCGGCATGCCCAACGACGTCTTCTTCAAGGTGGGCATGATCACCATCATCGGTCTGTCGGCCAAGAACGCCATCCTCATCGTGGAGTTTGCCCGCCAGTTGCACGGCGAAGGGCGCTCGCTACTTGACGCTGCGGTGACCGCCGCACGCCTGCGTCTGCGCCCCATCCTGATGACGTCGCTCGCCTTCACCCTCGGCGTGGTGCCGCTGATGCTTGCCAGCGGTGCCAGCGCGGAGACCCAGCATGCCATCGGCACCGGCGTGTTCGGCGGCATGATCAGCGGCACCCTGCTGGCCATCTTCTTCGTGCCGGTCTTTTTTGTCTTCGTCATCGGTACCCAGGCGCGCATTCAGGCCTGGCGGGCACAGCGAATACTGCACCGATCATGCTGACCACTGCGCGGGTTTGCTGGCCCTGGGGAGGTGATTAGCATGCAATGCATGCCTGGCACCATTTTGCGTTCCTTCGAAGAGGATGAGTGCGCCATGGTGCCGGGCCTGTGGTTCATGGCCGGTGCTGCGGGGACGGCCTTATCGCGGGTAACCTCTCCAGGATTTGTGACCCGCCCTCCGTCGCCGGTGCATCCTTGGTCTTCTCCAAGATGGCGATCTGCTATCTGGCACAGGGGGCTTGCACCATCCCGGGTCGGTGCCGACCCTGCCGGAACCCGGCCTCAGCATCGCTCTGACGACCGACTCCCTTGGCCTCATCGACTGCATGCTGTCTGCCATCACCAGTCAAGGCTGGACACTCCTGGTGCCTGAACCGCTGGAGAGGTCCCGCAAGGTTGATGACAGCCTGAGTCTCATTCAATACACCATGAAATCGAAGTCAATTTAAGTGTTGCTCAGAAATCGACACATCGCAATCACCTCCGATACATTGCAGATCTACTCCGATACTTTCCCTCTGATCGTCAGCCTCAAGAGAAAAATAAAATAAACCATTAAAAACAACACCATGAACTCTTTTTATTTAAAAATAACTCTTTCTTGCACATCCCATCAGCTGGTCATCAGGACACGTTTTCTGTGATTTGAAACACAAACTTTGATCATCACAGGGGATAAGCATTGCATTGGAAATCGATTTCAAGAAAATGAAGCCAGCATGATTTGTCTTGGCATCGATTGCATAGCGTCTGTTTGAGTCTTGACGGTTCATCGCGGTGGATATTTTTCCCATTGATTGGAGTGGTCAGTATGAATGCATCAAAAAAAGGACTTTTGGCGTCGTTGATCGCCGCTGCCCTGCTTGGCGGGTGTGGTGGGGCCGATAATATCGACTCGAATAGTGGCAACACCGGTGGTAATAACGGTGGCGACAACGGTGGCACCACGCCCCCTGGCGACAGCACCCTGATCCTGTTCGGGGTCGGTGCCAATGGGGGTACAACCCCCAGCATCCAGTCAGAGAAGGACAACTGGAGCTTGCAACCGGTCACCGCTTCTCCCGTCGCCATGACCAGCATCAGCGCCGTGCTCATCAACAATGCCGGTACCGATGACACCGCCGATGTGCAGGTAGCCGGTGACGGAGATGGCACCTTCATGCTCAAATCCGCCACCCCTCTGAACCTGAGCAAATACGCCTCCGGTTTCATCGAGTTCCAGTTGCGGACCAAGAGCAAGGTGCCGGAAGTGCTCAATGCCTCCATCGACAACGAGTATCCCAACCGCAGCAGCCTGCCCATTGCCAGCGCCCTGACCGGTTCCGGCGACTGGGAAACGCTCACGCTGCCCATCAACTGCATGAAGCCCTTCCCCGGTGCCACGGCCATCAACCTCGCCACTGTGGGCACACCGTTCCACCTGGCCACCAAAGAAGCCTTCAACTACGAAATCACCAACATCAAGTACCTGCTCACCACCTCGGCCAAGCCCGTTGTCGACCCGGTCACCTGTGAAGCGCCTGGCGGCGCTACCGAACCGGGCACAGACCCGGGAACCGATCCCGGTACCGATCCTGGCACCGATCCAGGTACCAATCCGGACACAGGCTCCGGCGTCAACAATGCCCCCGCGCTGGTGGCCACCGATGCCGCACTCTACTACTCCGGTGACAAGAGCCAGGCCCAGGACCGCAGCGCCGATTACCCGGCAGCCAGCTTCGGCGGCACCCTGACCGATGAAAACCAGGTCATCACCATGGACCTGCCAGGCAATGGCGCCGCCTTCCTCGGGACCGACAGCGCCAATGGGGATCTCTCCGCCTATCAGGACGGCGCCATGCTGCTCGACCTGAAAGTCTCCAGCTACGGTGACTCCCCCAACATCCAGATCCGCATGGACGGTACCGCAGGCCCGGACTTTGGCACCTTCTTCACCATGGACAGCAACATCGTGCCCGATGACGACACCTGGTACCGCTGCATCCTGCCGGTCGCCTCTCTCATTCCGGCGGCCAACACAGGCTCGGTGCAAAAGGCGCTCTACCTGAGCGGGGCCTGGGACTCCATGGCCGGTCTGCGCTTCGCCTTCACCAACGTGGCCCTGAAAACAGCCATCCCGGCAGACTTTGACAGCAATCAGCCCTGCCAGCAGATCAAGTGACAAGGCATTGAATCTTCGAGAAATCGATTGAAAATAATTTTCTACGGATTGGAGCAATAAGATGAAATTGAAGTCACTCGCCTTGTTTGTCGGGGCATGTTGCGGGCTGGCAGTGCCCGCAGTATCGAATGCCGCCGAGAGTTTTGGCTTCCACGGTTATATTCGTGCCGGCTCGATGTTTGACGCCAAGGACAACTTCGCCAAGGCGGGGTACGAATATGAGATGGACAAGACCATGGGGCGCCTGGGCTCCGAGCTGGACAACAGCTGGGAAGCGGGCCTGAACAAGTTGTGGGATCTGGGCAGCAACAAGTCGGTCAACATCCACTTCAAGGTGGAGTCCGATGCCGACGGCCTGCAAACCCGTGCCGCGCCTCGCGAAAGCGGTGTGTCAGAAACCTATGTGGAGCTGGGTGGCATCACCCCGACCGGGACCATGTGGGGCGGCCTGCGCTATTACGACCGCGAGAACTACATCTGGACCACCGACTATTTCTACACGGACTACTCGGGAACCGGCGTCGGCATCAAAGCCATGGAGATGGCGGGTGGCAAGTGGGACTTTGCCTATATCAACAGCAACGACACCAGCCACTCCGACCGCGCCAATGGCACTGAAGCCACCATGCACACCCTCCACACCAGCGCCCTCTACGGTGCCTGGGACATGGAGATCGCACTCAAGCAGATGCCCAGCAACGAGTTCACCGGCGACAACAAGCAATATGCGACCAAGGGGGCAGAAGGAACCGTCATCTATTCCCGCGACGACTTCTTCTTCATGCCGGGCGGCTTCTCCAAGTTCATCGCCCAGGCAGGACGTGGGCTGGGTTCAGGGGACTTGCTGGGTGCCAACCTGACCAATACCGCCATGTATCGCAAGGGCTCCCTGTATCAGAAGACACTGCAGGACAAGGCGGATGGCTATAAACCCTACCAGTCCAAGGTGATGGAAGGCGATCAATCCTACCGCCTCTTCCTCTGGGGTGGCTGGTATGGCGCCAATATTCATCTGCTGCCGACCCTCTCCTACCAGTACAACGATTACGAGCTGGGTGGCCATGACTCCTGGTATGCCGCATCTCTGCGCCCGGTATTCCCGATCAATGAGTTCTTCTCCATCCAGACGGAAGTCGGATATGTGAAAAACAACCTGATCATCGACAACGTCGAACGGGGTGGCACCTCTCACAAGGTCAGCATAGTGCCGACCTTCACCGTCAATACCGGCATGGGGCCCTCACCGGAGATCCGCATTCTGACGACCTATGTCGATCACAACAACGAGACCCCCTGGCAGGAAGACCGGGAAGATTTCCTGGTCGGTGTACAGGCGGACATGTGGTGGTAGGTTAGGTCGCGATACTTATCTGCACTATAATCTCGGGTCCCTTGGGGGGCCCGCATTGCATACGAGGAAACACGATGAAGGGAACGAAGCAGTGTCTGCCTTTCCTGGTCAGTCTGCTGATGGCCGGATGCGCCGGCATGGGCCCGGAGCATTCGCCAGGATCGGCAGTCTCCGCCCTGCAGCAACAGGTTGAGCAAGGTCGGGAACAATTGTCGAACAAGGTGGCGGTCGAGTCGTTCAAGGAACTTCGCTTCCAGTCCCTCGGGCAGGAGAGCCGCTGGGTCGATGTGAGCACCGACAGCCAGGTCTATGCATTTGATTCAGGCAAAAGCTATGTAATGGCCTTCTCGCTGCCCGAAGTCAGCCAGGCAACTCGCGTCAAAATAACCATTCCGGTCGACTATACCGTCTTCCTGCCCAGCATCCTGTTGCTGGACGAGCAATACAACGCCGTTCAAACCATTCCCGGTTCCACATTCAGTTATGACGGTCGTTCGTTAATTTCAGGGCAGAACATTCAGGGGGAATTCACCATTCCGGCCCCCATCGGCAGCGCTCGGGCCGCCTATATGGTGATCTATTCCACGGCGAAGGACATGCAGGGCAGTACCCGGCTCAACCCGGACGATCTCCAGCGCGCCATGCAATATGATCGCACCACGGATGTCGCCCGCCTCATCAATGTGGAAGTGCCTCACTCTGCTACCGGACGCCTATATTTGACGCTGGACGCAGAGCCTGCTGAGAATGCGACGCAGATCGCAAAAACCATATCACCCGTAATGGTCTCACCAGATAAATCGTTGGGTGAACTGGATTATTATCAGCATATTCGCACTGCCGTTCAGAGCAAAAACTATGAGCAGGCGCTCGCCTGGGTCAAAGCCGCCGAGCAAGCCGGTTTTACCAAGGCAAAAGAGGTCTTTTTTGCCGCCCAACAGTAGCATTCCCTCCCCTGGCAAGGCGCATCATCGCTTGTCACCACCAGGGGAAACGGGTATCCTAACTTGCTGATTTATTAAGAAGATATTCATATAACACTGGCCATGACCAGGGGTTTTCACAGTCGAGTACGGAGGGGGGATGTCGAAGTCAGCTCAGGAGAAAAAAGCCACTGTCTATGATATCGCCCGCCGAGCCGGTGTCTCGGCAAGCACTGTATCCCGGATATTGAACGGCTCGGCCAAAGTGGCCGCAGATAAACGTCAGGCGGTGGAAGATGCCATTCAGGAATTGAATTTTCGTCCCAACCTGATGGCGCAATATTTGAAAACGGGTCAGTCCATGACCCTGGGTGTTTTGACCCAACATGTGGAGAGTCCATTTTCCAACGAAATGTTGCGGGGTGTTGAACACACTCTTCAGGGCATGGAGTATGTGCCGCTGATTGTCAGCGGTCACTGGAATGCGGAAGAAGAAGTTGAGCGGTTGCGCCTGCTGGTGGCCCGGCGGGTTGATGGCCTTATTATTTTGACCGGCCACGTCAATCAGCAAACACTGCTCGAGTTTTCCCAGCAAATACCGATTGTGGCCACAGGTCACAATATCATGACCGAGCGGGTACACTCCTTCAGCATCAATAACCGGCTGGGTGGCTACATGGCGACTCGCTATTTATTGGATCTGGGTCATCGTGACATCGCCCATATCGTCGGTTTACCGGATCATAACGATGCCATCGAGCGTCATCATGGCTATCGCCAGGCCCTGGTGAGCGCAGGTATCGAATATGACCCCTCCCTGGTCATCCAGGGGGATTTCGCCGAAGTCGGCGGGCTCAATGCCGTCAAGAAGCTGGTGGAGAGCGGCCGGAAATTCTCCGCCATCTTCTGCGCCAACGATCAGACCTGTTACGGTGCCATTCTGGGGCTCAAGCAGTGCGGCTTGCGGGTGCCTGAGGATGTCTCTCTCATCGGTTTTGACGACCTGCCCTTCTCTACTTATTCCAACCCGCCATTGACCACGGTACGTCAGCCCATCTACGAGATGGGTGTCAAGATGGTCAAGACTCTGTTGGGTTTGATCGAGAACACGGAGCTGAACTCGGACGAACTGCCCGAGTTGAGCATTGTGGTGCGTGATACCACACTGCCCTACAAGGGGTGAACACAGACCGGGGCGGTTCCCTGCGCAGCATCAGATCCCAGCACAGCATCAGCGCAAAGCGGCCTTCGGGCCGTTTTTCTTTTGTCAGCCGCCTGCCCAGCGAATGACTTGCCCCTGCAGTGTCCTCCACCTTGACTCTCTGACATAGCACAGAGACTGCACACAACTAGGCGTCCCTCTTCTGCCGGCCCTCAATTCGGCCTGGCCCGATGACACCAGCCAAAGCCTGGCAATCACAACCCGATGACCCCGGTCGACCTGAATGAAACAAGGCGCCTGAAGGCGCCTTGGGGAGTGTGCAGATCCCTGCGGGAGCGTGGCCACCGTCAAGGCGCTGCGAAGGGGGATTCCGTCCCGGTGGCCGCGCTGGTTGCCAGCGTGGGGAGAGGCTCGTCCGCTTCACACAGACTGGCTCTTCTCGTGGCCGCCTTCTGGGGGGGATACCAGCTTGCCAACCCCTGCTGGATGCGCGCGGCGGCGGCTTCCGGCGTCATGGTGCCGAGCACCACGGATTGCGATACCTCCGCAAGCTCTGTGGTAAGCGATGGCTCACCCCGGGTGAGGAACTGCGCCCCCAGACGCAAGGTGGAATCGCAGGTATCCCGCCAGCCCATCATGGTGCTCGCCACCGGATCCTTGAGCTCGAAGAAGTGGTTAGAGAGGGAGAAAAAACCGGGCACCGAATTGGAGAAACGCTCGGCAAAGTCGGCGCTTGCCATCCACTCCACCAGTTTCAGGGCGGCCTCCTTGTTCGGGCTGGCGGCATTGATGCCGATCCCCATGTCGGTGTGATCGGTGAAATAGCAGGTGTCCCCCTCCCGCGCGACGGGGGGCGGGAAGGCACCAAAATTGACCTTGCCGGTGAACTGGGCCAGCGACCAGGAGCCCGCCACTATCATGGCGGCCTTGCCCGCAGCAAAGGCATCCACCGCCTGTGCTTCGGTGGCATCGGCAGGATGGTCCCCTATGTAGGGCCGCCAGCTCGCCAGCTCACGAAACGCCGCCACATAAGAGGCATCGGTCACTCGCGCCTGACCGTTGATCAGCGCCAGGCGGCCATCTTCCCCATGCCAGTAATTGGGACCGATGTTCTGATAACCAAGCTCGGAGACCACCCAGCTGTCGTGAGCCGCCAGTGCCAGCGGCATATAGCGGCCATCCTGCTTCACCTTCTCCAGCACGGCGAAGAAGTCGGCACGGGTTCGCGGCGGTGTCAGCCCAAGGGCGTTGAAGATATCGACATTGAAGTAGAAACCCTGGATCACGGAGGCAATGGGCAGGCAGAAGGTCTGGGCCCCGGAGTCGGTCTGCCAGGCGGCCTTGGCAAAGCTCGGGAAGTTCTCCATCCCGGGCAGGTCCGTCAGATCCAGCAGATGCCCCTGCTGGAACAGCCGCAGGGACTGATCATAAGGACGGCAAGTGATGAGATCCCCTGCCTTCCCCGCCGCCAGCCGCTCGGCAAGCTCCCGATCGTAATCCGCCGAGCGCTGCGAATGCAGCTTAAGGGTGATCTCGGGATGGATCGCCTGAAAACGGGGCAGAAACTGCTCCTTCCAGAGCGCCTCGTCATCCACGCGCCAGGTTTCCAGCACCAGCTCCTGGGATACCGCCGCCGTACTCAGCCCCCAGACCAGCAGGGCACTCACAGATTTCCACATCGCCTCTCTCCTACACCTTGAAACGGGCCACCAGACTCTGCTGCTGGCTGGCCAGCCCCGACAACACCTCACCACTGCTCGCCGATACCCGGGACGCCTGCTCGGTCTCGTGAGCCACGTCTGCGATGGCCGCCACGTGCTGGGCCACTCCCTGACTCACCGAAATCTGCTCCACTGCGGCATAAGCCATGTGATCCGCAATCTCCTTGATGGCCTCCATGCGCGAGGCGATCCCCGCCAGGGCACTCTCGACATCCCGGGTCTGCTGCACACTCTGCTGGGTCTGCTCATGGCTCTGGGCCATCACGCTCGCCACATCGCGGGCGCATCCCTGCAGGTTGTCGATCATCACCTGGATCTCCTGGGTCGCCCCTTGTGAACGGGTAGCCAGCGCCCGCACCTCCTCGGCCACCACCGCAAAGCCCCGCCCGGCCTCCCCGGCACGGGCCGCTTCGATGGCCGCATTGAGGGCAAGCAGGTTGGTCTGTTCAGCCATGCCACGGATCACCTCGAGAATGTTGCCAATGTTGCTGCTGTAGCCTTCGAGCTTGCGGGTGATCGCCATGGCCCCGGCGATGTCGGTCGCCAGTTGTTCGATGCCATCCCGATTGGCCTGCATCAGATGACGTCCGAGCCGGCTCTCGTCATTGGCCTCCCCCACCTCCCGACGAACATGATCGCTCGAGCGCGCCACTTCGGTCGCACTGGTCTCCAGCTCGAAGATGGCGGCCGCCACCTGATCGGTCTGAGCCTTCTGCGCCTGCACCTGCGACATCACCTGCTCGCCGATCTCCGCGGTCTTGCGCGTCTCGCTCACCAGGTACTCAGAGCCGGTCTGGACCTCCATCAGAAGCGTCTTGGTGTGGTGGGCTAGCTGGTCGATGGAGTTCGCAACCTCACCAAGCTCATTCCTGGCGGGGTAGCGAACCCGCAGCGTCATGTCCCCTTGTGCCATCAGACCGAGAACCCGATTGATCCGCACCAGCGGCACCTGGATGCTGCGGGCCGTACTCCAGGCAACAATGAGGGCGATGAGCACGGAACACAGGGCCACCATCACGATCCAGGTGCGGGCGCTGTCAACCGCGACGTCGGCACTCAGCCTGTCCTCCTGCATGCTCTGGTTGCTGATGGCGATAAGCCTGTCCAGGACCTCCCCCAGTTGCTGGCTCTGCGCCTCCTGCTGTTCACGCAAGCCATGGAGTTGCTGGCTGATTTGCTGACGGCGCACCAGGGTGGCAATCAGCCCCTTGTCGCCAAATACCAGTTGGGGAATGCGCGCCACATGGCGGGTGAACCTGGCCTTGACGTCATCGGGGACAACAATCCGCTCCAGACGCTGGTTCGCAATGTCGATGTCTTTGGCCAGCACCCCCTGTAGCGCCACCAGATCCGTGTTGCCGTCGGCACGCAGGATCAGCTTGAGATCCCGTGCAATACCGCTGGTGATGAGCTCCGCCTTGTTCTGCAAAGAGCGCCGCCCCGCCGTGTAACGCACCAGCAGGTCAGCCGCCGAACGGTAGTTGTCGTCCAGGTGCAGCAGCTCGCTCCGCATCCGTGAGAGCACCCGCTCCAGCTCGACCGACTCTTCGTGCAGGCTCATCAACTGCTCAGAGAGGGTAAACAGCCGGGGGGCCTGGTCGGTGACCCGGGCGAGTTGCCGCTCACTCTCGGTATCGAGTGTCAGGGCCGCGAATGCCTTGATGTGCTGCTCATAGCGGACCTTGTCATGGGCAACACGCTGACGGGACTCGGGAAACGCCGACGTCTCCCGGATGGCGAGATGCGCCAGGCTGTCCCTGTCAGCCATCAGCAGCGCGGCGCGCAGCCGGCTGGCGGTCAGGGCCTGAGGCGTCGCCTCCTCGGTCACCTGCTGGAAACGACCGTGAATGGAGGTCGTCTTCAGGTAACTGATGGCCCCGAGCAATAGCAACAGGACCAGCAGCAGCGTAAAGCCCAATCTGATCCGCTGTACGATCGACATCCTTCTCTCCCACCTCTCCCTCCGCATCGGGGCGGAGCCGGTTATCAAGGCACCAGGAGCCCGACAGGCATCCTGGTGCATCTGGCTGACGGCTTATCGACTCAACCTGCCCTGGCAATCGAGCCTGACCACTTCCCCTGAGGCCCCCAGCAGAGAAGCCGGTACCCAGCGTACGGTCGCCATGTCGATACGCGCCTGTCCACTGGTGCCCAGGATGAAGGGGGTATTGACCTTCGCGAAGTCCATGCCCTCTTCGAGGCAGCGCAGGGGCAGACTCAGGGTCACCCACTTCTGCGGGGGCAACTGGCGCAAGGCCGGAGCAATCTCGATAGACTTGCCGCAGGGCCAGCCACACTGCAGCCCCAGCGTCATGTCCCCCGCTGGCGCCTGCTGCACCCGCAGCGTCACCTGCAGCTCGCTCTCTCCCTTCAGGTAGGTGCGACGGTCCGCCCCCTTGACCTGGGTGGTCTGCAACTGGATCGTGGCTCCGGAGTCGACACCCGGCTTGTCCGCCCCGAGGAAGGTGACCGCTCGCGCATCCTGCTGGCGCAGGTAGTCGATGGGCTGAACCTTGATGAAGGTCATCTCGGTCACGCTGTTGCCGGAGACTTCAGTCCCCGTCCAGTTGCTGGCATCCCCCATGCGCAGACGGTGTTCTTCACCCGCCTTTGGCCCGAACAGCTCGAGCACCTTGTCAGCGGCGCTCAGTTTGGCGGGGTCGCTCTCGTTGCAGCCGAAGGTACGATTATCCAGGGTCAGGGTATTGAGGTTGCTGACCCGGGCCGCCACAGGGGAAGGCTTGCCGTAGCTGAGCCCGTAGCCATAGGGGAAGAGCGGTGCGTACTCACCCGCTGGATCCTGCTCGAAGGCTGGACGCTGCCAGCCCGGGATATGGGTGGGCGTGCGATTGATGGTGGTGGCGCACTTGCCAAAGGGCCACGAGAAGGAGAGGCGTCCCTGGAAGTCATGGGCCACCTTGCCCTTGGCATCCCTGAACAGCAGATCGGTGATCCCCTCCCCCTCGGTGCCCGGCAGCCAGGCGGCGACAAAGGCGGAAGAGAGATTGATCTCCTCATTGACGTAGAGCGGACGTCCGGAGAAAAGCACGGTCACCACGGGGATGCCGGCCGCCTTCAGCCGCTTGAGGGTCAACAGATCCTCGTGATAGCTGCTCTTGAGATCCCCATAGGCAAGGGTCTTGTTGTCAGGAATGTCGCCGAACCACTCGGCATAGGGATCCTCCCCCATGACCAGGATGGCGACATCGGGCTTGGCTCCCGCAAACTCACCGGATCCCGTGCTCACCTGCACATGATCCGCACCAACGGTGGCGGTCACCGCATCCAGCACGCTCTGGGCACCGGGGAAATCACCGCGCCCGTTTTCGCTGCCTTGCCAGGTCAGGCTCCAGCCCCCCACCTGCTTGCCCAGATCATTGGCGGCGCTCCCAGCCACCAGCACCCGGCTCTGCCGGCTCAGGGGCAGGATCCTGCCCTCGTTCTTGAGCAGCACCAGCGACTTGCGTACCGCCTCCCGGGCCAGCGCCTTGTGCGTCACGGCACTAAGTTCACCCTGCTTGCCCGCCAGCTCACGGGCCGACGGCATGGGTTTCTCCCACAGCCCGGCCCGCATCTTGACCCGCAGGATACGCGTCACGGCATCGTCGATCCGGCTTATCGGGATCTGCCGGCTCGCCACGCCATCGAGCAGGCTCTGGCGAAACTCCATCCAGTCCTTGCGCGCCGTGACCATGAAGATGTCGACCCCGGCCAGCACCGCAGGCAGGCAGCTCCCCATGGTGCAACCGGCGATCTCGCTGTGACCGTTCCAATCAGAGACGACAAGACCATCAAAGCCCATCTTGCCCTTGAGCACGTCGGTCAGCAGATAGCGGCTGCCGTGCAGCTTGCCGTTGTACTCCACCCCGTCTTCTGACAGCACGTCGCGGTTGAGCTCGTTGTGCCAGCTGTTGAACGAAGCCATGACCACCTGGGCACCGGCATCCAGCCCCGAGAAGTAGCCCACCGCGTGCAGGTTGCGCAGGTCCTCTTCCGAATAGAAGTTCTGACCCCGGTCGACCCCGTTCAGGGTACCGCCGTCCCCCACGAAGTGTTTCACGTTCGAGATGACATGGCGCTGGCCGCGCAGATCCGTCGCGGAACCTTGCAGGCCACGCACCATCTCGCCGGCATAGTGATAGACGATGGCGGGATCTTCGGAATAGCCCTCATAGGTCCGGCCCCAGCGATCATCCCTCGGCACCGCCACCGTCGGGGCGAAGGTCCAATCCAGCCCCGTGGCGGCCACTTCCCGCGCCGTCATCTGGCCGATACGGTAGATGAGATCCGGATCCCGCGCCGCCCCCAGGCCGATATTGTGCGGGAACAGGGTCGCCGCGAAGACATTGTTGTGGCCGTGCACCGCATCGGTCGCCCACATGAAGGGGATGCGATACCCCCTGCCCTCAAAGCCCGCTTCCGCCGCCTGCCAATAGGTGTCGGCCTGGTGTGCCCAGTCCTGGGCCGACGCGTGTTTGTTGTTGCCGGGCCAGCCACCTCCCCCGTTGAGGACGGAGCCAATCTTGTAGCGCGTCACCTCCTCAGGTGTCACTTCACGAAAGTCGGGCTGGATCATCTGGCCAACCTTCTCCTCCAGGGTCATCCGGGAGAGCAGAGCCTGGATCTGGCGCTCCATCCCCTCGTCCCTGGCAATGGCGCTGTGGATCTGCGGCCAGGTGGAAAAATAGGGCATGGTCGACAACTCATCCGCCATCCCGGCACTCCAGATGCCGCACCCCACGAATAGGCAGGTCATAGACCTGGTGAGACCTGTAGTTTTACGCATTTTCCTTATGACTCTCCGGATGTTCTCGTTCATCGCCTGGACTCATCGTTCATGGCGAGCCGTCTTGAAAAACAGTCAAATTTGAAATCGATTGCAATAATATTAAATGGTAAACAGAAATCTCTTCGTCATTCCAGCAGTATCTTTGTCATGCCATGACAAAGATCCCGCTGAAAGAGAAAATAGTGATGCAACTCACAAACTCGGGGGCGTGTCTCATCAGCAGAATACCCAGGAAGGAACAAAGAGAACAGGTAGACTCATGGCAGGAAGGCCAATAAAATAAAATCAAAACAATAAGTTAAATGCAATCCATCACATTGATTTGCCGCATGAGCTGTCTGGAACGACACCGATATGGCCAAACGGCTCGGGAGTCAGAGGAATGTTGAAAGGATTCAATGGAATTCAATTCAAGTGCATGAATATATCAATAAACGAAAATTTGCCGTCTCCATCACATTTCATAAAAGCAAACTTGATCTGCCAAAAAATTTACTGTTACCTGAGTCGTGAAATCGATTTCTACTCAAGGATTGTGTGTGAATCTTGACAGTGAAATGCGGGCCGCAGGATGACTCGGTCATTTTCTGCGTGAGTGCGAAAATCGACGCCATTATTTCCGTCTGTGATCAAAGGGGTAACAATGAAAACATCTCGGCTTAGTGCCCTGACGCTTGCCATGTCTTGCGTCATTGGCTTGCATGGCTGCTCACTGCCCAGCGCAGGGGCATCTGGTTCAGCTACCTCCTCGGCATCTGCCGGACCTGTGGGTGAATTGCTGACCAATGGGGGCTTCCAGGGAACCGATGGATGGTGGACGGCCGGGGGTACCCTGAACGCCGAGAACCAGATGGGCTGTATCACCTTCACCGAGCCGGGCTCCAATCCCTGGGATGTCATCCTGGGTCAGTCCAATCTCGGCCTGGTGCAGGGGCAAACCTACAAACTCCATTTCACTGCCATGGCCAAGAGCGACATCAACGTCAAGGCCCTGATCCAGCATGATGGCGCCCCCTACACCAACTACATGGTGCAGGACCTCGCCCTCGGCAGCACGCCCAAACCGTTCGATATCCAGTTCACACCTTCTGCCACTGACGAGAAGACCCAGTTCCAACTTCAGATGGGCACCCAGACACCGACCACTGTCTGTATCGGTGAAGCCACGCTATCGGGCCCCTCCTTGATCAAGAAATCGGAGCTGGGCGGCGTGCGCGTCAACCAGGTCGGCTATCTGAGCAAGGCTCTGAAACGGGCGACCATCGCCACCGACAGCAAGGACGCGCTCCCCTGGACCTTGCGCAATGCCCAGGGTGAGACCATCGCGGAAGGCAAGACCACGCCCTTTGGCCTGAATGCCGCATCCGGCGAGAACGTACAGATTGCCGACTTCAGTCAGGTCACCACCCCGGGCACCGGCCTGGTACTGGAGGTCGCCGGCCAGAAGAGTCATCCGTTCAGCATCGGCGATGACATCTATCACACCATGAAATTCGATGCCCTCTCCTTCTTCTATCAGCAGCGTAGCGGCATCGACATCGAAGCCAAATATGTCCAGCGCCCCGACCTTGCTCGCCCGGCAGGACACAAGCCCGAGAACGTAACCTGCTTCAACAAGCAGGACGCCAAGGGCAACCAGTGGCCTGGCTGTGACTTCACGCTGGATGTGACCGGCGGCTGGTACGACGCCGGCGATCAGGGCAAGTACGTGGTCAACGGGGGGATCTCGGTATGGACCTTGATGAACCTTTATGAACGGGAGCAGCTGGCGAAAGAGGGTGACAAGAGCGCCTTTGCCGACGGCAAGGTCAAGATCCCGGAACAGCACAACGGCTACAACGATCTGCTGGACGAGTCCCGCTGGATGATGGAGTTCTTCCTCGCCATGCAGGTGCCCGAAGGCAAGAAGGCCTGGGTGCCGGTAGGCGATCAGTCCAAGCAGCTCGACAGCCTGAAACTGACCGAGATCGATGCCTCCGGCATGGTCTTCCACAAGGTCGCCGACGAAGCCTGGACCGGGATGCCGCTCCCGCCCCACAAGGATCCACAACCCCGTTTCCTGAGCCACCCCAGCACGGCTGCGACTCTGAACCTGGCGGCCACCGCCGCCCAGTCCGCTCGCGTATGGAAGGATCTGGATCCGGCCTTCGCACAGCGCAGCCTGCAGGCAGCGGAACGAGCCTGGAAGGCGGCCAACCGCCATCCGGACGTCTATGCCTATGACAACTTTGTGGGATCCGGTCCCTATGATGACACCAACCTGAAGGACGAATTCTACTGGGCTGCCGCCGAGCTGTTTGCCACCACCGGCAAAGCCGAGTACAAGCAGGCCGTCCAGCAGTCCCCTCTCTATCTGGCTGCCCCCAAGGGGGATCGCAGCGCAAGTGGTGATCTCTACTGGCAGGATCTCAGCAGCGCAGGGACCATCACGCTGGCCATGGTGCCTAACAAACTGGGCAAACAGGAAGTGGAGAAGGCGCGCGCCGCTATCATCGCCGCAGCTGACGGCTACCAGAAGAGCGTGGCGACGGAGGGTTACCTTATCCCCTATCAGGCGACCGAATACCCCTGGGGCTCCAACTCCAACCTGATGAACCGCAGCATCTTCCTCGGGTTGGCCCATGACTTCACGGGAGAGCGCAAATACCTGCAGGCCATGTCCGATGCCATGGACTATGTGCTCGGCCGCAACCCCCTCGACCAGTCCTATGTGTCGGGCTACGGCAGCCGTCCGCTGAAGAATCCGCACCACAGGTTCTGGGCTCACCCCATCGACCCCGCGTCTCCCCTGGTTCCGCCAGGTGTACTCTCGGGCGGGCCGAACTCCATCAACTTCAGCGATCCCGTTGCCTCCACCCTCAAGGGCAAGTGTACCGGCCAGACCTGCTGGAAAGATGAGATTGGTGCCTGGACGCTGAACGAGGTCACCGTCAACTGGAATGCCCCCTTCTTCTGGACGGTCAGCGTACTGGATGAAGGTGGATTGACCCGCTGATCACCCTTCCAATGCTCCGTCCCCGTGACGGAGCATTGTTTTACTCCCCTGCCATTCTTGCCCAGGACAGCTCCCGCACCGGTCGCCACCCTCAGCTTTACGTTTTCCTTTTCCCTTTTCCCTTTTCCCTTTTCCATCATCATTCAGAGGCTGACGGCAGCAGAACCCTCTCTTATCGATCATTTCATCTGACCGCACCTTCGCAACCCTGTCATTTACATGTCCGTCTCTTGGCCACCTTATTTGCGCATCCACTTGATCCCTCATTTGCCATCAGATCTGCTGACGCCAACTGGGCATCACCCGCCCCCCGCCTCTTCTACAGTGCCCCGCGCGCGAAGAAGGCGGGAAAGCAGGATACCCGGCTCCTGAATCGGGTCTCGTGACCCTCAGCGAGAACCACAAGGAAACCCCAGGCTGAGCCCGCCATCTGAGCAAGACACTGTACAGAGCCCCTTAGCCGCCACCATGACGCCCTGCCACCAGAGGGTGAAGGAGCACGGCGATGGGCTCGGTTATCCAGGATTGCTGGCATGGGCGCCGGATCGGCACCATGCCGAAAGCGCCCCCTGCATCATGCAGGGGTGCAGGAGTGCAGGAGTGCAGGAGTGCAGGAGTGCAGGAGTGCAGGAGTGCAGGAGCAGCATGAAAACCACGACAGACTTGAAATCGATATTTCAAAATGCCAAGTCGAATAAACATGGCGTAAACCACATCACAAAAATAACACCAAAATACTGATAAATAACGATATTTTATTTTGGTTATCTTATATGGAATATCCACCAAGTGATCGCGATCACAATTACAAAACCCGATTTGTGAAATCGATTTCCCACATTGTTGCATCGATCTATAGTGAGCCCAGCTTAATAACTGAGGAATGATCATGAAAAAAATCATGTTGTGCTGCTCTGCCGGGATGTCCACCAGCCTGCTGGTGAAAAAAATGCTGGTAGAAGCCGAAAAACGGGGCCTGGCTGCCGAGATCAAGGCTTTTGGCGCATCGGAGTTCGATGACCAGATGCCCCATTACCAGGTGGTCTTGCTGGGACCGCAGATCAAGTACATGCAACCGGAGTTGCAAGCCAAGGCGGCGGCTCACGGCATCAAGGTACAACCTATCGACATGATGGATTACGGCATGCAGCGCGGCGACAAGGTGCTGGACTACGCCCTGTCCCTGATTGGTTAAGCGTGCTCACAAGGAAGGACACACACTATGAGTTCACTCTATGGGATGCTGGTCAAGTTGATCGAACAACGGATCGGCCCATTGGCAGGAAAACTGGGCCAGCAACGCTATGTTCTGGCAATCCGTGACGGTTTTATTGCCGCGCTGCCGTTCATGATCGTCGGCAGCTTCATGCTGGTCTTCATTTTCCCACCCATCTCCAGCGAAACCACCTGGGGCTTTGCCAGAGCCTGGCTGGACTTCTCCAACACCTATCGTGCCGAACTCATGTTGCCCTTCAACATGAGCATGGGGCTGATGACGGTCTTCATCTCGGTGGGCGTCGCATCCAGCCTGGCCAAGCAGTACTCCCTGGACCCCATCATCACGGGCCTGCTGTCGCTGATGTCGTTCATGCTGGTGGCGGCGCAATATAAAGACGGCACCATTTCCACCCAGTATTTCTCCGGTCAGGGTATCTTTACCGCTCTTATTTGCGCCATCTATTCGACCGAGGTCTATGCCTGGCTCAAGCGCAACAACATCACCATCCGTCTGCCCGAGCAGGTGCCGATGGGGGTGGCGCGCTCCTTCGAGGTGCTGATCCCGGTCCTGGCGATTATCCTGACCCTGCACCCCTTCAACATGCTGCTGCAGGAAACCACAGGCATGATCCTGCCCGAGGCGATCATGTCCATGCTCAAACCGCTGGTAGCGGCTTCCGACAGCCTGCCTGCCGTCTTGCTGGCGGTGCTGTTGTGCCAGATCCTCTGGTTTGCTGGCATCCATGGCTCCATGATCGTCACCGGTATCATGAACCCCTTCTGGATGGCAAACCTGGCCAGCAACCAGGCAGCCATGGCCGCCGGCCAAGCTATTCCCCACACCTTCCTGCCCGGTTTCTGGGAGCATTTCCTCTTTATCGGCGGCGTGGGCTCCACCTTGCCACTGGCATTCCTGCTGATGCGCAGCCGCGCCGTGCACCTGCGCACCATAGGGCGAATGGGTGTTGTCCCCGGGTTCTTTAACATCAACGAGCCGATCCTGTTTGGTGCTCCCATCATCATGAACCCGGTCTTCTTCCTGCCATTCATCTTTGTACCTGTGATCAACGCCATCCTGGCCTGGTTCGCGGTGGATCTGGGTCTGGTTGAGAGGGTCGTGATGCTGACCGCATGGACCACGCCGGCCCCCATCGGCGCCTCTTGGGCGACCAACTGGGCCTTCAGTCCGGTCATCATGTGCTTCATCTGCATGGGGATCTCCGCCCTGATGTATTACCCCTTCGTGCGGGCTTACGAACGCACCCTGCTCAAGCAGGAAGCCGAGACGGCTGAAGCGGAAGAAGCGGCCAGATCAGAAAAAGCAGACACAATCACACCGATTCAGAGTCAGGCGTAAGCGCCAGGCGTGCGGGCGCCACGCCGCCTGCACGCCGGTCATCAAGAGGAAACTGCAATGCAATATACATTCCCCGAAGGCTTCTGGTGGGGTAGCGCCTCGTCGGCCGCACAATCGGAAGGGGCTGCCAATGTGGGCGGCAAGGCACCAACCATCTGGGATCACTGGTTCGAGACGGAGCCACACCGTTTCCATGGTCAGGTTGGCCCGGCCAACACCTCCACCTTCTACGATCGTTATCGTGAAGACATCGCATTGATGGAACAGATTGGCCACAACAGCTTCCGCACATCCATCTCCTGGGCCCGGTTGCTGCCGGATGGCCACACCGTCAACCAGGAGGCCGTCGACTTCTACAACAAGGTTATCGATGAGCTGCTGGCCAAGGGGATCAAACCCTTCATCGGCCTGTTCCACTTCGACATGCCGATGTACTGGCAGGAGCAGGGGGGCTGGGAGAGCCGCGAAACCGTGGCGGCTTATGCCGAGTACGCAGCGCTCTGCTTCAAACTGTTCGGTGATCGCGTCGCCTGCTGGATGACCTTCAATGAACCCGTTGTAGTAGTGGAAGGAGGGTATCTGTATGACTTCCATTACCCGAACCAGATGGACTTCAAACGGGCAGCCCAGGTGGCCTATCACATGATGCTGGCCCACAGTCTGGCGGTGAAGCGTTATCGCACACTCTCCCTGCCCGGCCAGATCGGCATCGTCCTGAACCTGACCCCCTCCTATCCGCGCTCTTCAAACCCGGCAGACTTGAAGGCCTCGTTCATTGCCGACCTGTTCTTCAACCGCGCCTTCCTCGATCCTGCGGTGAAGGGGGTTTATCCCCAGGAGCTGATCGATATCCTGCGCGAGCACGATCAGATGCCCGTGGTGCAAAGCGGCGACTGCGAACTGCTGGCCGCCGGCAAGATCGATCTGCTCGGCATCAACTACTACCAGCCGCGGCGAGTGAAGGCACGCATGACGGCCATCAACCCGGACTCCCCTTTCCTGCCTGACTGGTTCTTCGAGAATTACGAGATGCCAGGCCGCAAAATGAACCCTTATCGCGGCTGGGAAATATATGAGCGCGGTATTTATGACATATTGATCAACCTGCGCGACAACTATGGAAATATCCCAAGCTATATCTCCGAAAATGGTATGGGTGTCGAAGGGGAGCACAGATTCATTGGTGAAGATGGTCAGGTAAAAGACGATTATCGTATCGACTTCATTCGCGGCCACCTCCAGTGGATTCATACCGCCATTGCTGAAGGAAGTCATTGCCGTGGTTATCACCTGTGGACCTTTATTGACAACTGGTCCTGGATGAATGCCTACAAGAACCGTTATGGATTCATCAGCCTTGATTTGGAAAGCCAGCAGCGCACCGTCAAGAAAAGTGGTGAATGGTTCGCCAACGTCTCTCGTAATAATGGATTTTAAGGAGTCATAAATGATGGATCTTGAAGAAGCAGTCATGGGCATCATCGTCAATGCCGGCCAATCTCGCAGTCTCTGTTTCGAAGCCCTGCGTCAGGCTCGTGCTGGCCAGTTCAGCGAAGCGGATGCCTTGCTGCTCCAGGCCACCGACGCGGGGAAGGCTGCCCATGCCGTACAAACCAAACTGATTGAAGCCGATGAGGGCGAAGGCAAGACCAAGATGACACTGGTCATGGTACATGCCCAGGATCACCTGATGACCTCCATTCTGTGCCGCGAACTGGCCACCGAACTGGTCGAGATCTATCGCCGCCAAGCCAGCTGATTTTAACTCATCGGATCGGGAGTCCGTGCTTTTGCCACCGTTATATACGGTGGCTTTTTTTATTCTGGTTATACCAGCCAGCCGTCATGTCTTTCATACCTTTTTCAGGCAATCTCAAAAGTATGAAACTGTCATGACGCGATACCAGTATAAGTTTCAATATCTGTTTATGGCTATTCTGATGCTGCTTGTAGTCATCAATAAAACACTCATTAATAAACACACAGGAATGTGGATAATATGCGTAAACTTGGACTGATGTCAGTATTGCTGATGGCGGGAGGATTATATTCCACTCAGGCATCGGCATGGTGGTGGAGCAATCAGGATTGGCAGGTCTCTGATGGTTGGCGCAATGGCGGGTCAGAATTCGACTGCACCTGGCGCGCCGCCAACATCTGGATGGAGTCCGGCACGGCCATCCTCCATGCGAAATCCGACAAAGGGAACAAGAGCTGTGCTGAGCTGCGAACCTACAACTACACCCGCAAGGGTCGTTATGAGGTGCAGATGCAGGCAGGATCGGTGCCCGGCACCATCAGCTCCTTCTTTACCTATACCGGAGATGCAGGCACCAGCTCTCACTATGAAGTCGACATCGAGCTGATGGGGGGCACCAACCTGCTCCATACCAACGTCTGGATCCAGGGGCGTCAGTATCCCCAGGACATCGACCTGGGCAAGTACGGTATCTCCATCTGGAACATGGAGCGCTACGCCTTCAACATCGACGAGGCGGGAGTCACCTGGCAGGTCTTCAGCCGCACCCAGAACAAATGGGTGAGCGTGCGCCGCGAGAGCCGCCCCGTCACCAGCTGGATGCAGACGTTTGTGAATAACTGGATCAGCGCCAACCCGAGCTTCCCGCCCAGTTCCTACAACGGCCAGCCCGTCTACGCCAAATACAAGTACGCCAATGTGACGCCCTGGGAGTGATCGCGATGGTCAACTAAATCCGGGCACACGGCGGCATACCCAAAACCGAAGACACAAAAAAGCCCAACTGAATAAATCAGTTGGGCTATATAGATGGCGGAGGAGGTGGGATTTGAACCCACGGATGGTCGCCCATCGCCGGTTTTCAAGACCGGTGCATTCAGCCGCTCTGCCACCCCTCCGCAGCAGTGCGACGCATATTACCCATGCCCCCAGCCCTTGTAAATCCCCACTCCGTTTGTTTGCCCATTTATTGGGCTATCTGGCGCACAAAACCGGCAAAACCGCTGCAAACCGTGCTTTTTCAAGCGGATGGCTTGACTTGAAAACAGACTCACCCACTATAGGGGCCACTACCACATCCCCAGCAAGATGGACTTATGAGAATCAAACATGCCCTGTTCGCCGCCCTGACCGGCGCGACCCTGCTTGCGGCGCCCGTGCAGGCGAGCGAGCTGACCAAGAGCGATGTCGAGCAGATCGTGCGCGACTATCTGGTCAAGAATCCGGAGATCCTGGTCGAGATGTCCAACGCCCTGCGTGCCAAGCAGGAGAGCCAGCAGGCCGAGAACGACAAGACGCTGATAGAAGCCCATGCCAAGCAGCTCTTCGCCAACCAGGATCCCGAGAGCGGCAATCCCAAGGGCAGCCTGACGGTGGTGGAGTTCTTCGACTACAACTGCGGCTACTGCAAGCGCGCTCATCCCCTCATTCAGCAACTGCTCTCTGAGGACAAGGAGATCCGCTACATCTACAAGCAGTTCCCCATCCTGAGCGAAACTTCCTACTACGCCGCCCGCGCGGCGCTGGCGGTGAAGCTCGGCCAGCCCGACAAATACCAGGCCTTCCACGACAAGCTGTACGCCCATCAGGGACCCCTCTCCGACGAAGCCCAGGTGAAAGACGTCGCCAGGGCCGCCGGCGTGGACTGGAGCAAGGTCGAGGCGAAGATCAAGGACGGCAGCATCGATCAGAATCTGGGTACCAACCGGGCGCTGGCCGAAGCCATGGCCATTTCCGGTACCCCGGCCTTTATCATCGGCGATCAGATCCTGCGCGGCGCACCGCGGGATCTGGCCAGCCTCAAGGCTATCATCAAGGATGTCCGCGCCGGCAAGAGCATTCAGTAACCGCGCGTTGTTCATGAAAAAACGCCCCGGCATGCCGGGGCGTTTTGCTATTCAGGCTGCAAACCATCAGGCCTGATGGGCCGTCGCAAGACGCTGTCAGCAAGGCGAAGAGCAGCGCTGGGACCCGAGTCTATATGAATAAATGAGGCTCCCGAGCAACGCATGACCCGTGATCACGGCTTCGCAGCAGGGCCATAACCGTTCGGATTCTGGCTTTGCCAGCGCCAGGTATCGATCATCATCTGCTCCAGACCCCGCTCAGCCTGCCAGCCCAGCTCGTCACGGGCCAGAGCCGGTTCAGCCCAGCACTCGGCAATATCGCCGGGGCGACGGGGCTTGATCTGGTAGGGAATGGCACGGCCACTGGCTGCCTCGAACGCCTTGACCATCTCCAGCACGGAATAGCCCTGACCGGTGCCGAGGTTATAGGTGAAGACGCCGGTATCACTCTTGATGCGGGCCAACGCTTTGAGGTGACCGATGGCGAGATCCACCACGTGGATATAGTCGCGCACCCCGGTGCCGTCCGGGGTCGGATAGTCGTTGCCAAAGACCCCCAGCTCCTTGAGCTTGCCCACGCCGACCTGACTGATGTAAGGCAGCAGGTTGTTGGGGATGCCGTTGGGATCTTCACCGATGAGGCCGCTCTCGTGAGCCCCCACCGGGTTGAAGTAGCGCAGCAGCACGATGGCCCAGCGAGGATCGGATTTGGAGAGGTCACGCAGGATCTCTTCAACCATCAGCTTGGAGCGGCCATAGGGGTTGGTGGCGCTGGTGGGGAAATCTTCCCGCAGGGGTACCGAGGCCGGATCCCCATAGACGGTGGCCGAGGAGCTGAACACCAGCCGGAACACGCCGGCCCTGGCCATCTCTTCGCACAGCACCAGGGTGCCGGTCACGTTGTTCTGATAGTAGGTGAGCGGGATCTGGCCGGATTCCCCCACAGCCTTGAGGCCGGCGAAGTGGATCACCGACTCAATCTTGTGGGTGGCGAACAGCCGCTGCAGGCAGCCCCTGTCCAGGATGTCCCCCTCGACGAAGGTGACGGCCTTGCCGGTGATCCGCTCGACCCGCTTGAGCGATTCGGGGGAAGCGTTGGAGAGGTTGTCCAGTACTACGACCTGCTGCCCGGTACCAAGCAGCTCGACCAGGGTGTGGGAACCGATGTAACCGGCTCCCCCCGTCACCAGAATTGTCATTTTTTATCCCGTACTTTGCTGAAACTGGGGTTGAGTCTACCCGCACGACCCGCCCGGGAAAAGCTCGGGATACCAATGACGCCCGTCAGTACTCCAGACTCACATCCCCTCTGGCGGTGCAGGAACAGGCCAGCGCCACCCCGTTCTCGAGGTCCTGCGCGCTCAAGGTCATCACGCTCTGGCGCTCGATTTCGCCTTCCGTGGTGCAGCGACAGGCGCCGCACACCCCGGCGCGGCAAGCGGCCATCATGGTCTCCCCCGCCCCCTCCAGCGCTGCCAGCAGGGTCTGACCCGGCAGTATCTTCACCTTCTTGCCGCTCTTTTTGAGGGTCAGCCAGAAGTGGTCGCTGCCGGCCGCAACTGGCGCCGCGCTTGAGGCCACCCCAGGCAGGCCGAACGACTCCTGGTGCAACTGCGCTGCCGGCAGTCCCAGCTCCGCCAGCATGGTGCAGACTGCGGTCATGTAGGGGGCAGGCCCGCACAGATAGACGTGGCGCGCCAGCAGGTCTGGCGCCAGTTCCTTGAGCATCCCCGGTGTGAGCCGGCCAACCCAGGGATGAGCCGTTGGCGCCTCTTCCCCTACTTTCTCCAGCACTAAAGCATGGCGCACACCGGCATGAGCCTCAGCCAGCGAAGCCAGTTCCCTTGCGAAGATCACATCCCCGGGGGTTCTGGCGCTGTGAATAAAGCGGATGTCTGCATCCGGCCGTTCGGCCAGCTCGTCCCGCAGCATGGCCCACATGGGGGTGATGCCGGAGCCGGCGCTGAGCAGCAGCGGCCGCTCGCAGGGGAGCGCGGTCAGGTGAAAATCGCCGAAGGGGCCGTCTACCCGGATCTCGTCCCCCACTTGCAGGCTCTGGTGCAGATGGTGAGAGACCAGCCCCACATCCTTGATGGTGACCTGCCAGAAAGGATCCTGCGGGCTGGAGGAGAGGGTGTAGGCGCGGCAGTGGGGCTGGCCGTCAATCATCGTGTGCAGGGTGACGCACTGGCCAGCCAGCACGGAGGGCAGGTCGCCAGCCAGGGGTTCAAATTGCCAGCTCGCCACGTCGTGGGTCTCTGCCCGGCGGGCTATACAGCGCAGGCTCAAAGAGGTGGAGGTCATCGCAAGGCTCCTCTTGCTCGGAAATAGCGTTGAAAAAAGGCGAGCCATCAGGCTCGCCAAAGGCTTACAACATGCTGAGCGTGTAAGGCTGTATCTTTGCTCAGGCCGCCAGGATCTCGGCGAGATCCGCGTCTGCCGTGGTGGTTCCTTTCAGGCCGAACTGCTCCTCCAGCACCTTGAGCAGGGCCGGGGTGAGGAAGGCCGGGGCGGTCGGGCCGGTGCGGATGTCCTTCACACCGAGCGCCAGCAGGGTGAGCAAAATGACGATGGCTTTTTGCTCGAACCAGGAGAGCACCAGGGTCAGGGGCAGATCGTTGACGCCGCACTCGAACGCGTCGGCGAGCGCCAGCGCCAGCTGGATGGCGGAGTAGGCATCATTGCACTGACCCACGTCCAGCAGGCGCGGAATGCCGCCGATATCGCCGAAATCGAGCTTGTTGAACTTGTACTTGCCGCAGCCCAGGGTCAGCAGCAGGCTGTCCTGCGGGATCGCCTTGGCAAACTCGGTGTAGTAAGCGCGCTCGGCACGGTCACCGTCACATCCCCCCACCAGGAAGAAGTGGCTGATTTCGCCAGCCTTGACCTTGTCGATCACTGCTGGAGCCGCCTGCATCAGGGCGTTGCGGGCAAAACCGATGGTGATGAAGTGCTCGAGCTCAACGTGCTTGAAACCTTCCAGCGCCTGGGCCTTCGCGATGACCGCAGAGAAGTCCTCCCCTTCCAGATGGGTGACCCCAGGCCAGCCGACGATGGATCGGGTGAAGATGCGATCGCTGTAGTTGCCCACGTTCGGGTCGATGATGCAGTTGGAGGTCATCACAACGGCGCCAGGGAAGTTTGCGAACTCCTTCTGCTGGTTCTGCCAGGCAGAGCCGTAGTTGCCCACCAGGTGCGGGTACTGCTTGAAGAAGGGGTAGGCCAGGGCCGGCAGCATCTCGCCATGGGTGTAGACGTTAATGCCAGTGCCCCTGGTCTGCTCCAGGATGAGCTTGAGATCCACCATGTCGTGACCGGAGACCAGAATGCACTTGCCCGGTACCGGAGTGACGCGTACCTGGGTCGGCTCGGGGTGGCCGAAGGCGGTGGTTTCACCGAGATCCAGCATCTCCATGATCTTGAAGTTCAGCAGACCAATATCCATGGCGCACTTGAACAGCGGATCCAGATCGCAGGGATCCGTTCCGAGCCATCTCATGATGCGATGGAATTCGGCGGCGACCCCGGCATCCTGCTGATCCAGCACCCGGGCGTGTTCCATGTAGGCGGCGGCACCCTTGAGGCCATAGAGGCAGAGCAGGCGCAGCCCCATGATGTCTTCGTTGACCTCGTTCTTGCCCCGGTTGACCGCGGTCTGCGGCGCCTGGGCAAGCTGGGCCAGCAGATCGGCACCCGGCTCGAAGCTGGCCGCGGCGGGCAGTGTGTCGGCCTGCACCGCCAGCGGTGCCAGCTTGGCGGCCAGTTGCTGGCGATAGGCCAGCGCCTGGTTGACGTAGGCGACGATGCGAGCGGAGTCGAAGTTGACGTTGGTGAGGGTGGCAAAGAACGCCTTGGGCACGAAAGCGTCTATTTCGCTGTCGACGATGCCGTGCTCGCGGGCCGCCAGGGCCCAGGCGCTGAGCCCTTGCAGGGTATAGATCAGCACATCTTGCAGATCAGAAGTTTCCGCCGTCTTGCCGCACATGCCTTGTGCATAGGCGCAGCCGTTGCCTGCCGGGGTACGAATAGTCTGTTCACATTGCACACAAAACATCATGTCTCTCCTAATTGGACATTTCAGTTATCTGTTTTGTGGCGATTCTATTCCCCTCTTGGAAAACTTAATAGGCATTCAATTTACCAATTAACATTTCATTGATGCAGATCAAATAGAAAAAAGCCGCCCAAATCGGGCGGCAAGCGGGTGGGAAATCAAGGAGAGACAACTCGGGTTTGCAACAACAGGGGCAATGATACGGGCCGGGGCATGGGCAGCCGGCCCCAGGTTCATCAGGCCAGATAGGCGCGCAGCATCCAGACCAGTTTCTCCTGCTGCTGCACATAGTCGGAGAGGATGGACGCAGTCCCTTCATCACCGGCATCGGCGGCCTGACCCAGGATGCGGCGCTGGGCAACCAGCAGTTCGCGGAAGCTCGCCAGCAGGGATTCCACGCAGGCACGACCGTCATGCAACCCCTTCTGCTCGGGGATGGCGGACACCTGGATGTAGTCGCTGAAGCTGTGCAGGGGCACCCCATCCAGGGTCAGAATGCGTTCGGCCAGGGCATCGACTTTCAGCAGCAGGTCGTTGTAGATCTCTTCGAATTTCAGGTGCAGCTCGAAGAACTGGTTGCCGCGGATGTTCCAGTGGAAGCCACGGACGTTCATGTAGAGGATCTGGTAGCTGGCCAGCAGCTTGTTGAGCTCGGCGGCCAGGGCTTGTGATTGCACGGTATCAAGACCAATGGGGCTCTTCATGATTCACCTCCAGGTGGTAAGCATTATCGGGAACGGAGTCAGCTTATCCAGAAGCAGACTCAAAAGACAATCGTCCGTGCCTTGCCGATCAATAGCCAATGGCTATCGTCGGCAAAAAAATGCACCGGCTTTCATTGCTCAAGCCGTTCGATATAGAGGATCACCTCGCCGAGATGAATGCCGAACTTGCTGATCTTCGCGCGGTTGATCAGGCGGTCGTCGTCCAGCAGATACATCCAGTCATCAAAGCTCACCCTCACCACGCTCTCATCCGGCAGAGCCAGATCGAGTTGATAACGCCAGTTGAGGGCAAAGCCCTCTGTCTTGCCTACCGCCTCCCCCACCACGTCTGAAGCCGTGCCGCGCCAGTGGCCATCCGCCCCCTTGCTCAAAAACCAGGTGCGGGTCTGCCGACGGCCATCATCGAAGTAGAACTGCTCGAACAGCTCTCCCTTGCCCTCTCGCCAGTGCCCCTGCATCTCGACCCGAAAGCGACTGGTCACTTCGCCGCTGCGGTCCGTCACCAGGCCGTGGGCCACCAGCTTGCCATTGAAGAAACGGGCGAGATCCCAACCCGGCCGGGAGCCGCGATAATCGTCAAGACCCGCGCCGCAACCAGAGAGCCACAGCAGGGGCAGCAACCAGGCAAGACGCCACCAGGAAGAGAATTTCATGGAATACTCCATCAGGATTGGCCGCGCAGGCGGCGGGTCAGGGCGGGATCTCGGCTGTCGTCAGTCAGCCAGATAGCAAGAAACGCGGGGGCGAAGGGGGGATCATCGAGAGAGCCAAGGAGGCGATCTCGCAACCAGAAGTGGCCCGCTCCCTGCTCGTCCACATAAAAAACCAGCTTGTCGCCGGGGGCGACATCCGGCCAGAGCGTGGCCAGTCGAGCCAGCCAGCGTTGGCGCTCACTCTCGCTGCCAAGGCCGAGCCGCTGCCACTCGGCGGCGGTCGCCTCCAGCAAATCCTGGCGCTCGATGGCCCTCGCGTAGGTAATGCTGAGGGCCTGCGGGTAGCGCCCCGGCTGATAGCGGCCGCTCTCGCTGTAGAGGGTGGCGTCATAGAGCTTGAACCAGAGCCAGCGCATCTCCCCCTGTCCCACGGTGCGCAGCCCCTGCCAGGGGGCGGCAACGCTCTGGGCGGTCGCAAACAGTGGCAGGCTCAAGGCCGCCAGCAGCAGGCTAGTTCCACCCCATGTGCCAACGGGCGGGATCCTCCAGTTCATGCCAGTCCATCTCCTGTTCCTGCAGGGTGTTGATATCCTGCATCACCACGCTCGCCAGATGCCCCTGGGCATCGCGCTGGCAGGCCACCACCAGGTAGAAACGCTCGGCCAGCTCGCACTGGCCATCCCTGGTCCACTTGGAAAACAACAAGGTGTCGGTCGAAAAGGTGTTCATCTCGTCTCACCCTCCAGCTTGACCGTTACCCACAGGAGTACGGGTAACCACCACATCCAGATCACCGCCAGCAGCACTGCGCTTGTCCAGATGCCCCAGGGTAAGTTTACTGCCCCCATGGCGGCCCCCGCCATATAGGAGGAGGCGCCCCCCACCATGCCGAACAGCCCCTGTTGCCAGCGCGGCAAGGGGCGAAGCCAGGGAAGGCCGTGGGAGAGGGTCAGGGCGAAACCGCACCAGAGCAGCAACAGCCAGAGCGGAAAACCGGACGGAAAGTGAAACAGGCCGAGGCGCCAGAGCAGGATGTCGAGCAGGCAGCCTGCCAGGGCGACCGGGATGAGGCGCCAGTCCTGCCCACGGCAGGGGGAGAAGATGAAATGGAGCAGCAGCATCCCGAGCAGCGGGCCCGGTTGCTGCCATGTCACCGCCAGCAACCAGTAGAGGTTGAATCCCAGCAGGTGGGCCCACTGCCACATGATCAGCGACCGCTTGCCGGCAAGTCCCCGGACCAGCCATGGGGCCCCGGCTTGGCAGCCTCCAGTTGCACCAGGCTGATGGCCCGCTCCCAGAATCCCCCTTCACAGTAGGCGAAATAGAAGTGCCAGAGCCGGATGAAATCCTGGCTGTAACCGAGCTTGGGCAGCTCCGGGGCCAGCGCCAGGAAGCGTTCGCACCAGTGGGCCAGGGTACGGGCATAGTGGTGGCCGTGATCGTGCAGCCGTACCAGCTGCATGTCGGTCTCCCGCGCCAGCAGACCCGCCATCTGGGAGACGCAGGGCAGGCAGCCTCCCGGGAAGATGTAGCGCTGGATGAAGTCCACCCCGCGCAGATACTGGGCGTGACGCTGATCGGCGATGGTGATGGCCTGGATCAGCAGGCGTCCGCCGGGCTTGAGCAGGCGCGACAACTGGCGGAAATAGTCGGGCAGGAAGGCGTGCCCCACCGCCTCGATCATCTCGATGGAGACCAGCTTGTCATAGCGTCCCTCCAGCTTGCGGTAATCCTCCAGCAGCAAGGTGATGCGATCCCCCAGCCCCTCCCGCTCGATCCACGCCTTGGCATAGTCGTGCTGGGCCCGGGAGATGGTAGTGGTGGTGACCCGGCAGCCGTAGTGACGGGCCGCATAGACGGCGAGACCGCCCCAGCCGGTGCCTATCTCCAGCAGGTGGTCGTCCGGCCCAAGCTCAAGCCGCTCGCAGATGGTGCGCAGCTTGGCCTGCTGCCCCTCCTCCAGGGTGGCATCCGAGTGGGGATAGATGGCGCTCGAATACTGCATGTGATCGTCGAGAAAGCCCTGATAGAGGGTGTTGCCAAGGTCATAGTGGGCGGCGATGTTGGCGCGCGAACCGGTCAGGGTATTGCGATTGAACCAGTGGCGCACCTTGTTGAACGGGAAGCTGAGCCAGCCGAGGCGCCGTTCCAGGGCGTCGAGCAGCGGCAGATTGCGGGCCAGCAAGCGCACCAGTGCCACCGGCTCCGGGCTGGTCCAGAGACCCTCCACCCAGGTCTCTCCTGCGGCGATGCTGCCCCCCAGCAGCAGGCGGCGATAAAACGCCGGATCCTGCACCACCAGCTCGGCATGCAGGTCGCTGCCCGCCTTGCCGAAACGGTGGCACTCGCTGCCGTCGTGGAGCACCAGCTGGCCCTGCTCAAGGCGCGCCAGCAATTTGAGCAGCAGTTGCTTGGCCCCCTTGTCGATGAAAGAGGCAGAGAGGGTTGATTGAGCAAGTTCCATTAGCGGCTCTCCGAATGGGTCAAGAGTGGGGTCGTTCGGTTGGGATGAACCCGCACCATGGGCTGCTGACAACACCACGAAGCGGAGTTAAACGGGTGTGTCGGCGTCACGGGCGGCTCTCCGGATGGGTGAAGACGGGGGTGCGTTTGATAAAAAGGCGCAGGGCCTGCCAGTAGATCCCGAGCAGCACCTTCAGGGTCATCCAGGGCCAGCGAGCCAGCAGCGCCGCCAGCCCCTTGCGCGACAGCGGCGCGCGGCGCAGGGCCAGGGTGGCGTCAAACAGCTTGCTCTCACCGGATACGGGGTGGCTCTCGATATGGATCAGCGCCTCCTCTTTCGGCGCCCGGATGCGCCAGTGGTAGCGCATCCCCAGCCCCATGAAGGGGGAGACATGAAAATCCTTGTCATGGGGGGAGAGCGCCGCCAGATCCAGCAGGTAGTAGTGGCGCTCGTTCCAGGGGGTATTGGAGACCTCCGCCAGCAGGTAGCGGGTCTCCCCCGCCCGATCGCAGAAATAGAAATTGACCGGGCTGAAATAAAACCCGAGGCAGCGCACGTTGCCAAGGAGCAGCACCCGCCCGCCGGGCTCCGCATCCCCCCCAAGGGCCGCCACCTTGTCCCAGACCGCCTGCTTGAGGGGCCCTTCGCTGCCCCGCATATAGTCCTCGCGGCGAAACGAGAGCAGTCCGGCCCGCTCCACGGCAAACCAGCGCCCCTGCTCAAGCCCGGGCAGTTCGTCCAGATCCAGCCCCAGCATGAAGAGGCTGTATGAAAAAGCGTGGGCCCTGGGGGCGAAGCGGCGATGGCGCACCGAGCCTTGCCAGATGGCGCTGATCCCCTCCCCCATTCCCTCGCCCCCCTGCGTCAAGGCCGCGGCGCCGCTCATAGCTCGGCCCCGAAGCGTCTGGCCACGTCCAGGGCGCTGCGCACCCCGTCCTCGTGAAAACCGTTGTACCAGTAAGCCCCGCAGAAGTGGGTATGCTGATGGCCACAGATCTCGCCCCGTCGCTGCTGGGCGGCGATGGAGCCCTGATTGAATACCGGATGATGATAGACGAAACGGCGTAACACCTTGCTCTCGTCCACCCGTCCACGGGGATTGAGGCTGACGCAGAAGGGCGCTGGGGATCTCACCCCCTGCAGGATGTTCATGTTGTAGCTCACCAGGGGGCGCGCCCCGTCATCCTCACCGAGCTGGTAGTTCCAGCTCGCCCACGCCTTGCGGCGCATCGGCAGGCAGGAGGCGTCGGTGTGCAGCCAGACGTCGTTGGCCTGATAGGGCATGTTCCCGAGGATGGCCCTCTCTCCCTCGCTCGCATCCACCAGCAGGGCCAGGGCCTGATCGCTGTGACAGGCGAAGATCACCTCGTCAAAATGGGCCTCCTGCCCCTGGCTGGTGACCACGACGCCATCCGCCACCCGGCGCACCGCCTCCACCGGGGTAGCGAGGCGGATGCGCGACTGCCAGCCCGCCGTGAGCGGCCCTATGTACTCTCGCGAGCCACCCGGGATCACATACCACTGGGGCCGGTTCGCCACCTCCAGCAGCCCGTGGTTGGCGAAAAACCGCAGGAAGAAGCTCAAGGGGAAGACACGCATGTCCGCCAGGGTGGAGGACCAGATGGCCGCTCCCATGGGCAGGATGTAGTGGCGGGCGAAATAGTCGCTGAATTTCCCCGCCTGCAGGAAGTCCCCCAGGGTCAGCTCGGGGGTCAGCTCCCGCTGGCGATGCGCGGCCAGCCAGGCCCGCGCCTCCCGGTTGAAGCGCAGGATCTCGGCGACGAAGCGATAGAAGCGCGGGCTCAGCAGATTGCGGCGCCGGGCGAACAGGGTATCGAGGTTGTGACCGTTGTACTCCATCCCCTCGGGACTCTTGACCGAGAAGCTCATCTCGGCGGGTTGGCGCCCCACCCCGATGCGCTCCAGCAATTTGAGGAAGTTGGGATAGGTGCGGTCATTGAAGACGATGAAGCCGGTGTCGATGGCATAGTGGCGCCCAGCCTGTTCCACCTCCACGGTGGCGGTGTGGCCTCCCAGGGTCGGCGCCGCCTCGAACAGGGTGATGTCATGCAGCTTGTGGAGCAGAAAACCGGCGGTGAGACCGGAGATACCGGAGCCGACGATGGCGATCTTTTTCTTCATGAAGGGCGTCCTTTCGAAACGAGTGTGCGGCCAAGGCGCAGCCAGAGCCCTGTCGGCAGGGCGCCGAGCAGGCGCAGCAGCCAGATGAAGCGACGGGGAAAGTGGATCTGGTGGCGACCGGCGGCAAGCCCCGTCATGATGGCGCGGGAAGCCTCTTCCACCGTCACCAGGCAGGGCATGGGAAAATCATTCTTGTCGGTGAGCGGCGTCTGCACGAAGCCCGGGCGGATCAGGGTCACCCCGATGCCCTTGCTGGCCAGATCCAGGCGCAACGTATCCGCCAGATAATCGAGGGCCGCCTTGGAGGCGCCATAGGCCTCCGCCCGTGGCAGGGGCAGCCAGCTCACCGAGGAGCTGACGATGGCAAGCCGTCCACCCACCCCCAACCGCGGCAGCAAGGCGGCCAGGGCGTTGCCGGTGGCAATGAGGTTGGTCTCGATGACCCGGGCAAACAGGGCGCCGTCAAAGCCTTCTGCCGGATCCATGTATTCACAGTTGCCCGCATTGAGAATGAGCAGGTCGAGGGCGGGCAGACTCGCGGCCACCCCGGCCATGGCGGCGCTGTCGCGCGCATCGAATCGCAAAGGGGTGATCCCCAGGTCGGCCAGTGCCTGCAAGCGCACCTCGTCCCGGCCACAACCCCACACCTGCCAGCCGGCGCGCCGATAATCCAGCGCCAGCTGGCGGCCGATGCCCGAGGTGGCCCCGGTGATCAGCACCCGGCCGCTCATGTCCCCAGCCTCCCCTTGATGGCACGTACCACGGGCCCCAGCAGCGGCAACTGCTCGTAGAGCATGGCCCCGAGATCGAAGTAGTCCCGGTGCAGGCACACCTTGCCCCAGGAGTCGAACGTCAGCCGGGTGGCACCCTCGACCCTGACAGCCCGGCCACCGGCAATCCTGGGGTGGGAGAAGGTCATGACCCAGGCGAGCCAGGCTTCGTTGCCCGACTGCTGCTGACTCGTTATCTCGAAACTGCACTGGGCAAGGCGCTCATAAAGGGAGGAAAAGTAACGGGTGAGCGCGGCCAGCCCCTCTATCCGGTGCGCAGGATCGATGAAGAGCACCTCATCGGCATAGACCTCCGGCAAGCGGTGCAACTGATGCTTGTCCAATTGCAGGTAGAGGATGACAAAGCGGGCCAGCGCGTCATTCATGCTAGTTTTTTCTCCAGTTCGCGGAACATCTCGATGGCCCTCACCCGTGCAACGGCATGATCCACCATGGGGGCCGGATAATCCTGCCGCCCCTTGAGCCGCAACCAGTCGTGGGGCTCGTGGAGATAGGCAGCAGGCACATCCGCCAGCTCAGTGACCCAGGTACGAATGAACTCCCCTTGTGGATCAAATCGTTGCCCCTGGGTGGTGGGGTTGAAGACCCGGAAATAGGGCGCCGCATCGGCCCCGGTCCCCGCCGCCCACTGCCAGCCGCCATTGTTGGCCGCCAGATCCCCGTCAATGAGCCGACTCATGAAGTAGTCCTCCCCAAGCCGCCAGTGGATGTGGAGATCCTTGGTGAGGAAGCTCGCCACTATCATCCGCAGCCGGTTGTGCATCCAGCCGGTGGCGTTGAGGCAACGCATGGCCGCATCGACCACGGGGTAGCCGGTGCGCCCCTCGCACCAGGCGGCGAAGGCATCCGGATCCCAGCTCCACGGCAGGGCCGCCGTCTCCGGCTTGAAGGGGCGGTTCATGGAGAGGCTCGGGATCAGCACCAGCAAGTGGCGGTAGAACTCGCGCCAGATGAGCTCGTTGAGCCAGACGAAACCGGGTTGGGCCTTCGACTGGGGCCGGTAGCCGAGACGCTGCTGCAGCGCCCCAACGCACTGGCGGGCACTGATGATGCCCGCCGCCAGATAGGGGGAGAGCACGGAGGTGCCCGCCAGCGCCGGAAAGTCCCGGGTCTCGCCGTAATCGAGCACCGCCTGATCCAGAAAAGCGTGCAACCGGCGGCTCGCCTCAGCCTCCCCCACCGGCCAGCGGGTGTCCGGCGTCAGATTCCCCAGCCCGTCGTCCACCCACTCCCGCTCGGCCAGGGGCAGCCACGGCAACGGCTCGCCGCGTGGTGCGGGGGCACGGTGAATGACGAAGCCATCCTCCTCGAGAGCCTTGAGCCAGGCGCGGCTGAAGGGGGTGAAGACCTTGAACATCTCCCCCGACCCGGTCAGCACCCGACCGGGCGGCAGCACGCAGCAGCCGTTGAACCAGTGGCTGGTCAGGCCCTGCTCCCCCAGCGCGGCGCTGACGGCGTGGTCGCGGCGCAGCTCGTCAATCTCGATGGCCTGGTTGGCGTAGAGCTGGCTCACCCCGAGATCCCGGCAGAGCGCCGTCAGCGCCGTCGGCACCTCGGCAAAGGTCTCGACCCGCAGCAGATGAAGCGGAATGCCGAGGGCCGCCAGCTCGCGGCCCATGGCATCCACCTGTGCCAGCATGAAGCGCTGGCGGACCGGGGCCAGCTTGTGCGCCTGCCACTGGGTCGGCGAGACGATGAAGAGTGCGGCGACCGGTTCATCTCCGGCGCAGGCGTGGCGCAGGGCCGGGTTGTCGGCCAGACGCAGATCGTTGCGAAACCAGACCAGCCTCATGACGGTGTTCTCCCGCCCTTGCCCTTCGCCTTGGCAGTGCGGGGCGTCGCACTGACCTCTGCCAGGGTGGCGTACCAGTTGCGGGCACGCCGCCACGGCTCATCGTAGAGGCGTCCCAGCTCGCCAAAGAAGCGGGTGCCCGCAGGCCATTCGGCTGCCTGGTCCTGCTTGCCGAGCCCGGCCCCCAACAGGATCAGCCAGGGGGGAGTGGCGCGCCCCTCCAGCAAGGTGGCATGGCGGGGCTCCACCGCCCCAAGCAGTTGCACCTCATATCCCTGACCGATGAGCTCATACGCAGCCCAGACCAGATCCAGCGGCCCCACCTGCCCCCAGCTTGCCAGGGTGACGGGCACGCCCTTCTCCTGCTCGATGAGGTGGCGGGCGAAGCGGGTATGCAGCCAGCCGAGCCACACCTGTTGCAGCAGCTCGCCATCGGGGCGCTCGCGCCACAGCCCCAGCAGCCGCTCCACCAGGGGCTGCAGCACCCGGCTGCGCACCAGCTCGAAGGGGTAGCTCGCCAGCAGATCGCCAAGCTCGGCCTCCGCCTTGCGCTGGTTGAAGGCGAGCAGCGCCTGGCTGAACTGCTCCAGGGTCTGCTGCCAGTGGTCGCTCACCGGCGCACTCTGGGGCTCGCTCAGCAGCCCCTTCACCTGACCTATGCTCACCCCCCGCTCCAGCCAGCTCAGGATCTCGCCTATCTGGCGGATATCCTGCTCGCTGTAGAGGCGATGGCCCTTCTCGGTTCGGGCCGGTTGCACCAGCCCGTAGCGGCGCTGCCAGGCGCGCAGGGTGACGGCGTTGACGCCGGTGAGGCGGGAGACCTCGCGAATGGGGTAGACGCCCTCGTCGGGGAGAGGCGCGGCTGCTTGTGATTCATCAGACATGAGAGAGTCCATCAAACGTTGGGAAGAGGCCCCGGTCATCCGCCGGGGCCTGCACAGAGGGTTCAGAGCCCGTAGCGCAGCTTGAGCGTGTCGGGATGAAGGTCGAGGTAGGCCTGATCGGCCAAATCCAGCCACACCTTCACAGCCCGTAACGCAATTTCAGCGTGTCGGGATGGGGATTGAGGTACACCTGCTCGGCGAGATAGGGGTTCGGGTACTCGCGCAGGTAGTGGCGGATCAGGGTAAGGGGCACCAGCAACGGGAAGACGCCGGTGCGGTACTTGTCGATGGTGTCGCACAGCTCCTGCTTCTGGGCCGGGGTCAGCACCCGCTTGAAGTAGCCCTGCAGGTGCATCAGCACATTGGTGTGGCTGCGGCGGTTGGCCCGCAGGGTCAGCGCCGCCATCAACCCCTGGATGTAGCTGTCGGCCACCTCCTGCAAGTTGGCCTTGCCAAGGTTGGCGAGCAGGCGCCCCAGCGCCCGGTAGTGGGTGGTGGCGTGGGAGAGCACCAGGTACTTGTAGCGTGAATGGAAGCGGATCAGGGCTGAGGCGGTGATCCCCCGGGCGCAAAGCTGCTGCCAGTCGTGGTAGGCGAAGACCCGCAGCACGAAGTTCTCCCGCAGGATGGGGTCGCACAGGCGGCCATCTTCCTCCACCGGCAGCAGGGGGTTGGCCTCCATCAGCGCCTTGGCAAAGAGGCCGACCCCCTCCTTGGCGCTCCCCTCGTTGTTGGCGCCATAGATGCGCACCCGCTCCATGCCGCAGCTGGGGGACTTGGCGCAGAGGATGTAGCCGGAGAGGAAGTCGAGCTGGCGTGCCTTCTGCTCGCTGAAGGCAATCAGCTTGTCGGTGACGTCGAAGCTGCCGTTGCTTGCCTCGGCCCGCACCTCGCCCTGGCGCTTCACCAGCCGGATGGCGGCGCGGGGAGCCCCCAGGCCAATGGCCATCTCGGGGCAGACGGGGTGATAGTCGAAATGGGCGCCCAGATCCCGTTCGCAGAAACTGGATCGTTTGTGGCCCCCGTCGAAGCGCACTTCCTGGCCGAGCAGACAGGCACTGATACCGACCTTGATCTTGTACATGATGAAGCCCCTTGTATAAGCCTTGAGTAAGTTATAGCAGTTATACAAAAAATTGGAAGCTGTATAACTATTGCGAACTGATACGGCCAGGGGGCGGCGGGCGGATCAGCCCCCATAAAAAAAACCCATGACCGAAGTCATGGGTAAAGGTGAAGACCCTGCAGGAAGGATGATCAGAAGCTGTATTTCACACCCAGGCTGGAGATGGAGCCTTTTTGCAGATCCCAGTTGCGATAGGTGTAGTCGGCGGTGAGCGCCAGGTTCTGGGTCAGCTTGTACGCCGCCCCCGCCTTGAAGTCGTGCATGTCGTCGGTCATGTTGGCGTAGCGATAGCCGGTGGAGAGCTCGACGGCACCGATGTCGTAGCGCAGGCCCACTTCTCCGTAGAGGCTGCCGCTCTTCTTGCGGGCCAGGGTATCCCAACCGGAGTGGTTCACGTCGGAGGCCAGCTCCCGTTCCAGGCTATAGCCCATCAGGCCGGTTTCACCGTAGAGGTTCAGGCCGGTGCTGAGGGGGGTGTAGACACCCATCCCCAGGCTGGAGATGGCCATGCTGTCGTTGCCGCTGCTGCGGGAGGTGTATTCGCTGCCGATCCGGCCGTAGACATTGCTGGTGAAGCTCTTGGAGAGATCCAGGCTCAAGCCGCCAAAGTCGCGGTTCTCCCCATCCTTGCCACCGATGTAGTCAGACTTGGTGTGGGCCCAGGTGGCAGAGCCCTTGGCATAGCTGAAGGCATCTTGCGCCAGGACGGAGGTGGAAGAGAGACCGGCCAGAACCAGAACAGACAGTGCGATCTTTTGCATTTTGTTGACTCCATGGGTTGAGTTAGGCGGACCTAACTGGAATGGAGCCATTGTGACGGGCAAAGGGGGCAACGCCGAGGAGCAAGCTGTTGCCAAACCATGTCAGATGTAAGCGGATATTGCTGGCAGTTACCGGTGCAACACTCTGCGGGGGAGCCAGGGCTCCCCCGCCGTCATCCTAGCGGAACTCCACCTCGTCGATCTGCACCCGCACCAGCGGCTTGCCGGTGAGGCCGGCGGGGCGTGCCAGCTCGATGGCCCGGGAGGCGCGCGCCTCCCCCTTGCGCAGGTAGGAGTCAGGCAGGCGGTTCTCCCCGACCCAGAAGCGCACGGGCTCGCTCGAGAGCTGCACCCCGTCGGCGCTGAACAGGGTCAGGCTGCCGTTGACGCGCACCACGTTGCGACTGCCGGTGTTGCTCACCACGAACTGCAGGCTGAGGGGATCGTCCCCCGCCACCTGGTCCAGCTTCACCGTGATGCCGTCCCGGGTCGCCTGGGAGAGCAAGTCGGGATGGGCCATGGCCTGCTCGGTCAGCACCGGGGCCGCGACACTCGCCGTCACTGCCTGACCGGCTACCGTGGCTGCCGGCTTGACCAGCAGGTATTCCCAGGTGAAATCGTCATTGAGTTGCACCTGGCGACCATCCGGCAAGGTGATCTGGTGCAGGGGAGCCGCCTCGGCCAGCAGAGGGCACAGACAGAGGGCGACCAGCAGTCGGGAGAGGGGTTTCATGGGCAGGCACTCGATAAAGGATGCGAAGGGGGCAGTATAAAGAGTCGTGCCCTCCTTGCCTATGACCCCCCTCACGTTACGCCCCGGCTCAGATGACCAGGGGGTGGGGATCCTCCAGCGTGGCCAGATCCAGGGTCACCAGATCGAACTGGGCACTCCTGAGGGCCTTCTGGATGGTGGGCTGCATGTCGAACACCAGGGCCCGCAGCCGTTCGGGCACCCGGATCCTCGCAAGGGTGGTGACCCTGTCACCCAGGGTATGGAAGAAGACCTGGGCTCCCCCCAGCCCCATGTCCACCAGCATCTGCTCGGCCATGTCGACCATCCGCAGGTGCCGCCTGTCCAGGGAGGTCATATCGACAAACCGCCGGCTCAGGCAGGCCTCCCCCACGTCTCCCCAGAGCGCCAGTTGCCGCTTGTGAAAGCCGTAGCGAAAATCCCGGTTGGTCATCCCCTGCTCGGCAAAGATCCAGAGGGTGTTGGCGGGCAGGCTGTGGAATCGGCGCAGGTACTCCCGCTTCTCCTCCACCGAGGCCGACATCAGCAGCGGCGGGCCCTCTTCATGTTCGAGCTGCTGGCAGAGGTAGCGCACCGGGTCGGTCACCTCGGCGAGGTGGCCCAGGTGCGCGCTGAAGATCATCTCGTCGGTCTTGAGCACCTGATGGGGGATGCCGTAGTGCCGGCAGTAGCGCTGTGCCCTGGCCACCGACTGGCGGCTGAGGGTGGGGTTGTCCAGGGTGATGGCGCGAAATCGCACCCCGCTGGCCCGGCACAGATCCATGCTGTAGCAGGATTCCAGTCGGCCGGAGAAGGAGACAAGCAGTTCGCTGTAACCGGCCAGGGTGTTGATGAGCCTCTGTTCCCTGGCTTGAAAGGTCTGATCGTATCCCCGATGCAGCGCAACGACATTGGCATCCATAACAACAACTCCGGATGATGAACTGGATACCATTTTGCCCGCCCCAAGCTGAATATACACTTAAAGAGCATGGATAAAGCTGTACATTATTTGCCCTGAATCAAGGTTTTGCCCACTTTTTTCGCTGCGAAGCGAAACTGGCTCCCCTCAGGCAGGCAACAACCCCTGAGCGATCAGATGCGCCCGGCACCGGGTCGGATCGGTGAAGATCAGCCCCCGCAGACCGAGCGCCTCGGCCGCCGCCACGTTGGCCGGGCTGTCGTCGATAAAGAGGCACTCCCCAGCCTTGAGGTCGAACGACACCAGCAGATAGCGGTAGATGTCGGGCTCGGGTTTGAGCATCCGCACCCGGGCCGACACCACCTTGCCGCTGAAGAAGCGCCAGAAGGACTGATGCTGCTCCAGCCAGTCGATGCTGGCGTGCCCCATGTTGGAGAGGGCATAGAGGGTGTGGCCTGCACCGTGCAGTTCTTCGATGAGCGCCACCATGGCGGGATCCGGCACAAGGGAGGGCGGCACCGCCTGCAAGATGGCCAGATTCTCCGCCATCGACAGGCCGGTGCGCCCCTGCGCCTGACGGGCCATGGTGTGCAGGGAGAGGGTCCCCCTGTCCACCTCCAGCCAGTCCGGGTGGTTGAACAGCTGATCCGCGATCGCTGTCGCCCCCTCGGGTCCGCGCACCCCACTCACTATGGCCACCGGATCCCAGCGCACCACCACCCTGCCCAGATCGAAGATCACCGCCATCGTCTCGTCCCCTCTATGTGTTGTTGCCACGGATGTGGTCACGGCGGTTGCCACAAACAGGGAGCAGAACGACGCTCACTCCCCCTCGGCAACCCGAGCCACCACCCTGCCCCGTTCAACGCCCCCGGGCAAGTTTTACTTGCATCGCACCGCCAAATCCCTTAATGGTTATGGCGTTACATTCAGGACACGCCCATGAACACACCATTCTTCTTTGTTTTCTCGTTTACCCGGCCCACATGAGGGAAGGCCCGTCGTCACGTGAACCATTCGCGTAAACAGAAACCAAAGACGAATCGAGCCTCCCCAGCGGAGGCTTTTTTTTGCACCACACACCACAGAATCACTGGATAGGGAACCACCATGGCAACGCTCGACGAGATCAGACACGACATCACCCAGTTGGATCAGGAGCTGCTCGCCCTGCTGGCCAAACGCAAGACCCTCAGCATCGAGGTCGCCCGCGCCAAGCAGGCCAATCCCCGCCCCATCCGTGACCACCAGCGCGAACAGGACTTGCTGGTCGCCCTGATCCAGAAAGGGCGCGCCCTCGGACTGGATGCCCAGTACATCACCCGCATCTACCACACCATCATCGAAGATTCCGTGCTCTCCCAGCAGGCCTACCTGCAGAGCCTGCTCAACCCCCAGCAGCAGGAGCCCATGACCAGCGTCGCCTACCTGGGACCGCGCGGCTCCTACTCGAGCCTGGCCGCCCGCAAGTACCTGGCCCGCTACAAGGATCAGGTGATCGAGGTGAACTGCCAGAACTTCCGCGAGGTGCTGGACACCGTGGAGTCGGGCCGTGCCGCCTTCGGGGTGCTGCCTATCGAGAACACCAGCTCGGGCTCCATCAACGAGGTATACGACGTGATGCAGCACACCACCCTCTCCATCGTGGGTGAACTCACCTATCCCATCGAGCACTGCATCCTCACCGCCGTGCCCACCGAGCTGTCCCGCATCAAGACCTTCTACGCCCATCCCCAGGTGTTCCAGCAGTGCTCCCATTACCTCAGCAAGCTGGAAGGGGCACGCCACGAGATCTGCGACTCCTCCTCCAGCGCCATGATGAAGGTCAAGGAGCTGGCAAGCCCGGAAGCGGCGGCCATCGGCAGCGCCGCCGGCGGCGAGCTCTACGGCCTAGACGTATTGGCCGAGCAGCTCGCCAACCAGAAGGAGAACTACAGCCGCTTCATCGTGGTGGCGCGCAAGCCCATCGACGTGGCTCCCCAGATCCCGGCCAAGACCACCCTCATCATGTCCACCTCCCAGAAGCCGGGCTCCCTGGTGGAGGCGCTGCTGGTGCTGCGCAGCCACGAGATCAACATGACCAAGCTCGAATCCCGTCCGGTGCAGGGCAACCCCTGGGAGGAGATGTTCTACCTGGATGTCTCCGCCAACCTGCAGACCCCGGCCATGCAGGCCGCCCTGCTGGAGCTGACCAAGATCACCCGCTACATCAAGGTGCTGGGCTGCTACCCGAGCGAAGACGTCAAGCCGACCGCCGTGCCGCCCGTCTTGATGGGAAGCTGATGGGGAGCGGATCCCGCCCCTGCCACACAAAGGCGAGCCCCGGCTCGCCTTTGTGCTCTCTGCGCCCTCCCCGTGAGACGCTGCCCAGTCCCGCCCTTCCCTTCCGGCATTAAACCGCCCTCCACCCCCTTCCTCGCGGACCCGGGATCCTAGCGCTGCTGTCTTTCCACTCACCATCAGGCCATCTTCCTCCCGTTGCGGCCTCCTTTTGCCGCCTGCCGGGCCTTTCTATCGTTTGGCTTTATTTAACGACATGATGATATCGTTAGATTTCCCTAAACAAAAAAGGCTGCCATTCCGGCGCCCGGGCACCTCTTGTTCGATCTCAGCCCCCTTTTTCCTCGCCACAGGCCGGATCCCGCCCGGCCCCTCAACCACGGTTATCCTCACCGCAGGCCCTATCCGTCCAAGGCGCCAGCCCCGGTTATTCCCCGCAGATCCGAGCTCTTTCCCGGCCAAACAAAAAGGCGAGCCTGCGCTCGCCTTTGTCTGTACCGTGATGATCGCCGGGCTCATGCCGGCGCCCCCCGGACCCGCCCTAGAACTGGCCCGCCATCAGCTGGTTCAGGTGATAGAGGTTGCGGGTGTCGAGCTCCAGCTCGGTGGCATAGGTGTTGCCACGGGGATAGGTCGCCACCACCCGGGCACCGCGCACCATGCCCGCCACCGACACATCCAGGGAGTTGGAGGTCTGGGTCAGGTCCTTGTAGCTGCTCTGGCCGCGCACCTGCTGGCCGTTGAGCTGCTCCGCCAGCTCCCGGTAGGCGTCCATCTTGGAGGCGCGGATCGCCTGCAACATCTTCTCGGACTGGGAGGGACCGGGCTGGATGTCGATCACCGCATACCCCACCGCCTTGAGCACCGGGAAATCATCGGGCTTCTCGCCCACGTCATAGTTCACCACCCGGTTGCCACTGCACGCCGTCAGCAACATGGCCATCAGGCAACCCAACAAGATTTTCATCGCTGTTTCCCCGTTTTCCTGTTCACCACACCCGATGTTTCACGGCTCAATGTCAGCCAGCCCGCTTCACGCTTCATGACGCGCCACCTCAAGGGGTCAGGTTGACCAGATGGCCGGACGGGCTCTGGCCCCCCCGCATCAGGTAACCGCGATTGATGGAGGCCCGGCCAAAGGAGTTGCTGGCACCGGACAAATATTGTTTCGGGATCAGGCTCTGGGCCGTGGTCTCCACCATCTTGGTGCGCAGATCGATGATGCGGGCGTTGACCAGGATCCCCTGCTGATTGCGGCTGAAGGTGCCGGTCAGGATGCGGGAGATGGGCAGCCGGGACGAGAGATCCTTGTAGTTGCGGCTCATCACGAAATCCCCCTGCGGGGTCACCTGGATGTTGCCCGTGGTCTTGAAGTCCACCACCACCTCACCGCGCCGGTTCAGCTCGTAGATGAAGCTCTCCTCGATCTGCTGCCCCATCCAGTTGGTGTCCTTCAGGGTGTCGAGATCGACAAAGGAGGCGACCGCAATGGGCTCGGTCAGGGTCGTGAGGGACTTGCGCTCCATCAGCTGATCCGTCATGCGGGCCACCAGCCAGTTGAGCTCCATCCCCTTCGCCGCCTGGCGGGGGTCTCCCAGCTCCCGATTGATGGGGTCGGCCGACCCGCAACCGACCAATGCCAGCGCCACCGCCAGCACCGTGATAACTCTCTTCATGGATACCTTTCCTGTATCTGCACCTGACCTGTTATCGGTCGCAACCGCCAACACTTGAGGCGGGAATGCGCGCAGGATCCTCGATGATCCCCGGGCAGAGGCGCGCACTGTGCCACCGGAGCCCACCGTACGGGCTCCGGCCAGGGAAGAAGGCATGGTTCTTGCTTTTATTTGGTCACCCGCTCCGGTGCAGACCGGATCTGTGTCCAGGATCCCTGACCCGCCTCACCGGCGGCAGCGGGGTCGCCCACTCAAGGTATTTGTTATGAAAGTTTCGCTGCTGTTCACCCTGCTGCTGGCCAGCCTGTCGGCCAGGGCCGAACTTATCGAGGCCCAGGGCAGTGCCGCCATTCTGGGGGGCGACGAGGTCTACGCCCGCGAGCAGGCGACCCGGGATGCCCTGCGCCAGGCGCTGCTGGCCAGCGGTGCCTCCGTCTCCAGCATCCAGCGTCTGGAAAACGGCAGCCTGCGCTCCGAGCAGATCCAGATCCGCTCCGGCGGCGACATCCGCCAGTACCGCCTCAAGCGCGAAGAGGTGCGCAACGGCCGCATGTACATCACCCTCGTGGCCGACATCCAGGCGGAGCGGCAGATCTGTCAGACCCAGCACTACGCCAAGGATTTGACGCTGGTGCGTCTGCGCATGCGCTACCCGGACCAGGCGAGCACCGGTGCCCTGGACGACATGCCCGCCGATCTCTCCCGCCGGCTGTTTGAAACCCTGGCGACGACGCCCCAGGTGGTCGCACGCCAGTGGCTGGACGAGAACCTGCGCATCGACCCTCTCCATCTGCAACAGGGGGATCGCAGCGCCCTCGAGGAGATCAAGGCCCTGAGCCTGCGCACCGACAGCCAGTATCTGGTGCTCGGCAGCATCGACGACCTCTCCCTCGAGCCCCAGGGCAACGCCCTCACCAGCTGGTATGAGGATCCCGTGCGCAACTTCTCCATGCAGCTCTACCTGTTCGACGGCATCAACGGCAGCCTGCTCGGCCGCAAGGAGTACAAGGGCCGCGCCAACTGGACCTTCTCCAAGCGGGAGCAGGTGGGCAGCAGCGGCGGCCAGTTCTGGCAGTCGAGCTTTGGCCAGGAGGTTGGCTACCAGTTGAAGGAGGCGGCCCAGGACATCGCCGCCGAACTCGCCTGTGCCCCCGTCACCGCCCGGATCGTGGCCCAGCACGAGCGCGGCCCCCACATCAACCTGGGCCGTCGCAACGGGGTCAAACTCGGGGACCAGTTCCGCGTCCAGCACAGCGCCGACTTCGTCGACCCCTATGGCAAGTCCAGGGTGATGCGCAACCCCGCAGACGGTCTGTTCGAGGTGGTGCAGGTGTTCGAGGATGGCGCCATCATCAGCAGTCAGAACAAATATTCGCCGTTCAATGTCCAAATCGGTGACCTGGCCGTATTGGAATAGGAATCAAGGGTTTAAAAGCACAATGCTTCTTGTATAATGCCCGCCACAAGGTTCCCGTAGCTCAGCAGGATAGAGCGGTCCCCTCCTAAGGGACAGGCCACTGGTTCGACTCCAGTCGGGAACGCCATACACAGCAAGGGGCTGGCATCGTCATGATGCCAGCCCCTTGTGCGTTTCTGCGCCATTTCCCCCTCATCCCGGGCGCCACATGGCGGGCCTCGGGGAGCGACACCCCTCGCCACGGCCTGTGCGCCATGCCCGCCAGATCAGGCAGGCATCAGCTCGGGGACGAGGTCAGGTCCCCTCAATCCCATCTAGCGCTCTCCGAATGACTCGCTCAGGGTCTTGCGCAGGGGCTTGAGCAGGTAGTCCATCACGGTACGATCACCGGTGCGGATATCCACCTGGGCCGTCATCCCCGGCAACACGTCGATCTCCCTGCCCGTCGTGGAGGTCACGGGGTAGCTGGCAGGCTTGATCCGCACGCGATAATAGATGTCCATGCCGCGACTGGTCTCTTCCTTGAGGCTGTCAGCACTGACATAGGCCACCTCCCCCTTCACGCCGCCAAAGATGGTGTAGTCAAAGGTGTCGAAACGGATCGTCGCTTCCAGACCCGGCACCACACGGGCAATGTCCGCGGTGCTCACCTTGGCCTCAATCATCAGATCGTCGTCGACCGGGATGATCTGCATCAGCTCCTCCCCGGCCCTGAGCACACCGCCCACCGTGGTGACCCGGATGTTCTTGACGATGCCAGGCACCATGGCGGTAAACATGCTGTCCTGCTGCTCCTGCTTGCGCAGGGTCAGGGTCTGCGCGCCCTGCGCCATGTCATCCTCCGCCTTGGCCAGCTCCAGTCTGGCCTCCTCAAGGAACTGGTTGCGCCGGTTCACCAGCCGGGCCTCGGCCTCGTTGAGCCCACGCTGCACCCGCAGCAGTTCGGAGCCGCTGGCATCGCCATCAGCATAGAGCTGCTCCACCAGACGCAGCTCCTTCTGGGCCAGTGACACCGCCACTCGCATGGTTCTCAGCTCTTCCCTGAGGCCGGTCTGGCGCTGCTTGAACAGCGCCTCCTCGACACGGGCCGTCTCGGGAGAGCGTGCCAGCAGGTCAGGTGAGAAGGTGAGTCGCGGTTCACCGATGACTTCCGCCCGCAGCCGGGTGGCCCTCGCCTCCAGCGCAAACAGGCGGGCCTCCACTTCTCCGACCGACGCCCCCACTCTGGTCTGCTCCAGACGGGCGAGCAACTGACCGGGGGCCACCCTGTCCCCCTCCTTGACCAGCAACTGCTCCAGCACGCCGCCATCCACCGACTGGATGATCTGCACCCGGCTGCTGGCAATGACCTCGCCCGTGGCACGGGCGACTTCGTCCACCCGAAACCATGAGGCCCAGGCAACAAAGATCGCCATCAGGAGCGCCGTCATCCACAACCAGCCCTGACGGCCCCGGTGAGAGTTCTGCAACTTGCGGATCCGAGCCTGGGTACGCGCATCATCGTCTTGCAGGAAACGATCAGACCACATCAAGCATTCCTCCTTTGCCAGGGTGCGAAGATGCCGCCGGTCGGGCGAGCATCTGTGTCAGCACCCGATCCGGCGTGCCATCTTTTACCACCCGCCCCTGTTGCATGGCGATGACCCTCGTCGCCAGCCGGGCGGCCGCCATGGGCCTGTGGGTCGCCACGATCACGATATCCTCGGGCTGTATCGCCCCTTGCAAGGCCGTCCAGACACGCTGCTCGGATTCGCCGTCAAGGGCCGCCGTCGGTTCGTCCAGCAGCCATACCCTGGGCTGGTTGATCAGGACGCGAGCAAGCGCAACCAGCTGCCTCTGGCCGCCAGAGAGCCCCTCTCCTCCCTCGCTGATCACGAGATCCATCCCCTGAGGGCTGGATGCCGCAATGCCGTCGATGCCAAGCTCGCGGGTGATCTGCAGCAGGCGAGAGTCGCTGGTCACGCCGGTCAGGGCCAGATTGCTGCGCAGGGTGCCCTTGAACAGCTGTACGGCTTGCGGCAGATACCCCACCTGGCTTGCCACCAGTTGGGGATCGATTTCCCACAGATCGGCGTCTCCCAGACGGATGCGGCCTTCGCTGGGGCAATACAGGCCGGCCAGCATCTTGAGCAGCGTCGACTTGCCACACCCGATCGGCCCGACCAGCAATACCCGCTCACCGGATTTGAACTGCAGGCGCTCGATGTCGAGCTGGCAGATGGGCGATTCGGGATAAGCGAAACGCACGCGCTCCAGGGCCACCTCCCTGGGGAGTTCGTCCGGCAGCAGCAGTTGCTGCTCCGGGCGCCGATCCCGCGACAGGGACAAGACCTGGTGCACCATCTGCAACGCCTGTCTGACTTGCTGCCACTGCGCAAGATACTGGACGCTCTGGGCGATGGGGGCGATCACCCGCCCTCCCAGGATGCTGCACGCGATCATCCCCCCCATCGTCAGGAGGCCAGCCTCGATCTGCCATACCCCGACAACCACGGCGGCCACATAGGCCAGGGTTGACAGGCTGCTGGTGCTGACGCTGGAGAAACTGCTGACCGCCTTCTGCTGGATGTTGTAGCCATCGATGGTCGCCGTCACGTCTTGCCACTCCTGTGCAAAACGCCAGCCGGCATTGTTGGCGCGAATCGTCTCTGCGCCCCGGATCGTGTCGACCAGCAACCCCTGGCGCTCGTTGCTGCGCAGCATCTGCTGTGACAGCAAGGCGCGAAGGCGCCACTGGCTGACATATCCCAGCAGCAATGCCACTGGCAGCAGCAGGGTGTACACCCAGCCCACCGCGCCGCCGATGATGGCGATAAATGCCAGAAACAGGGCGGCAAAGGGCAGATCCACCAGTGCAAACACCACGCCGGCACTGAAGAACTGACGCACGGCATCCAGCCCGCCAACCTGGGCCGCCAGAGTGCCCAGGCTGCGCGGCTGCTGATCCAGGCGCAGATGCAGTACATGCTCGAAGACCTGCTGCGAAACCCGCTTGTCGACGGCACAGGAGAGGCTGTCCAGGATCCTGGCCCGGGTGATCTTCAACATCCAGTCCAGCAGGATGATCAATCCCATGCCGGTTACCAGGGTGGTCAGGGTCGAATAGGCCAGGGTCGGCACCACACGGTCATAGACCTGCATGGCGAAAATGGACGTGCCGACGGCCAGCAGGTTCACCAGCACGGTGGCCACGATGACTTTCCACAGCCAGCCCCGCTCTCGAAAGAGTTCTCGCCACACCAGGCGAGACGCCAGGTTGCCGGAGAAGACACTGTCGGCATCGGCACGTCTGCTCACCGGTGCCCGCAGCCAGACCACCAGGGCATCCTGCAGCTCGCTCTCATCGGCCTCACGGCGCATCCCTGCCCCATCGAGCAGGGTCAGGCGACCCGTGGCATCCCGCTCCGCCAGCACCCACTCCCCCTGGGAACAGACCAGTGCCGGCAAGCGGCGCTGATCAAGACGACGCCAGGCGAGTTGCACGGGTGCAAGGTTCTTCAATCCGGCCTGGATCAGTACCTGCCTCAACCACTGTGCGGGCCCGAGGGTGGCAGTGGCTGGCGCCGCCTGCTCCCACGCCTGTGCCAGTGCATCGCGGTCGAACGGGATCTGTAACGTAGCCAACAAGTGTGTCACCAACGCAGATGACATGCCGTGCGGCGCCTGCTCGGCGGTTTGCCTATCCATGGGGTTGTAACTCCTCACCGTTCAAGGTCACCAGGGGATCCAGCCCCCCTGTCAGGGCAGCCAATTGCAAGGAGTAAATCTCCCAGTCACTCTTTGCCTGGACCAGTTGCAACTGCTGTTCACTGAATTCGCGCTGGATATTCAGCACATCGAGCCAGCTCTTGGTCCCTGCCACATACTGGCGTTGATAGGATCCCAGCACGGCCCCCAACTCCGCCAGCGACTCAGTCTGTACCCGCACCAGCCCGGCCTGCAGCTCACGGCTGCGTTGCAGGCGACGCACGCTGCGCTCCAGCTCGCTGACGGCATAGGCCAGGTCATCTTCGGCCGCGCTCTGCTGCGCCACCGCAGCGTCTGTCCTGCCACGGGTCGCAAAGCCCATCCCCTCCAGCGTGCCCTCCAGCACCAAACTGACCCGGGTATCATCCCGGTAGGATGGCTGATCGTAATCCTGCTCTGCTTGCAGGTAGAGCGTGGGCATGGAGGCCGTTCTGACCTGCTCCACACTCGCCCTGGCCCGCTCGATCTCCTGTTTCTTGTAACGCACTTCGGCGCTGCCCTGCAGGGCGGCCTGGTGCAATGCCTCGCCCTCGCTGACCTGCAGCAGATCCGGTGTCACCGGTTGTCGGGCAGGCACGGGCGTCTGGGTCAGGGCCAGCAGATCGCTTCTCGCAATGGCCAGCTCCCCTTCGTATCGTTCCACCCTCGCCCTGGCTTGCGCGAGGCGAGTGGCCGCCAGGCGAACATCGGCCGTCGATGCCAGCTGACCCTGCTCCCGGCGGCTGATCTGCTCGAACAGCGACTGATGGGCAGCCAGACTGGCTTGAACCACCTCCAGGCGCTGACGGCTGCCAAGGACATTGGAGTAAGCCACCGCGGTCTGCTCCAGCAACTGGCGCCGCACTCGCAGCAGGTCGACACGCTCGACCTCTGTGTCGGCATCGGCAAACGCAATGCTGTTGTCGATGCGCCCGAATGCCCACAAAGGTTGGCGAGCGCGCAACGTCACCGGCGTAGCGCGATCCTCCCCCGTGGTGGCTTCAGCATCCTGCTGCACCTGGGCAGTCACGCTGGGGTAGCGCTGACTGCGGGCTGCATCGGCAGAATATTCCCTTGCCTCGATTTGTGCCCGTTTGCCACTCACGGCAGGGTGCTGGCTCAGGGCCGCCTGCAACGCCGCCTGCAAGCCATCGGCCTGTTGTGCATTCGCGGGCAGGGTCAACACGGCCAGGCTCAGGAGCAGCAGGCCATGCCGCCTCAACTGCGGCAAGCTAGTTACCATGAACATTCTTCGTCGATTTCCTGTTCGTTGTGGGGCAAGGCTGTCTGTGCCACAGGCGGCGCCTTGCGCATCAGCTGCGCCGCCTTTTCCGGCTCGCCCGATAGCGTATATGCCTGCGCCAGATCCTCGCGCCATTGCCCATGCCAGGGGCACTGTTCGTGGGCCTTGTGCATCAGGGCGATGCCCTCGGCCAGATGGCCCTTGCGCACATAGACAAGCCCCACCATGAAGGTGGCGGCAGCGTGCTCGGGCAGGTGATGCAGCAACTGCTTGAAGCAGTGCTCGGCTTCGTCCAGCTTCTCTTCCCGGTAGCGCGCCACGCCCGTTTCCAGCAAGCCGGGCACGGGTAGCGCCACCATGTCGTCGATCGGTTGCCATTGGATGCGCCCATTGGTGCCGCGCAGCAGCGGGGCAAGATGGGCCTCGTAACGCGCCCATCTGGCCATGGAGCTCTTGTACAGCGGCTGGCGCACCTGCCAGACGCTGGCTGTTTTCACCGGCCGTTGCAACTCGCTGAAATTGAGGACCTGAGGCTCCCAGACCACCCCGACGTAATCCAGCATGCGCCGCGCCTCGCGTTCGGGGTCCGCCAGCACATCCTCGTAGCTCACCTCCAGGATCTCCCCGGGGAAGAGCTGGTTCCAGTGGTGCATCAGCAGGTTATGGTCGGCGAGCTGTTCCCCTATCCAGGTCAGGTCATAGGCAAAGCCCATGCCGCCGTGTTTGGCCGCGTAATCGGTAAAGTAGTTGGAGATGGCGATATCGCGGGGATCCCGCCGCACCGAGATGATCCGCGCATGGGGGAAGAGCAGCTTGATGAGACCGATGTTCTCGAAGTTGTGGGGCAGCTTGTCCACCACATGCCGCGCCCCGGGAGCATACTCCTGCAGCTCTTTGAGAAGATTGCCCGTGATGCCCGCGATCACCTTGGCGTCCAGATCGTCCACACAGTCGGGGTAATGTCGGCCGGAACCGACCCGGCGCTCCCACCGTTCAAGGCCCGCAATCACGCCGGGGATGAGCCCCAGCTCGCCCGCACCGTGGACCTGGCTGTGGCTGGCCAGCATCTGCTCGATCAACGTGGTGCCGGAGCGCGGCATGCCCAGCACGAACACCGGCAGCGTCGAGTCATTGCCAATACCCCGGCGATGTTCATAGAGCGATCTGCTGAAGGCATGACGGATGCGTGCGCAAGCTTGCCGGTGCGCCGCCGGATCATAGCCGAGCAAGGCGCGGCTGGCGCTGTTGGCCTCATCGGCCAGGGCAAAGGCCTTGGCATAGTTCTGGCGTTTCTCCCAGGAGGCCGCCAACTGCAACAGCAGACCGGGTTTTACCAGCCCCTCTGGACCGGGGCGGCGGGCCAGCGCCTCCAGATGGTGCAGGGTGGCGTCATCCTCCGGGAAGCGCCGCGCATTGATAAGCGAGGCATATCCGCGCACCGGGTCGAGCACCTTAACCCGTTCAAACAGCGCCACCGCCTCCTCAATACGTCCCAGTTGCAGGTACAACTGCCCCAGCCCCAGCAAGGCCGACACCTGTTGCGGATGCGCTTGCAGCACCTGGCTGTAGCGCGCGTCGGCTTCGTCATACTGCTGCTCCTGCGCCTCGACCCCGGCCAGCGCCACCTGTGCTTCGGCCAGCCAGTGGGATCGGGGAGCCCCGTCGAGACGCTCTGACGGCGGCAATGCCTGCGCCTCTTCGAGAGCCTGAGTGGCCATCTCTCTGGCCAGCGCCGTCTGCCCCTGGGTCGCGACGGCAACCAGCTTGAGGCGCAATGCCAGCACGGGCTGTTGCTGCTGGCCCGCCAGATGGATGGCCCGCTGCAGCAAGGCAATGGCCTGGGACGAGCGCCCTTGCAGCTCAGCCAGCTCGGCGCGATGCTGATGCAAGCCGGGATGGTCGGGATACTCTCTTCCTCCCCGGCACAAGGCATCCTCGGCCTGGGCATGGCGACCTTGCTCGGCCAGCCGCTGGGCGTACCCCCTGACCAGGCCGCAATAATCCTCTTCGTCCAGCAAGCGTTGCTGCTCGTCCAGCCAGGCATCGGCGGCGGCATATTCCTCTGCCGCCAGCCACAACTCCAGACGCAGACCTCGCAGTTGCTGGCCATGCCAGGCCGCCTGTGGCTCGGGCCAGTGCTCCTGCTCCCCCTCCCAGAAGGCCTCGGCCCGGGTCAGCAGTTGCTCGCCCAGTGCGATGGCGCCGTCCTGCAAATAGAGGCGCAGCAGTTGTTGATAGAACAGGATATTGGGCGCCAGGAAAAGGCTGCGCTCATACAGCTGCCGCGCCGCCGCCGTCTGCTGGCGCCTGAGCTGGCAGGTCGCCAGCCGCGCCAACAGCAGCGCATGATCCGGTGCGTCATGCCGGGCTGTCTCGAGCAGCGCCTGCGCCATATCAAGATCACCCAAGAGCAGTTGGACGGCAGCCAGGTCGACACGTCCGTCGACGTCAAGAGCGGCAAGATCCAGCCCTGCCAGCGCGTGGCGTGCGGCATCCAGCTCGCCAAGCTGGGCACAGGCCAGCGCCAGCAATACCTGTTCGGCGGGGTGTTGTGGGGCGCTGCAGGCCTCCTGCAACAGCACAAATTGTTGCTGCAAGGCCAGCGTGCGCAATAGGGAGAGTGAACTCATGGGAACCGCGGGATCCTGGGACTGGATCGCCCCTCCATGAGGGGCGATAAGGGTGGAGAATTAAAGCCGGGTCAAACCAGCCCTTGAGAGGTCAGGACACCGTTTGGCATCTGTAACAGATATACATCATTGAGTGCCTTGCCCGCATCCAAGTTGGCCCAGTAACCGCTTGTCCACAGTCGTGCTTGCCCCTGATCGCTCCAATTTATTGCTCGATTAAAGATACCGTTGGCATACGCAGTGGCGCCTAAAGCTGTAGCGTCGTACCACCCTACATAATGAGTTCCACCACCTGCGTTGACGCCTACCTGGAGGCGGGTGACAAAATTATTCAAGAAGGTACTTCCACGCACAGGAGTACCAGTGCCCACAAGAACGATCTTGTCATCTGCACCCAAATTGCTGGCCCCTTTCCACTCGTCCCATGTCGCACCGGGGTTGGTCGATGTGCCATCTGTACTCAATTGGTATGAGTTACTGTTTACCCGGACATAAATGGTGTAGCTGGTATTTGCATCAAAAGTACGGCTGCTGTGGTCGGAACTGACCCCCTGCACCAGGTCAAACACCACTATGCTGGTGTCGACCACAGGCCCGGATGTGTCGATCACGATGGCTTCATTTGCCCCGAGTGAACCGGCCCCGCCCGGGGTCGGCAAGGTCAGCGTGGCGTTGTTGCCAGCGGCGTCGCGGATGGTGCCGCCATTGAGGCCGAGTGCCGCCGCGCTCAGGTAATCCAGATCGGCGCTGGTGTCCCCCGCCTGCACCGTGTAGTTGAAGGTCAGGGTATTGGAGCCTGAACCACTGACGTAATTGATGGTCCGATCCGTGGCACCGGTCTCCAGAGTCAGTTGCGGCGTGCCAGAGACGGTGACCGCCTCGCTGAAACTGACCTGGATGCTGATCACACTCCCCACGCCATAGGTGCCCGCCGCCGTGGTGCTGCTGACCCCGCTCACCACAGGCGCCGAGGTATCCACCAGGTAGCTGGCGTTGTCGGCCACCAGGGAATGGCTCAGGTTCGCATCATTACCCGCGGCATCGCTCAGGGTGCCACCGTTGGCCTCCAGGCCATTGGCAACGATCGAGATGCCGTTAGCATCGGCCTGACCCGCCAGAATGGTGTATTGGAAGAGCAATGAGGCCGTGCCACTGCCCGAGACGTAATTGGCGTAGACGGTGCTGCTCCCGATATTCAGCGCCACACGGGGTGTGCCACCTGAGGTATCGATCACGGTCGCTTCATCCATGGTCACGGTGATGCTGACCACGTCACCGGCATTCAGGGTGTTGCTCTGTGCACCGCTGGCCCCGGTGATACCCACACTGCTGACAGCCGGGGCCGTGGTGTCTACCAGGTAGCTGGCGTTATCACCTACCGCACCATGAGTCAGGGTAGCGGCATTGCCCGCCGCATCGCGCAGGGTGCCGCCGTTTGCTTGCAGTGCATTGGCATCCAGACTGATGCCGTTGGCATCGTTCTGACCCGCCAGAATGGTGTATTGGAACAGCAATGAGGCCGTACCATTGCCCGAAACGTAATCGGCGTAGACGGTGCTACCACCGACATTCAGCGCCACACGGGGTGTGCCGCCAGTGGTATCGACCACGGTTGCTTCATCCATGGTCACGGTGACGCTGACCACATCGCCTGCATTCAGGCGCCCGCTCTGTGCACCGCTTGCACCGCTGATGGCGATGCTGCTGACTGTCGGTGCGGTTTCATCCACCAAGTCGTTGATAGCCAGGGTGACGGTTTGCTCGCTGGCATTGCCTGCCGCATCGGTGGCCACCACGGTGAAGCTGTAGCTGGCCTTGGTCTCGTAGTCCGGATTGCCCGTCAGGGTCACGGCACCCGTGGCGGCATTGATGCTGAACAGCGCCGCGTCCGCTCCCGCCTTCAGGCTGTAGCTGGTACTGCCGGTCACGACGTCGTCGGTGTCAGTGCTCGTGACGGTGTAAACGACTTGGCCTGCCCCACTGTTCTCGCTGATAGCTGTTGCGGTAGCAGCGGAGGTAATGGTCGGGGCTGTGTCATCCAGGTTGTTGATCCCCAAGGTGACCACCTGCTCGCTGGCATTGCCCGCCGCATCGGTCGCCACCACGGTGAAGCTGTAGCTGGCCTTGGTCTCGTAGTCCGGGTTGTCCGTCAGGGTCACCGCGCCCGTGCTGGCGTTGATGCTGAATAGCGCAGCATCGGCACCCGTCTTGAGGCTGTAGCTGGTGCTACCGGTCGAGACGTCACCGCTGTCGGTGCTGGTGACGGTGTAAACGACTTGGCCTGCTCCACTGTTCTCGCTGATAGCTGTTGCGGTAGCAGCGGAGGTAATGGTCGGGGCTGTGTCATCCAGGTTATTGATACCCAAGGTGACCACCTGCTCGCTGGCATTGCCCGCCGTATCGGTGGCCACCACGGTGAAGCTGTAGCTTTCCTTGGTTTCGTAGTCCGGGTTGCCCGTCAGGGTCACGGCACCTGTGGTGGCATCGATGCTGAACAGCGCCGCGTCCGCTCCCGCCTTCAGGCTGTA
>NZ_JBFOCP010000028.1:0-41870 GCF_040907855.1 Aeromonas sp. s4 | reverse complement strand
CTGACCCCATGCCGAACTCAGAAGTGAAACGCTGTAGCGCCGATGGTAGTGTGGCATTCGCCATGCGAGAGTAGGACACTGCCAGGCACCCAATTAAACGGTGATGTGAAGAATCACATGACTGGCTGCGAGGATGACACCTCACAAACAAGCAGCAAAAGATTTAGCGAAAGCTAACCGAATGCGGAGCGGTAGTTCAGTCGGTTAGAATACCGGCCTGTCACGCCGGGGGTCGCGGGTTCGAGTCCCGTCCGCTCCGCCACTACTTAAGAAGCCCAGTCGAAAGACTGGGCTTTTTTTCGTTTCCGACACAGCACTCATTTTCCCTCACATCAACACCGCCATCATCCGAACATCGCCCCTGAGAGAGGTTGCCGCTATAATGGCCGCCCTTAAGCAAGGTGGTGGTATGAAAGCAGAATATCTACAGCGGTTCGGGGGCATTGCCCGTCTATATGGTCAGAGCGCGCTCGGCTCCTTCAGTCAGGCCAAGGTCTGCGTGGTGGGGATAGGCGGCGTCGGCTCCTGGGCGGCGGAGGCGCTGGCCCGTGCCGGCATCAACCAGATCACCCTGATCGACATGGATGACATCTGCATCACCAACACCAATCGCCAGATCCACGCCATGCAGGGCACGGTCGGCCGCCTCAAGACCGAAGTGATGGCGGAGCGGATCCGTGCCATCAACCCGGATTGTGAGGTGATCGAGGTGGATGACTTCATCACCGCCGACAACTTGGCCGAGCATATCAAGCGGGAGTTTGACTATGTGGTGGATGCCATCGATTCGGTTAAGGCCAAGGTGGCGCTGATTGCCTTCTGCAAGCGCAACAAGATACCCGTGATCGTGGCCGGTGGCGCCGGCGGGCAGATGGACCCGACCCGGATCACCGTGGCGGATCTGGCCAAGACCATCCAGGATCCGCTGGCGGCCAAGGTACGCTCTGACTTACGCCGGTTGCATAACTTCAGCAAGAATCCGGCGCGCAAGTTCGGGGTGGCGTGCGTGTTCTCAACCGAGCAGCTGAGCTACCCCGATGGCCAGGGTGGCACCTGTCAGGCCAAGGCGGCCAGTGACGGCAACATGAAGATGGATTGCGCCTCCGGTTTCGGGGCTGTGACGCCGGTGACGGCCACCTTTGGCTTGGTTGCCGCGTCCCAGGTCTTGAAGAAGATTGCCGAGCGGGGAGCCCGCGCCGAGAAAGAGGCCGGAAATGAAGGCGCAGGGTCGATTGGCGAAGCCTGATCGACCACTGTACAAGGTGGGTTAGGCAGCCTGCTCCCGGATTGCCAACACGATAGCTCTGAGCCCGTTGCCCCGCGACGGGCTCAAGTGTTTCTCCAGCCCCAGTTCGCTGAAATAGCCCTCCATGTCGAAGGAGTGGATCGCCGCTGCAGGTTGGTGGTTGAGCGCTGCCAGTACGATGACGATAAGGCCCCGCACGATGCGGGCATCGGAATCGCAAGCAAAGTGCCAGTTACCATCCTCACCTTTCTCCCCCTTCAACCAGGCCTGGCTCTCACACCCCTTGAGGCGAAATTCCTCCTGCTGCCATTCGCCGGGCAGTGCAGGCAGCAGTTTGCCGAGCTGGATGATGAGTCGGTACTGGTTCTCCCAGCCGTTTGCTGCCGCAAACTGCTGACGGATGCTATTTGCGTCGGGCTCAACGCCTATCCGGGTATAGGTTGCGAGGCTGCTCATTGGATTGTCTGCCTTAGAAGAAGTCACGGAGTTTGTGCAGGGCGGCCAGCAGGGCGTCGACATCGTCCCGATTGTTGTAGCAGGCCAGGGAGGCACGCATCGTGCCGCCGATACCGAGCGATTCCATCAGCGGCATGGCGCAGTGATGGCCGATCCGCAGGGCTATACCCTGCATGTCGAGCAGGGTGGCGGCATCTTGCGGGTGGATGTCGTCCAGCAGAAAGGAGACCGCGCCGGCGCGCTGACCGGGTTCGCCGACCAGACGCAGCCCTGGCACCTGTTGCAGTCCGGCAACCAGATAGTCGGTCAGCGCCGCGTCATGGCTGGCCAATGAATCCTTGTCCTGCTCCATCACAAAGCCGATGGCTGCAGCCAGGCCGATGGCGCCGGCAATATGGGGGGTGCCTGCCTCGAATTTGAAGGGCAGGGTGTTGAAGGTGGTACCGGCAAAGCTGACCCTGTCGATCATCTCGCCTCCCGCTTGCCAGGGCGGCATCCGTTCCAATAGCTCGGTGCGGCCCCACAATACGCCGATGCCGGTCGGGCCATAGAGCTTGTGACCGGAGAAGGCGTAGAAGTCGCAGCCGATGGCCTGCACATCCACCTCGAAGTGGGCCACTGCCTGGGCGCCGTCGATCAGGGTCAGGGCGCCGACCGCCTTGGCCGCCGCCACTATCTGCTCGACTGGGTTGACGGTGCCAAGGGCATTGGAGACGTGGGCCACACTCACCAGTCGGGTACGTGGTCCCAGCAGGGCGTGATAGGCGGCCAGATCGAGATCGCCCCGCTCATCGAGGGGGATGACCCGGATCACCGCACCGGTGCGTTGGGCGACCAGCTGCCAGGGGACGATGTTGGCGTGGTGCTCCAAGGTGCTGAGCACGACTTCATCCCCCGCCCTCAGCTCGCTCATTCCCCAGCTCTGGGCCACCAGATTGATAGCCTCCGTGGTGCCGCGGGTCCAGATCACCTCGTGGCTGCGGGGTGCATTGATAAAGCGGGCAACCGTCTCGCGGGCGGCCTCGAAGGCACGGGTGGCCCGGCCGCTCAGGGCATGGGCGGCGCGGTGCACGTTGGCATTGTCGGCCCGATAATAGTGCGCGATGGCATCCAGCACCACCTGGGGTTTCTGGGTGGTGGCGGCATTGTCCAGATAGACCAGAGGGTGGCCGTTGACCTCTTGTGCCAAGGCCGGAAACTGGCTGCGCAGCCGGGCGTGCTGTTGCTGGTTCATGCTCCCCTCATATCATCTGGAAAAGTCGGCCATGATCCGGAAAATAGCGGTCAAACACAAGGCGCAGTGGCGGGATATTGCCTGCGGTTTCGGCTGCCTGCGGGATCTCTGTTACAATGCCGCCCCTCATCATAAGCCAAGAGATCCGGCCCATGAAGCTCAACCCCAATCAGAACGAAGCGGTCAAGTTTGTCTCCGGCCCTTGCCTGGTGCTGGCGGGTGCCGGATCGGGCAAGACCCGCGTCATCACCAACAAGATTGCCTATCTGGTACAGCAGTGCGGCTACAACGCGCGCAACATCGCCGCCGTCACCTTCACCAACAAGGCCGCGCGGGAGATGAAGGAGCGGGTCGGCCAGACCCTCGGTCGCAAGGAGGCGCGGGGGCTGATGGTCTCCACCTTCCACACTCTGGGGCTTGAGATCATCCGCCGCGAGCACAAGAGCCTGAACCTCAAGGCGAACTTCTCCCTGTTTGATGACACCGATCAGCTGGCGCTGCTGAAGGAGCTGACCGAGGCGGAGCTCGACAACGACAAGGACAAGCTCTCGGCCCTCATCAGCCAGATCTCCAACTGGAAGAACGACCTCATCCTGCCTGCCCGCGCTATGCGCATCGCCCGCGGGCCGGAAGAGGTACTAATGGCCCAGCTCTACGAGCGTTACCACCGCCAGATGGTGGCCTACAACGCGCTTGATTTCGACGACCTCATCGTGATGCCGACCCTGCTGCTCAAGAGCAATCAGGAGGTGCGCGAGCGCTGGCAGAACAAGATCCGCTATCTGCTGGTCGACGAATACCAGGATACCAACACCAGCCAGTACGAGCTGGTGAAGCAGATCGTCGGCGAGCGGGCCCGCTTCACCGTGGTGGGGGACGACGACCAGTCCATCTACTCCTGGCGCGGGGCGAAGCCGCAGAACCTGGTGCTGCTGAACGAAGATTTCCCCAATCTGCGGCTCATCAAGCTGGAGCAGAACTACCGCTCCAAGCGGCGCATCCTCAAGTGCGCCAACATCCTGATCGCCAACAACCCCCACGTCTACGACAAGGCGCTCTTCTCCGAGCTGGACGAGGGGGTGAAGCTCAAGGTGCTGTTTGCCAAGAATGAGGAGCACGAGGCGGAGCGTATCGCCGCCGAGCTGATGGGCCACAAGTTCATGAACCGCACCCGGTTCAAGGATTACGCGATCCTCTATCGGGGCAACCATCAGTCGCGCATCTTCGAGAAGGCGCTGATGACCAACCGCATTCCCTACCGTATCTCCGGCGGCACCTCGTTTTTCTCCCGCACCGAGATCAAGGACATCATGGCCTACCTCAAGCTGCTGGTGAACCCGGACGAGGACACTGCCTTCCTGCGGGTGGTCAACCTGCCGCGCCGCGAGATAGGCCCCACCACCCTCGAAAAACTGGGTCAGTACGCCAACCAGCGCGGCAAGAGCCTGTTTGCCGCCAGCTTCGAGCTGGGGCTGGAGCAACACCTCTCCGGACGCGGTTTATCCGCCCTGCAGGCCTTCACCAACTGGCTGGTGAGGCTTGGCGATCAGGCGCTGCGCGGCAATCCGGTGGAGGCGGTGCGGGACATGATCAAGGAGATCCACTACGAGGAGTGGCTCTATGAGACCTCCCCCAGTCCGAAGGCGGCGGAGATGCGGATGCAAAACGTCTCCACCCTTTATCGCTGGATCAGCGAGATGCTGGAGGGGGACGAGCTGGAGGAGTCGATGACGCTTGCTCAGGTGGTGACTCGCCTCACCCTGCGGGACATGATGGAGCGCAACGAAGGGGAGGATGAGGCGGATCAGGTGCAGCTGATGACATTGCACGCCTCCAAGGGGCTGGAGTTTCCCTATGTCTACATGGTGGGCATGGAGGAGGGGCTGCTGCCCCACCAGACCAGCATCGACGAGGACAACGTGGACGAGGAGCGACGCCTCGCCTACGTGGGGATCACCCGGGCCCAGACCGAGCTGACCTTTACCCTCTGCAAGGAGCGTCGCCAGTTTGGCGAGTCGGTGCGGCCGGAGCCGAGCCGCTTCCTGCTGGAGCTGCCCCAGGATGACCTGGAGTGGGAAAACCAGAAGAAGGTGACGGCAGAGGAACGCCAGCAGAAGGGGCAGGTTGGTGTCGCCAACCTGCGGGCCCTGTTCAAGAAGGATTGAGGCCGGAAGGCTTGGCCTCTCGGGCGGCCTGACCCAGCAGAGGGGGAATATCGGCTCCCGGCAGCGGGGGGGAGATGTGGCGCCCCTGCCCGAGGGCGCAGCCAAGCTCGATGAGCTTTTGCAACTGCTGCTGATTTTCGATCCCCTCGACCACCAGGGTGAAGTCGAGGTCCTGGCAGATGTCCCGCATGGCACGGATCAGCGCCAGATCCTTGGGTGAGTTCAACATGCGATGGGTGAAGCTGTCGTCCACCTTGATGTAATCCACCGGGAAGTGAAACAGGGCGTTGAGGGAAGAGAAGCCGGTGCCGAAGTCATCCAGGCTGACCTGGATCCCTTTCGCCCTCAGTTCATGCAGGGCAGTGAGGGAGTCGGCACTCTGCCGGGAGAGCTCGCGCTCGTTGAACTCAAAGATGAAACATGCGGGGATGACACCCTCCTCCTCCATGATGGTGAGCAGTTGCATGATCTGCTCGTGGCTGGCCAGGTGCTTGCCGGAGAGGTTGATGGCTATCCTGAAACGACCGACCCCGGAGGCGGGTTGCCAAAGCTTCAGTTGCTGGCAGGTGCGCTTGAGGATCTGGCGGTCCAGATCCTGAATGAGGCCGCACTGTTCCGCCAGAGGAATGAAGTCGAATGCATCCTTGAGCTCCCCTTCCTCCGTTATCCAGCGCGCCATCACCTCCAGTCCGACCAGGCGGCTGTCACACAGCCTGATCACCGGCTGGAAGTAGGGCACAATCCGCCCTTCCCGCAAGGCTCTGAAGAGCCGCTCTTCCGGTGACCCCGCCTGTTCGGTACAGGCCTCCGAATACATGACGATGCGGCTGCGACCGTTGCGCTTGGCCTGGTACATGGCGAGGTCTGCCTGGTGCAGCAGTTCACTGACATCGGCCGTTTGCTCCGTCACGCTGGCGACCCCCAGACTGACGGTGATGGTCAGTTCGTTGCCCTGGAGCCGGAACGGATGGCCGATACGGCCAATCAGGCGATTGAGCACGGGGCTGATGTCCTCTTCCCGCTGGCTGTTGTCCAGATAGATGACGAATTCGTCCCCTCCGAGCCTCGCCACCATGTCATTTTGCCGGATGCAGCCTTGCAGCCTGTTGCCCAGCTCCTGCAGCAACTGATCGCCGGCACTGTGGCCCAAGGCGTCATTGACCTGCTTGAAGTGATCCACATCGACGAAGATCAGGGTGAAGCCGGCTGTCTGGTAACGGCGGTAGCGGGTCATGGCATGATGCAGGTGATTCATCAGCAGCGCCCGGTTTGGCAACTGGGTCAGCGGGTCGTGCAGGGCATTGAACTGGAGCCGCCGCTCCAGCTCCTGATGATGCTTGAGCCGTTTCTGCAACCTCAAGTTGGTTTGGCGCAGCTGCTGGAGTCGCTGGTTGATGGACTCCTCCGAGTTGAGCTCATCGAGTTGCTGTCGCACCCTTTTGAGCTCCAGCAACAGGGTCAGCTGATGGCGCAGGAAATCGAGGAACAGCCTGTCATCGGTTTCCAGAGGCCGGGTCATGTTGAGGATGAGGTGGGCAAAGTATTGCTGCTGCTGGCGCAGGGGCAGGCTGTACCAGTAAAGTCCCTCTTCATGGCGCTCTACGCTGTTGGTGCTGTGGCACATGGCCCGAATGATGTCATCGTCGTATGTCAGGTGTGGTGGATAGAGTCGCTCCAGTCGCTGGTTTTCCAGCCGGATCAGCAACATGTCGCTGACCGAGAGCATCTGGCGCAACACAGCTTCCAACTGGGTAAATAGGGCATGCTGAGGCAGGTTGTGAGCCAGGCGCATGACTCGGCCGATCTTCTCGATTTTCTCCTGCCACTGGGGATCCCGCTGCATGAGAGGGGAAGCCTGCCCCGCCAGCTGGGTACCGGTCTGGGTTTCGTGCAGGCGTTTGGCCAGGCACTCCAACAGCAACCTCAGGGTGGGTGCCTGATCCGGGGTGCTGCGTGCCAGCAACCACTGCACGTCGATATGCTCCACAGGCTGCACGCACCAGCCCTGACCTTCATCGAGCCGGGTGAGCTGTTCGGTGAGGCGAGGTTCTTCCCGTCCCAATTGTTGCTTGAACACGTCGGGAAGCTGATAGGTGTAGCGCCAGTTCAGCCCCCCGTCGGCCAACCCCAGCATGGCGAAATGTTGCAGAGGGCAGAGTGTGTCCAGCAGACCGACCAGTCGGGCGTAATCCTCGGGGGAGGCAATGCCGGGGGCGGGGAAATCCATGATGGAGGAGACGACCGCCAGCAAGGAGTGCGAGTCTGGCGGTGTGGTGGGCTGAACTGACATGCAACACTCCCGAAAAAACTTACCTTCAAGCGTAGTCGGAAGTGATGGGATTGAAAGGGCTGCAAGAGGAGCCCTTTCAATTACTTAGAGCTTGTCGATCATGTAGTGAATGGCGTTCTCGATCTCTTCGTCACTGCAGGTGGCGCAGGTCCCCCGCGGTGGCATCATGCCAGCCTTGCCGGTGAAGCCTTCGATGGCGTGTTTGCGCAAGGTGTCGAAGCCCTGGGCGATGCGTGGCTCCCAGGCGGCCTTGTCACCTCGCTTGGGGGCGCCGGCGGCACCGGTATCGTGGCAGGCGAAGCAGGCACCCTTGAACACGGTCTCGCCGTCACGGGGGCCTGAGGAGGCTGCCGCAGGCGCGGCCGCGGCGGTCGCAATACCTTCCAGATCCTTGGCGGTATAAACCTGGCCAACCGGGGCAATACGCTCGGCGATGGCCTCTGTCGACATGTCATCGGCGGCAAGGACGGCGCCGGACAGAGTGGCAGCCGCCATCCCGGCAGCCAGCAAATAGCTCAGTTTTTTCAACACGCTCATGTACTCCCAGCAGGCTCTTATTATCCCCAGAAAACGACGGGATTATAACCGAATAGTTACAGCCATTTAAACGCTTGTGTGTGAAGTGTTAAGCAATCTGCAAACAAAGTGGCAGAGCGGGAAGGGGTGATGCCACATAAAAAAACCCGGCATACGCCGGGTGTAGTGAGGCTGAACAAAAGAGGGCGCGCTGATTGCCAAGGCGCCCCTCGCGCGTCGTCAATCCCAGTTCAGGATCACCTTGCCGGACTTGCCCGAGCCCATGGCTTCGAAGCCCTGCTGGAAGTCATCGATATGGAAATGGTGGGTGATGATGGGGCTGAGATCCAGGCCAGACTGGATGAGGCTTGCCATCTTGTACCAGGTTTCGAACATTTCGCGGCCGTAGATCCCCTTGATGAAGAGTCCCTTGAAGATCACCTTGCCCCAGTCGATGGCCATGGTGGAGGGCGGAATGCCGAGCATGGCGATTTTGCCGCCGTGGTTCATCTTGTCGATCATGTCCTGGAAGGCGCTGGGCACCCCGGACATCTCCAGCCCCACATCGAACCCTTCGGTCATGCCGAGATCTTCCATGACATCGGAGAGCTTCTCCTTGGCCACGTTGACGGCACGGGTGGCGCCCATCTTGCGGGCCAGTTCCAGCCGGTATTCGTTGACGTCGGTGATCACCACGTGACGGGCGCCAACGTGACGGCAGACGGCAGCGGCCATGATGCCGATGGGGCCTGCGCCGGTGATGAGCACGTCTTCACCCACCAGATCGAAGGAGAGGGCGGTGTGCACGGCGTTGCCGAACGGATCGAAGATGGCGGCCAGCTCATCGGGGATGTTGTCCGGCAGCTTGAAGGCGTTGAAGGCCGGGATCACCAGGTATTCGGCGAAGGAACCCGGGCGGTTCACACCCACACCAATGGTGTTGCGGCACAGGTGGGTGCGACCGGCACGGCAGTTGCGGCAGTGGCCGCAGGTGATGTGGCCTTCGCCGGAGACGCGATCGCCGATGGCGAAGCCGCGCACTTCCTGGCCGACGGCGACCACCTCTCCCACATACTCGTGCCCCACCACCATGGGGACGGGAATGGTCTTCTGGGCCCACTCGTCCCAGTTGTAGATGTGCATGTCGGTGCCGCAGATGGCGGTCTTGCGGATCTTGATGAGCAGATCGTTGTGGCCGAGCTCGGGAGCCGGGACATCAGTCATCCAGATGCCGACTTCGGATTTGAGTTTGGAGAGTGCTTTCATGACAGATTCCTCACGGCGCCATGCCGGGTACAGAGGGTAATAAAATGGGGCCCAACCTTGGCCCCCGTTTTAATCAGCCAGCCATGTGATCAAATCACACCGAGCTCGCGACCGATGCGAATGAAGGCATCGATCGCCTTGTCCAGTTGCTCCCGGGTATGGGCGGCGGACATCTGGGTCCGGATGCGCGCCTGACCCTTGGGTACCACGGGGAAGGAGAAGCCCACCACATAGATACCGGCGTCCAGCATGCGGCTCGCCATCTCGGCGGCCAGTTTGGCATCCCCCAGCATGACCGGAATGATGGCGTGATCGGCACCGGCCAGGGTAAAGCCGGCGGCGCTCATGCGCTCGCGGAAGTAGGCACTGTTCTCCTTGAGGCGGGCACGCAGGTCGTGACCCTCGGCCAGCATGTCGATCACCTTGATGGTGGCCGAGACGATGGAGGGTGCCAGGGAGTTGGAGAAGAGGTAGGGACGGGAGCGCTGACGCAACCAGTCGATCACCTCTTTCTTGCCGGATGTGTAGCCACCGGACGCGCCACCCAGCGCCTTGCCCAGGGTACCGGTGATGATGTCGACCCGTTCCATCACCTCGCAGTATTCGTGGGTGCCGCGGCCGTTCTCACCGATGAAGCCGACGGCGTGGGAGTCATCCACCATCACCAGCGCATCGTACTTGTCGGCCAGATCGCAGATGGATTTGAGGTCGGCGATGACGCCATCCATGGAGAAGACGCCGTCGGTGGCGATCAGCTTGAAGCGGGCGCCGTCGGCATCGGCCTGCTTGAGTTGGGCTTCCAGTTCGGCCATGTCGTTGTTGGCGTAGCGATAGCGCCTGGCCTTGCACAACCGCACCCCATCGATGATGGAGGCATGGTTGAGGGCGTCGGAGATGATGGCGTCTTCGGCACCGAAAAGGGTCTCGAACAGACCGCCGTTGGCGTCGAAGCAGGAGGAGTAGAGGATGCTGTCTTCGGTGCCGAGGAAGGCGGACAGCTTCTGCTCCAGCTCCTTGTGCTGGTCCTGGGTACCGCAGATGAAGCGCACGGAGGCCATGCCGAAGCCGTGGCTCTCGAGCCCCTGATGGGCGGCGGCAATCAGGTCGGGGTGGTTGGCCAACCCCAGGTAGTTGTTGGCACAGAAGTTCAGTACCTGCTCGCCGCCCACCGCAATCTGGGCCTGCTGGGCCGAGGTGATGATGCGCTCCTGCTTGTATAGCCCTTCCGCCTTGACCTGTTCGAGCTGTTCGGTCAGGTGACGATAGAATCCGTTAGACATCCTCGGTCCTCATTGCTGTATCGACTGTGTTATCAGGATCCCGGGCCGTGCAACCCGCACGGTTCGGCGTCGTCACGGTCGCGACGAAACGCCGACAGACCCTAGAATGGGCAACATTTTACTGTAATCCCTGCGTATAAATTCAAATTTTTATGCTGATAATCAACAATTGTGAAACAGATCTCACCCGGCTGGTTGGGCCAGTTGGTGATAATGTTGCTCCAGTTGATGTATCTGGGGGGCCACCTGTGGCTGCACGTAGGGGCGCAGCAAAAACAGCACCCGCAAGACCCCCTGGTAGAGCAGGGGTTTGGTGATGCGGGTGGCCGGGGCCTGGGCAATCTGGAACGGGATCCAGCAGGTGACGACCATCTTGATGGTCTGGCCGAGATCCGGCAGGTCTTCATCGCTGACGGCGATGATGCCGCCTTCGCGCAGGCTTCTGAGCAGCGTCTCCACGGTGGCACGGAGCTGCTCCTGTGCCTTGAGGTATTTCTGCTGCAGAAGCTCGTCGCGACTCAGGATGTCCGGCAGGTTCGCGTAGAAGAAGCGGAACTGCCACATCAAATAGAAGATGGCATCCAGGTAGCCCATCAGATCCTCCAGCCGGATCTCGCTGCTGCGGATCGGAGTGAAGCTGTCGCTCAGGTGGCGGGCGTACTGATCGAAGATGGAGTGGATGATGTCTTCTTTGTTTCTGAAGTGGTAGTAAAGGTTGCCCGGGCTGATGCCAAGGTGTGCGGCAATGTGGTTGGTGGTAATGTTGCGCTCGCCCTGATCGTTGAACAGCTCGGTGGCGCTGTGGATGATCCTGTCTCTGGTCTTCATCGCTGGTCCCTCTGCCGGGCCCGAAGGGGAAAAGTCATCGAGGTCGAATCCCCTTGCGGCCCGTGATAAACTTTTCGGCAATTTCAAATTGGCCCACTATACACAGCTTTAACAGGCAGTCACACGGGGCCACAACGTACGCGAGGCAAACTCCATGATCGTAGTAACTGGCGGTGCTGGCTTTATCGGCAGCAATCTGGTCAAGCAGCTGAACGCTCAAGGACGGACCGATATCGTGGTCATTGATGACCTGACCGACGGCACCAAGTTCGTCAACCTGGTCGACCTCACCATCGCCGACTACATGGACAAGGACGAGTTCCAGGCGCGGATCGTCTCCGGTGACGAATTCGAGGAGTGGGATGACGGCATCGAGGTGATCTTCCACGAAGGCGCCTGCTCCGCGACCACCGAGTGGAACGGCAAGTTCATCATGGAGGTCAACTACGAGTACTCCAAGGATCTGTTCCACTACTGCATCGAACGGGAAATCCCCTTCATCTACGCCTCTTCCGCCGCGACCTATGGCGGGCGCAACGACAACTTCATCGAAGATCCCAGGTTCGAGCAGCCCCTCAACGTCTACGGCTACTCCAAGCAGCTGTTCGATCAGTACGTGCGTCGCTGGATGCCGGAGATCAACTCCCAGGTGGTGGGTCTCAAGTACTTCAACGTCTATGGTCCGCGCGAGCAGCACAAGGGCTCCATGGCGTCCGTGGCCTTCCACCTCAATACCCAGGTGAAGCAGGGTGACAATCCCAAGCTGTTCGAGGGCTGTGACGGCTTCCCGGATGGCGGCCAGATGCGCGACTTCATCTACGTGGACGACGTCTGCAAGGTGAACCTCTGGTTCTGGCAGAATCCGCAGCACTCCGGCATCTTCAACTGCGGCACCGGCCGGGCTGAACCGTTCCAGAACGTGGCGGAAGCCGTGATCAGGCATCACCAGAAAGGCGCCATCGAGTACATTCCCTTCCCGGATCACCTCAAGGGTCGCTACCAGAGCTTCACCCAGGCGGATCTCACCAAGTTGCGCGGCGTCGGCTATGACGGCGAGTTCAAGACTGTGGCCGAAGGCGTGGCCGATTACATGGCCTGGTTGAACCGGGCTTGATCCCCCTCTGGCGGGTGGCTCTGGCCACCCGTCGATCGGATGCGCTTGCATGAACATATTGATGGCTCTCTCCCAGCTCGAAGTGACGGGCGCGGAAGTCTATGCCACCACGGTCGGCAACGAGCTGACCCGCCGTGGCCACCAGGTTTTCTACGTCTCTGACACCCTGACCAAACCGACTCTGGGGCCGGTCTTTCGGTTGCGCTTCAACAAGCGCAGCATCCTGCGCCGCTTCTGGCACGTCTTCTATCTCATCTATCTGATCCGCAAGCACAGGATCCAGCTTGTGCACGCCCATTCGCGCGCCTCGGGCTGGAGCAGCTACGTCGCCTGCAAGCTGACCGGCACCCCCATGATCACCACGGTGCACGGGCGCCAGCCGGTACACGCCTCCCGCAAGGCATTCCATGCGCTGGGCTATCGGGCGGTGGCGGTGTGCGAGGATATCGCCAGCCAGATCATCGACAACCTGGGGGTGGACCCGGCCATGGTGCAGGTGCTGCGCAACGGCATCGAGACCGACAAGTTCCAGCCCGTGCCGATACCGGACAACGACAAGCCGGTGATCGCCATCATTGGTCGGCTGAGCGGTCCCAAGGGGGAGCTCTGCTACCGGTTGCTGGACGAGGTACTGGATCTGGAAGCCTGCCGGGTGCGCATCGTCAGCGGCACCCAGGTGCCGGCGCGTTTTGCCCGTTTTCAGGACAAGGTCGACTTCGTTGGTTATGTGGACGATGTGCCCGCCCTGATGGCGGGCTGCGATCTGGTGATCGGTGCCGGTCGGGTGGCGATGGAGGCGCTGCTGTGCGGTCGTCCGGCGTTTGCCATCGGCGAAGCCAGGGCCATCGGTCTGGTGACGGAGCAGAATCTGGACGAGGCCCTCGCCAGCAACTTCGGCGACATCGGCCCCAGGGATCTGGCCATCGACTTTGCCGGTCTGAAGGCGCAGATCCCTTCGGCGCTAGCCTCCAAGGTGGTGCCAGACCCAGTGCGTCAACGGATCCTGCAAGAGTATGATTTGCAAGGCGTCGTGACCGGGCTGGAATCCGTCTATCAGGATGCCGTGGTCGAGACCCTGCGCCGGGAGATGCCGGTCATCATGTATCACCGCTTCATCGAGCACGAGAGCGAGAAGGGAGTGCATGGCACCTGGCTCCCGGTCGCCATGTTCGAGAAGCACCTCAAGCTGATGAAGTGGCTGGGCTACGAGACGCTGACATTTGCCGACCTGGCGGAGAACGGGTTCATCCACCGGCTGCAATACGGCAAGAAGTACCTGATGATCACCGTGGACGACGGCTATCGGGACAACCTCACCCGCATGCTGCCGCTGCTGGAAAAGTATGGCTACAAGGCGGTGGTCTATGTGGTGACCGGTGAGGATCACAATCGCTGGGATGTGGAGCACCCGACCCACCCCGATACCCCGGTGACCCTGATGACCCCGGAGGAGATCAAGGCGCTGGTGGCCTCCGGTCATGTGGAGATCGGGGGCCATACCCTGACTCACCCCCGCCTGAGTACGCTCCCCCCAGAGGAGCAGGCCCACCAGATCCAGGCCAACAAGGCCTGGCTGGAGCAGTTGCTCGGCCATCCCCTGATCTCGTTTGCCTATCCTTACGGGGATCTGAACGACAGTGCAAAATCCCAGGCCGTTGCCGCCGGTTATCGCTATGCTGTGGCCACCAACAGCGGCCCCAGAGCCATGCACCGGGATCCGTTCCAGATCCGCCGGATCGCCATCTTCCCCCGCACCGACATGTTCGGCCTGTGGCGCAAGATCCGTGGCAACTATGTCTTCCGAAAAACCTGACAGGGAATACACCTTGCTCCGTATGACAGATCATGACTCATCGACGAGTGACGATTTTCTCCGCATCTTTCACGGCCAGGCGTTCGGCAACTTCATCTTCCTGAATATTCTGGGTTACACCCTGTTCAAGGATTCGATTCAGCTGATCGCCGACGTCTGCCAGACCATCATAGTGTTGGCCACCCTGATGGCCTTCTATGTGGAAAGGGCCTTCTTTACAAGGAACAGGATCTTTCAACTGCTCTGTCTGGCCTTGGTGGTACAGAGCCTGAGCTGGGTCGCATCCAGACAGTTCGTGCCCGACTATGCCCTCAAATACCCTTCTGTGAAGTCGATGGCATACCTCTTCTTCTTCCTTGGTCTCGCCTACTGGCTGAAGGGGGACCCGCGCCGCATCGTCATCACCCTGCTGACCTTCTGCCTCGGTGTCATTTTCACCTTTGCCTATCACTCCTCCTTCTTCTCCATCGTCGAGACAGGTCTTGATGGGGCCAGGGTAGATTTCAATTACCGCAATGCCCAGCACGGCTCCCTGATCGCGGGTGCCTGCTTCCTGTTTTTTGTGCTCTTGTTGCTTACATCGAAATTCAGGAAGCTGTCGCTGGGCAATGCCGGGATCCTGCTCGGCATCCTGTTGTTCGGGGTCTTCTCCGTCATTCTGCAGTCCCGTCAGTCCTGGCTGGCGATCTCGGCTTCGCTGGCCATCCTCCCCTTGTTGGGGGGAGGAGAGCATTGGCCAAGGCGCAAGGTGGTGTTGATCTACGCCATCTTGCTGATGACCATGCTGGCGCTTTATCAGGTTTCGTTCATCCGGGAGCGGCTGCTGGCCGGCTTCGTGCATCAGGGGGATGTGAATGCCATCCTGACGGGTAACTGGAACGAGGTACGGGACTTCAGCATCGGGGTGAGATTGAAGACCTGGCTGGAGGCCATCCAGTGGTTCCTCGCTCACCCCTTCTTCGGGACAGGCTATGGCAGCCAGTCGTTGGTGATCACCCTCTCCAAGACGCTGCCTGACTACATTACCCGGGAGTTTCGTCACCTGCACAACTCCAACATGGAAACACTGGTGTGCTGGGGGGTAGCCGGTTTCCTGGTGTTGTATGGCACACTTTTCTCGGTGCTCCGCCAGGTGCTGTGCTGTCCGGTTTCGTCCCGTTTCATCAAGATGCTGGCCATCTCCTTCATCCTCTATTGGCTCATCATCAACAACTTCGAATCATTCTTCTACATGCGTTCCGGGCAGTGGGTATTCAGCGTCTTCATGGGCGCCATCTACTCGACCGCATTGCATTGGGAACTGAACAGGCTTGGAAAGGAAGGTCATGAAAATTTACGTCATTAGTCTGGACAGGGCCGTCGAGCGGCGCAGTCGTGTCGAGTCTGTGCTCTCTGCCAGAGGCATCCCCTTCGAATTTTTCAGCGCAGTGAACGGTTTTGAGGGGCTGCCCGAGCGGCTGCAGGCCCTGCCGGATGATCAGCACAGGATCCGGTTTCGCAGCAGACCGCTGACGCCCGGGGAAAAGGGGTGCTATGCCAGCCACTATCTGCTGTGGGAGAAGTGTGTCGAGCTCGACGAGCCCATCCTCATCCTGGAAGACGATTTCCTGCCCACCCAGTATTTTGAAGAGGTGGTGGGTACCCTGCCGAAGATCCACGAACAGTACGAGTACGTGAAGGTGGAACCCCAGATCGGTACCGCCACGGCCCTGACTACAGTGGACAACATGCAGCTCATGTTCTGGCACAACAACTCGTGCTGGACCACGGGATACAGCATCTCTCCCCAGGGGGCCCGCCGGTTGCTGGCCCACAGCCAGCGGTGGCTCTGTTCGGTCGACAACTTCATCGGTGAGTCCTATCGTACCGGGCTCATCTGTACCGGCCTGATTCCCTATGCCATCTACAGTCCGCGGGACATGGGCAGCGACATCCAGAATCAGGTCGTGCTGAAGAAAGTTCCGCTGGGATTCAAGTTGACCCGTGAACTCTATCGCTTCTACCGCTTCGTCAGGATGGCCCTGTGGAACATGAAACAGGCGGGGGGCAAGGCATGAGTGCGACCAACAGAACCATTCACGCCATCTGGCTCGGCAGCCGCTTGCCTCCTCTGGCGCACGTGTGCATCGATGACTGGCGCAAGCAGGGTTACGACTACAAGCTCTGGCTGGACACGGATCCGCAGGTCAAACGCTGGATACAGGAGTGCACCTTTGCCCGGGAGTGCTACCGGCGAGGCCTGCTGGCCTTCGTGACCGATTACCTGCGGCTCAAGATCCTCGCTCAGGAAGGTGGTCTGTATCTGGATACCGATGTCACCATCAACCAGGATCCCTTCCCGCTCTTCGAGTCCGTGGCCTTTGGCGTTGGCTACGAATCCGATCGGCTGATCGGCACCGCGGTCATCTACGCCAGACAGGATTCGGCCATGCTGTCCGAACTGGTGCGCTTCTATGAACAGGAGATCATGTCCTCTCCCATGTACATGGGGCCGGAGATCATGACACACCTGGTCTCGGAGAAGCTGGCATCATCAGGGGATACCGCCCTGATCGCCCCCGTGCACTATTTCTACAACTACCAGGGGGAGGCGATTCATTTCGAGCCGGCGGCAGAGCGCTACATGACCCACTGGTTCCAGCACAGCTGGAAACGCTCATCCGGTCTTGTGTTCCTGCGTGCCAAGGCCAAAGGCTGGTCAGGGTATCTCTATGAATGGCAGAAGGAGTTCTTCCGCCTGCGCAAATGACGGCGATATGGCATCACCGTGCTAGACAGTGGGCAGGGGAGCCATGTCTCCATCTGCCTGCTTGCCGGTGACGGGTGTGACTTGACTCCAGAGCTGATCCAGCTGCATCTGTACCTCGCGCACTTCCTGCTGCGGATCCTGACGACCCGTGTCGACGAAGCGATAACGGGGATGAGAGACGGGATTGGCAATGGCGGAGTGTCCGAGGGGAGAGACGATGGTGAGCAGGGGGATATCCAGCGCCTGCGCCATGTGCCGTGGGCCTGTGTCGTTGCCAACGAACAGGTGGCAGTGGGCGAAGAGCCCCACCAGTTCCCGTACCGAGCGGGTCTGAACATGGTCAAACACGCTGGCCTGCAGCGCTTCTGGCAGCAGCGGCTTCAGCCCCCGGTTGTACTCCTCTTCCCCCGGTCCGCAATAGACCAGGATCTGGGCATTGTGCTCCTCGATGAGCCACTGGGCGACTTTGGCGAAGCAGTCGATGGGCCAGCGCTTGTAATGCCCGAGGGAGTTCACTCCCATGGCGATGAGTGGCCGGGTCGGGTCGACGCCAGCGGCCAGCAGGGTCTCGCGCCCCCGTTGTCTCTCCCCGTCGCTGAGCCAGAGATAGTAGTTGCGATCCTCCCTGGCGAGGCCGAGGGGCTTGAGCAGTGAAAATCGGTCGTCCACCAGGGTGCTGTTGCCCTGATGCTCGGTGTCATGGCGAAAGCGCACGATGCGGTTGTGGCCCAGGCGCCATGGGAAAGAGTCGAAGCCGATCCGCAGGCGGGCGCCGGAGAAGAGGCAGGTGAGCAGGCCTATCATCTGGCCCTGGCTGTTGATCACCACATCGTAGCGCTCGCGGCGAATGCCCAGCAGCAAATCCTTCATATAGCGCCACTCGTTGCGGCGCGCCTTCTCGATGACGATCAACCGATCGATGTTGGGGTTTCCCTCTGCCATGCCCGCGCAGTAATCCATGACCAGATAGTGAACTTCCCCGGCAGGGTCGTGCTGCTTGAGGTTGTTGCACAGTGCGGTGGAGATCAGCACATCTCCTATCTGTTTGGTTTGTACTACCAGGTATTTCATGGAAAGGGCCTCGAGCGAGGTCGGGTTGAACGTCAGCGCATCAGCATATCGCACTCCCCTGTCAGATGCTGCCGCTATGGGGTGAAAATCCGATCCAACGCACTGTGTTTGCACATATTTTCGACGTTGTTCGGGCTGGTGGGGCCCGGCTGGCTGTGCGGGAAGATGAGCGGGGCATGGCACCGCTGGCCATCCCCCGATGGGGAAGAGTGATCAGCGTACGATGAGGCCGAGCAGGATCCCCACCACGCCGAAGTCGGCATCGCTGAAGGTGGTGTTGGCAAAGCCGAGATCACCCAGCACCGGCAGCAGGAACACCGGCAGGAAGGTGATCAGCAGGCCGTTGGCGAAGGCACCGAGTAGAGCGCCGCGACGACCGCCGGTGGCGTTGCCGAACACCCCGGCCGCCGCGCCGACGAAGAAGTGCGGCACCACGCCCGGAATGATGACGGTGAGCCCCAGCAGGTAGAGCAGCACCATGCCTACCAGACCGGCGGCAAAGCTCGACAGGAAGCCGATCAGCACCGCATTGGGGGCGTAGGGGAAGACGATGGGGCAGTCGAGCGCCGGCTTGGCGTTGGGCACCAGCTTGTCGGAGATCCCCTTGAAGGCCGGCACGATTTCGGCGATGACCATCCGCACCCCCTGCAGGATGACGTAGACACCGGCGGCGAAGGTGATGGACTGCATCAGGGAGAACATGAACCAGTGCTTGCCCTTGGCGACTTCCGATACGTAATCCGCACCGGCAAACAGGGAGGTGATAAGGAAGATGATGCCCATGGTGAAGGAGATGGCCACCGGGGTATCGCGCAGGAACAGCAGGCTCTTGGGCACCTGCACCTCTTCGCTGCTGTGGGCCTTGTTGCCGAACTTGGCGCCGATCCAGCCGGCCAGCACATAGGAGCAGGTGGAGAAGTGGCCGAGCGCCACGTCATCGGAGCCGGTGATCTGCTTCATGTAGGGGTGGGCGAGGGCCGGGAACAGCACCATGGTGACGCCGACCACCAGGCTGCCCACCGCGATGAGCGGGATGCCGCTCATGCCGCCGGCGGAGAGGATGGCCGCTACCATCATCGACATGAACAGGGTGTGGTGACCGGTCAGGAAGATGAATTTCCACGGGGTGAGCCGGGCGATCAGGATGTTCACCAGCATGGCGAAGAACATGATCATCGCCATCTCCTTGCCGAATGACTGCTGGGCGATGGAGACGATCGCCTCGTTGTTGGGGACGACCCCCTTGATGCCGAAGGCGTGCTGGAAGATGGTGGCGAAGTCGCCCAGCGAGTTCACCACCAGGGTGGCGCCAGCCCCCAGGATGACGAAGCCCATGATGGTCTTGACCGTGCCCTTGATGCACTCGGTCACCGGTTTCTTCTGGGCGATCAGGCCGATGAGGGCGATGAGGCCAACCAGCACGGCCGGCTCCGACAGCACGTCAAACATCAGAAAATTGAAAAATTCCATGGTCAGCTCCAAGCAGATGGAAGCGGCGGCTCACCAGCCGCCCAGACAGTCACAAAGGGGTTAGAGTGCGCCCAGCTCGCGCAGGGCGATGGCGAGTTTTTCTTTCATGGCGGCCTTGTCGACCATGTTGTCCAGCGATACCAGCCGACCGTTGACACCCATGCTGACCAGCTGTTCGGCGATGTCGCGGGTGGCGACAAAGATCTCGGCGCTCTCACTGCCGGCGGAGGCGAGATCCCGGTGATCCACCTCGGCCGTCACGGCCAGCTCCTTGAGAATGCTCTTGATGCTCATCTCCATCATGAGGCTGGTGCCCAGGCCGTGTCCGCATACAACCAGAATTTTCATGCTCTCTTCCTCTGTCAGGTGCGCCGTGGCGCAGATCAGTAGCGCGCCAGGATGCGCAGGATGTCGTCTTTGCTGGTGGCCGCCATGATGGCCGCCACGTCTTCTTCATTCATGAACAGCTCGGCCAGCTGGGCGATGGTCTCCACGTGGGAGTTGCTGTCGCTGGCGGCCAGGGTGACCAGCAGCCGCACCGGGTCGTTGCCCTCGGAGCCGAAGTTGACCCCCTCTTTCAGTACGGTCAGCGCCAGTCCCAACCGGTTGACGCCGTCTTCCGGGCGGGCGTGGGGCATGGCCAGGCCCGGGCCCAGCACGTAGTAGGGGCCGAGCTCCTCGTGGGAGCGATAGAGCGCCGCCACATAGGAGGGCTCTATGGTGCCGTTGGCAAGCAGGGGGGCGGTGGCCAGCTCGATGGCGTGGCGCCAGTCGCGGGCGCCCGCTTCGATGGAAATGACCTCCTCGGTCAGCAATTGGGTCAGCATGGCAGTGTCCGGGCTGGATAGGATGGCGCCAATCTAGCGATCTTGCCCCTTGATAACTGTGAGCTTGATCCCGAAAGTTAGCGCTACCAGATAGCGCTAACATTGATCTGTGATAGCGCTATCATTTCTCTCACAGGAGGGATTCATCCTGCCCCTTATCGGCCTCAAAGAAGGTAAAATCCGGTTTGAGCAAATAGTCAGTGCCCCGCTTTTGCCTTAAAGTGAATGCCCGTATGCCGAGGAAGGGAAAGGATGTCAGAAGCGAAAAAACGCCGCAGCACGGGTCGGGTGACCCTCAACGACGTGGCCCAGTTGGCTGGCGTGGGAGCCATGACGGTGTCGCGCGCCCTGCGCACCCCCGAGCTGGTGTCAGACAAGATGCGAGAGCGCATCGAGGCGGCGGTGGATGAACTCGGCTATATCCCCAATCGGGCGGCGGGGGCGCTGGCTTCCGCCACTTCCCAGACCATAGTGGTCATCGTCCCCAGCCTGGCGGAGCGCGCCTGCGGTGACATGATTGCCGGGCTGCAGCAGACCCTGCTCGCCGAGGGCTACCAGATCATGCTGGGGGATGCCCAGCACCTGAAGCAGCAGGAGGCCAGCCTGCTCAGCAATTTCCTGCAGCACAATCCGGCCGCTGTGGTGTTGTTTGGGGGGGATCCCGGGGAGGTCATCCGGCAGCGCCTGCAGGCGGCCCGCTTGCCGGTGGTGGAGGTGGGAGCCATGGCGCGCCATCCCATCGACATGAACGTCGGGGTCTCCAACTTCGATGCCGGTTATCAGCTGACCCGCCACCTCATCGAGCGCGGCTACCGCAACATCGGCTTTCTCTGTGCCCGCCAGGAGCAGTGGATGCTGCAGCAGCGCATGCAGGGCTGGCAGAAGGCGCTGCTGGACAACTACCTCTCCCCGGACGCCATCATCAATACCTCTGAGCTGCCGAGTTTTAGCACGGGGGCGGCCATGCTGGGGGAGTTTCTGCTGCGCTGGCCCGAACTGGATGCGCTGATCTGCGTCAACGACGAGCTGGCGGCCGGGGTGCTGTTCGAATGCCAGCGCCGCCATCTGAGCGTGCCGGGCAAGCTCGCCATCGCCGGTTTCGACGATCTGGATGTGGCACGCGCCTGTCATCCTGCGCTGACTTCGGTCAGGATCCCCTATCACCAGATGGGCAGGGAGGCGGCGGAGCTGATCCTGCGCCAGCTGGCGGGCGAGGAGGTGGCCGGCATGAGCCTCGCCCTGGATTTTCAATTGCAAAAGCGCCAGAGCACCTGACGAGCGATGCCACGACAGGGCGAGGGAAGCATGTTCAAGGCGTTGTGACCGAAGACCCGCTTGGTGCACCGTCGCCCTGCGCGGGAACTGCCAGCCGACGTGTTCGCCCGGTCTGTCACCGGGTTGGAGCAGAGCGTGGATGCCACCGGAGCCATGACTCCAGGTGGCTGTCTGCACCCTGGTCAAGCTCTGAGCGGAACCACTGGCGAGCACCATTATTCTGGATAGACTTTGTAGGCCGGTGCACTATCCAAGGAGAATGAGCATGGGTACGCAGACGCCTGATTTCGATCTCGATGATGACTGGGAGCCGGAATCTTGGGAAGACGAGCTGGAGGAGCTAGATGACGAGAGCTGGCAGGACTATGACCCTCTCGACGATCAGTGACTCCCTGTAACGCCTGAGGGCGGGCCTGGTGCCCGCCCGATTTTTTGTGTGGCGAGGGGGGCAGCCCTTGGTGAGAACGGGGCGGGCTGGTTAGAATGAACTGCTCAAATGACGCTGTACGAGGCAGGCAGCGGCTCAACAACGATTCCAACGACGCCAAGGATGAATATGCGCTCACTCGTCATCATGTTTTGTGCCGCCCTGCTCGGGGGCTGTGTTTCCAACTCCGACGACCCTTGCGAGAAGGTGTGGAGCGACGTGGGAGAGGCGGACGGCAAGCTCGGTTTTGCTGGCGATCGGGTGGCATTTCACCAGACCCAGTGCGGGGAAAAAGTGGACGTTGCCCTTTGGGAGCTGGGTCGCCAGAAGGGGCTGGCCTGGTATTGCCGACCCGAGCATCTCTATCTGGCAGGACGGTCGGGAGAGGAGTATCGCGGCGTCTGTCCCAACGACGTGCAGGCCCGTCGCCTGTTTGAACAGGGTCGCCATGGCTGGACTGATCAATAAATCAGCCTTCCTCTCTCTTCTGAAATATTGCGTGAACCTCTTCGTGAGAAGAGGTACCTACCCTTCTTTATGCTTCAGCCGCAGCGGCTGGCACAGGTAATCCTTGTCATTGGCGCTGCGGGCACACTTGCCACACACGAATTTGGGTTTGCGCACAATCTTGCGCAGCGTCTTGAGATCGGCGGGGATCTCGTGACGGCGCCACTCACACAGCGTCTTGTGACCCATGACGTCCTCGACAGTGAATGCAACGGGTGAGAGGGGTAGGACCCCTCCCGGTGTGGTTACTGGTACAGGTATTTGGTGAAGATGAGCTCGCGGACAGCCTTCTTGCCCGTCTCCTTGACCAGCAGCTCGTTGACCTTGGCCTCACACTCCTTGCGCAGCTCTTCCCGGTTCACCAGGGACTTGATCTGTGCGCCCGTCTTGCTGCCAATCAGCCGGATGATGGCGTCGCGGATCAGGGGGTCGTGCTGCTCCAGCAACTTGAGGTCGGCAGCGTCCGTGGCCATCAGCTCTACCGTCACCCGTACATAGCCGAGGGTTTTACCGTCGCCAAGGTAGTTGGTGATGATATCCGGATCCAGAGCGTGATAGGCGAATCCTGGCTGGACGGCGGAGGAGGCGGGATCGGTGGTCTCTTCCTCATTGGCGAAGGCCTGTGTATTCAAGAGGGTACACCCCAGGGACAGCAGCAGAATTCTGAAGATCTTCATCTGGATGGCTCGGCAGCGACGGATGCCCCATTTTTGATGCTGCCATCGGGGCCGTCAAGCACGGATGTTCTTACAATTCGCCATTGATTTACGGATAATAAACCGGTTTTTAACCTGACAACGGAAATCTCCGGATGGTGAAGCTGTGAAGTCCGAGTTGACTGTTCCCCTCGTCCAGCTCGTCCCGTGGCGGGCGCCTGCAGAGTGCGAACCGCCCGAGGCGCTGCGTCCCTGGTTGCTGGAGGCCGATTCCATGACCCGGCGCCTGCGTCGTTACAATCATCACCTCTCGGTGCAACTGCTCGGCAATCGCGCCGTGTCGCTGACGGTGGACGAGCAGGCGCTGGTAGCGGTGCCGGCCCCCGTGGGCATGTGCCGCGAGGTGATCCTGCACGGTGATGGCGGGCCTGCCATCCTGGGTTGGACCCTGTTTGCCGAAGCGGCCTTGCAGGGGGGCGGTTTGCAGGATCTGGGAGAGCAGCCGCTGGGAGAGCGCATTTTCGGTGGGGCACCGGCGCGGCGGGATCACCTGCAACTGGCCTGTTTCGAGATAGCGAGCAATCCCTGGTGTCCGGCCGCCACCGTATGGGGGCGTCGTTCCCGCCTGTTTCTGGGGCAATGGCCACTGCTGGTCCATGAACTTTTCCTGCCCTCGCTATCGTCTCATTCGTTGCCATCGGATAAGGAGCTGGAGTGAAGCTGTTAACCAAGGAGCGGGGACTGGCCTATGCGCAGTTGGCCCGCATCGACAAGCCCATCGGTACCCTGCTGCTGCTGTGGCCGACCCTGTGGGCGCTCTGTCTGGCGGCTGGTGGCCTGCCTGACCCCTGGATCCTGACCGTGTTCGTGGTGGGCGTTTTTCTGATGCGCTCCGCCGGCTGTGTCATCAATGACTATGCGGATCGCAACTTCGACGGTCATGTGAAACGCACCGCCGGGCGACCGCTGCCCATGGGGCGGGTCGCCGAGCGGGAAGTGCTGGTGCTGTTCGCCGTGCTGGCGCTTCTCTCGTTCGCCCTGGTGCTGACGTTGAACCCGCTCACCATCAGCCTGTCCTTTGCCGGTCTGCTGCTGGCGGTCTGCTACCCCTTCATGAAGCGCTTCATCCCCATCCCCCAGCTGGTGCTTGGCATGGCCTTCTCCTGGTCCATTCCCATGGCCTATGCGGCTCAGGCCAATGCCCTGCCGCCGGAAGCCTGGCTGTTGTTTCTTGCCAACCTGCTGTGGACCATCGCCTATGACACCGAGTACGCCATGGTGGACAGGGATGACGACCTCAAGCTCGGCCTGAAATCGAGCGCCATCCTGTTCGGCCGTCACGACAAGCGGATCATCGGCGCGCTGCAACTGGCGACCCTGCTGATCCTGCTGGGGGTCGGGCAGCTGATGGGGTTGGGATCCGGTTATTACTGGGGACTGCTGGGGGCGGCGGCGCTGTTCGTCTACCAGCAGCGACTGATCCGGGAGCGGCAGCGGGAAGCCTGCTTCCAGGCCTTCCTCAACAACAACTACGTGGGGGCGCTGGTGCTGCTCGGGGTGATGGTTCACTACCTCTAACCCGCCCCCCTTCCTGGATGAAAAAAGGCCGCATGATGCGGCCTTTTTGTTGGGTGTCGACGCCTCAGAGCCGGTTGCCCGCCTGGATGGTGCGGCGGATCTTGTTGCTAAGCAGCGGCACTATGTTGTCGGCCAATGCCTGGAAGCGGCCGAGATCCGGTTTGCAGCCCGGATCCAGATAGCCTTCGCTGCGCAGGGTGTGGATCAGGGTGCTGAACAGCTTCTGGTCGAAGAACTCGGGGGCGTTGATGCCGTGCAGGGTGCCGAGGCGCTCCGCCATCATCAGGCCGTCCGCTTCCAGTTGCTCCGCCTCGATGTGGGGTTGGGCCAGCATGCGGGTCAGCACGATGGCGTAGCGTTGCAGGGTCTCCTGAATGCTTTCGGCCAAGAGCAGCAGGCGCATCTGGTTGCCGGGGTTGACCCAGTAGCCGCCGTCGCGTGCCTCGACCAGTTGCTGGCGTAACAGCTCGGCCAGCAGGGCATCGATCAGTTCCGGCAGCTCGTCCTCTTCATAGCGCAGGAAGAGTTCGGTCTTGAGCAGGGGGTAGATGTCGACACAGCGGGCGACGATCTCGCTGCGGGAGATCCCCTCGCACCGCTCGATCAGGGCCGCCACCAGGGAGGGCATGGCGAACAGGTGCAGTATGTTGTTGCGGTAGTAGGTGAGCAGGATCGCCTGATAGCGGTCCAGGCTGATGATCTGGCCCAGCTTGTCCTCGCTCACCTCGAACTTGTTGAGCTCCATCGCCTGCTCCAGCAGGGTCCTGGCGTCCTCGTCCGGCATGGTGCTGTGCGGGCTGTAGGGCACTTGCTTGAGCAGGTCCAGATAGGTGTTGAGCTGGGCCTGGAGTTCGTCCCGGGTCAGGGCGTGGCGCTCGGCGGCCAGCAGGGCCAGGGCACTCAGGGTCAAGCCGTTGACGGCGGCGGCATCGTTGATGCGGGTCATCAGCAGCTCGGCCAGCTGGTTGACGGTGGAGGCCATCCACTCGGGGCGCTCCTCCCGGCCGATGCTCTCCTTCCAGGTGGGCACATGTTCGCCGAGGTAGCTGTTGAGGGTCAGTGGTTCGCCGAAATTGACGAAGCCACGGCCATAGTTGCGCAGCTTGCGCAGGATGCCGAGCACCTGCAGGAAGCTTTCCTTCTCCTTGCGGCTCCCCTTGAGTTCGTTGTGGTAGGTATTCACCTCCATCACGTGCTCGTAGCCGAGGTAGACGGGGACCAGGGTGACCGGCCTGTCCAGCCCGCGCATCATGGCCTGCAGGGTCATGGCCAGCATGCCGGTCTTGGGGGGCAGCAGGCGACCGGTACGCGAACGCCCGCCCTCGGTGAAGAACTCCACCGAGTAGCCCTTGGCAAACAGCAGGTTGAGGTACTCCCGGAATACCGTGCTGTAGAGCGGATTGCCCTTGAAGGTGCGGCGGATGAAGAAGGCGCCGCCGTGGCGGAAGATGGGGCCCGCCGGCCAGAAGTTGAGGTTGATGCCCGCCGCGATGTGGGGTGGCACCATGCCCTGGTGGTAGATGACGTAGGAGAGCAGCAGGTAATCCATGTGGCTGCGATGGCAGGGGACGTAGACGATCTCATGCCCTTCCTGGGCCAGCTGACGCACCTGCTCTGCTCCGTTGACCGAGAGGCCGCGATAGAGCTTGTTCCACAGCCAGCCGAGGAAGCTTTCGCCGAGGCGGATCAACCGATAGGAAAAATTGGAGGCGATCTCGTCCATGTAGCCGTGGGCACGCTTTTGCGCCTTCTCCAGGCTGATCCCTTCCCGTCTGGCCTCCTCCTCGATGGCCTGCTGGATCACGCTCGAATCCAGCAGTTGCTTGAACAGCAGGTTGCGGTTCGGCAACTTGGGTCCGGTGGCGGCCAGCTGTTGGCGGCTGAAGTGGGTGCGGGCCACCCGCGCCAGCTTGTGGGCGATGGCCTCGTCGGTGCCGTGCTTGTCCGCCATGTAGCGCAGGGAGAGGGGCGGGGAGAAGCGCACCAGGTTCTCGCGCCCTTTCAGGATCACGATCAGCGCCTTCTTCAGGCGGTTTGGCGCCAGGCTGCTGATGATGTTCCAGCCGGATGCCTCCTCGCCTTCCCGGCCCGGGGCGCGGCCCCAGAACAGGGTGACGGGTACTACCTGGATGTCCAGCGCCGGATCCTGCTTGTGCAGGTCCAGCAGCTGGTGGAACTCCTGCAGGAAGGGGAGCGGCTTGTTGCGCGTGCCGAACAGGGGAGGCGGACGATCCAGACAGACGTAGCGTGGCAGCAGTTGACCGTTCAGCTCCAGCGGCGTGAAGGGGCCGGGCAGGCCGAGATCCTCGCAGCACTGTTGCAGGGTCATCAGGTCGGTGATCGAGCTGGTCTTCAGGGCATAGACGATGGGTCTGGCCGGATCCAGCTTGAGCTCGGTGATGGGGTTTTCCGGCAGGCTCTTGTGATTGACCAAGCCGCTGACCGGCCATTGCAGGATGGCTCTGGATATCTTCTGTCCAAGGGACATGTGCGTCTGCTCTCCAAAAAAATGCGGCGTGAGCATAGCAAATCACCGACTGCTTGTCGCCGAGAGGTACGATGAGTCGGCACTTCAGAGCGGGGGGAGGGACAAATGTGCGTCGGGTCGCGACAAATGCCAGTTGCGCCTTGCCTTGGCCCCAGCACTGTATATACTGCCAGTGTGCTGTATAAAAAGACAGGTGCCCATGCTATGAAACCCCTTACCCCTCGCCAGGCTGAAGTACTCGAGCTCATCAAGGCGAACATGAACGAGACCGGCATGCCGCCGACTCGCGCCGAGATTGCCCAGAAGCTTGGCTTCAAGTCGGCCAACGCGGCCGAAGAACATCTTAAGGCCCTGGCCAAAAAAGGGGTCATCGAGATCATGCCGGGCACGTCCCGCGGCATTCGTCTGCTACTCGAAGAAGAGGACGTGCAGCCTGAAGAAAACGGCCTACCACTGATTGGCAAGGTGGCGGCCGGGGAACCCATCCTGGCCCAGGAACATATCGAGAGCCACTACCAGGTAGATCCCGCCCTGTTCCACCCGCGGGCAGACTTCCTGCTGCGGGTGCAGGGCATGAGCATGAAGAACATCGGCATCATGGACGGGGACCTGCTGGCGGTACACAAGACCCAGGAGGTACGCAACGGCCAGGTCGTGGTAGCACGGCTCGACGAGGATGTCACCGTCAAGCGCTTCCAGCGCAAGGGCAGCCAGGTGTGGCTGCTGCCGGAAAACGAAGAGCTCTCCCCCATCGAGGTGGATCTCGCCAGTCAGCACCTTACCATAGAGGGCCTGGCGGTCGGCGTAATCCGCAACGCCGACTGGATGTAAACATCCGATGCGATGAAGAGGCCTCCTGCGGGAGGCCTCTTCATTTTCATCTGCCGATGGCATCTCCCTCCCCACCTTTTCGCTTCTCCTTCCTGTGCGCACAGTCTCGCCGCACGACATGCATTTCGGATATATCCTTTGATAAGGCCCCTGTCATGGTCGGTGATCAGGGAAGGGGGAGTCGCACCGGGTAGTACGCCATGGCAGGGATGCATGATCGCCGAGTCGGTGCGCAGAAGGGAGAGTCGCCTCAGACTGGGGACTCGTACAGTCAGTACGCTGCCGTGGTTGGTTCGTCGTTGGGGACAAAGAGACCCGTCAGCGTGACCTGTTGAGCAAGGAGGACAGGTATGGCTTCAAGCTCGCCGTGGGATCCGGTGCCGGCCGCAGCGCCCGCATCTTCCATCACCCGATTCATCAAGGGCAGTCGGATGACATGGTTCTATGCGCTCTGGGTCTATCACAAGGGAGATGGTTGGACCATCTGGCTTGGGTGCCCCAAAGACAAGATTGTCCGCCTGGTTCGTCTGTTTCGCCGTCATCACGACATCGGATTGCCGGATGAGCCCTGGACTGCCCCCGTCATCCCGCTGCGCGTCCCCCTGAGACGTGCCCAGCCGCAGCACAGGCTGCGGCCCTGATCCCTCTTCCTGTACAGACAAGAGCCCCGCCAGAGCGGGGCTCTTGTTTTGGCGCCGATGCGGCTTATCCATGGCACAGACGCTTTCCCGCCGGGATGCAAGACTAGCCAGCGGCGGGGGCGGGCGGGTTACAATGACCCCTACCGGTTTTGCCCCTAGGGCTTCTAACATAAGCAAGGCTTTGTTTTATATGGTTAAACCACGCTTTTACCTGCTGCTTTTGCTGTTCATCGGCGCCATTGCGGCGGCTTATTACTGGAGTCAGCCCGCGGTGCCGGAACAGGCCGATTACTACCCGGCGGGGCGAGACATCAACCCGTTTACCCTCACGGATGCGGATGCACAGCCCTTTACCCCTGCCAACCTGACGGGACACTGGAGCTTTCTGTTCATCGGCTACACCTACTGCCCGGATGTCTGTCCGACCACGCTGGCGGATCTGCGCAGCGTCTATCCGGCGTTGAAGAAGATAGCCCCCACTAGCCAGGTGGTATTCATCTCGGCGGATCCCCAGCGGGATGACAGCGCCCGCCTGAAAAGCTATACCGCCTTCTTCGAGCCCGAGTTCAAGGCGGCGACAGCACCTCACAGTGCCCTCTTTCCTCTGGTCCGCAATCTGGGGCTGGTCTATTCCATCGTGGAAGGGGATCGCAAGGACTACCTGATCGACCACTCCGCCTCCATCGTGCTGATCAACCCCGAGGGGAAGCTGGTGGCCACCTTCCGACCCAAAGTGGCACCGGGTGAGGTGCCCCACGTGGACATGCAGGCCATGGTGGCCGACTTCGCGCGCATTGTGCGGCTGGCTGGCGAGTGATCCCGGCGCGCACCATGCTGATTCCCGCCTGGCTGAAGGATCCTCGCCGCCACAGAGCCGTCTTCGCCCTGGCCCTGCCCATGGTGTTCTCCAACGTCACCACGCCCTTGCTGGGGTTGGTGGACACCTGGGTGATCGGTCATCTTGGCCAGGCCTGGTTTCTGGGGGGCGTGTCGGTCGGTGCGACCTTCATCAATCTGCTGTTCTGGCTGCTTGGCTTCCTGCGCATGTCCACCACAGGGCTGACTGCCCAGGCTCAGGGTGCAGCCCATGCCGAAGGGCAGCTCGACACCCTGGCGCGGGCCCTGGGCTTGGCGATCGGACTGGGCATGGTGCTGTTGCTCCTGTTGTTGCCGTTCCTGCCTGCCATCATCGCCCTCGGCGGCGGCTCTTCCGAGGTACAGACCTATGCCGGTCAATATGTGTCGGTGCGGGTCTGGAGCGCCCCGGCGGCCTTGTGCAATCTGGTCATCATGGGGTGGTTGCTGGGCATGCAGGATGCACGCAGTCCCATGCTGCTGCTGATCCTGGGCAATCTCGTCAACATGGTGCTGGATGCCTGGTTCGTGCTGGGATTGGGCTGGCAGGTGAAAGGGGTGGCCGCAGCTTCCCTGCTGGCGGATTACAGCACGCTCGGGGTGGGGTTCTGGCTGGTGAGCCGGCATCTGCGCCGACTTGATCCCGGGGTGTGGCACAACGCCTGGCAGCGCTGGCGCCAGTGGCCGGCCCTGCTGCGGCTGCTCGCCCTGAACCGGGATATTTTCATCCGCTCCCTCTGCCTGCAACTCTGCTTCGTGTTCATGACTCTGCAGGGGGCCAGGCTGGGGGATGTGGCGGTGGCCGCCAATGCGGTGCTGCTCAATTTCCTGATGCTGATTTCCTACGGGCTGGATGGATTTGCCTATGCGGTGGAAGCCATGGTAGGGCGTGCCATCGGGCGGCGCGATCGGCCGCTGCTGCGGGAGGCCATCGTCCTCAATCTGGGCTGGGCGCTGCTGATCGCCCTGGCATTCACCCTCTCGTTTGCCCTGGGGGGACACTGGCTCATCCGCCACATTACCGACATACCGGCGGTGATCGCCGAGGCGCAACGTCAGCTCCCCTGGCTGGTGGCCATGCCGCTGCTGGCGGTCTGGTGCTTCCTGCTGGACGGGGTCTTTATCGGCGCCACCCGGGCCCGGGAGATGCGCAACAGCATGCTGGTGGCGGTGTTTGCCGGCTTCTTTCCCATCTGGTGGTTCTGCCAGGGATGGGGTGTGGCGGCCCTGTGGGCCGCCATGAGTGCCTTGATGGCCGGTCGTGGCCTGACGCTGGGCTGGCTCTGCTGGCGACTGGAGCGGGATGGACGGCTGCTGGCGGGGCAGGGGACGGCGTAGTCGGTCTGAATCCTGGCCGTCTTGCCAATATCGTCAGCGGTCAGAGCGAGCCTGAATAGTCGAACTGCCGCCAGCTCTCGTAGACGAACACCGCGACGGCGTTGGCCAGATTCATGCTGCGGCTCTGGGGCAGCATGGGAATGCGCAGCCGCTGCTCGAATGGCAGGCTCTCGATGATCTCCATGGGCAGGCCTCGGCTCTCGGGCCCGAACAGCAGGGCGTCACCGGGGGCAAACCGGGCCGCCGAGTGGGCGGTGCGTCCCTTGGTGGTGCAGGCAAAGACCCGTTGGGGGGCGACGGCCGCCAGAAACGCCTCATAGTCAGGCCAGCGCTTGACGTCGGCAAACTCGTGATAGTCGAGCCCGGCCCGCTTGACCCGCTTGTCATCCCACTCGAACCCCAGGGGCTCTATCAGGTGCAACCGGTAGCCGGTATTGGCGCAGAGGCGAATGATGTTGCCGGTGTTGGGGGGGATTTCCGGTTGGTAGAGCACGATATCGAGCATGGAAGGATCCTGGGCTGGTGCGAAACGGGCGCCAGCATACCCAGCACCCGTGCCGATGAAAAGGGGGAGGTCAGGGCATGGGCAGACGGATGGTGATGACCAGTCCGGTCGGCTGATTGCTGCTGGCCCGGATGGTCCCCCCATGACGCTGGATCGCCTCGGCGGCGATGGCAAGGCCGAGACCAGTGCCCCCGGTCTTGGCGTTGCGGGCATCGTCCACCCGAAAGAAGGGCAGGAACAACCGGGGCTGCTGCTCCACCGGCACGCCAGGGCCGTCATCCCGTATGGTCATCACCCATTCCCGTCCCTCCCGGTACCAGTCCACCTTGATGAACTCGCGGGCATACTTGAGGGCGTTGCGCAGGGGATTTTCCAGGGCGCGCGCCAGCAGCTCCGGCCACATGGTGAGGGATTCGGCGGGCAGGGAAGGGAGCCTGAGCTGTTTGCCGTTCTGGTTTGCCTCGAACATGGCATCGTCCAGGATGGGCTCCAGCAGCTCCGCCAGGGGCAGCGTCACCGGCGCTTCCACATGTTGCTGCACCCGCGACAGATCCAGTAGATCCCCTATCAGCTTGTCGAGCCGGGCTATCTCCCCTTCGATGCGCGCCAGCTCGGCGCTGTCCCCCTGCTTGCGGCGGATCAGCGCCTGTGCGAGCTGGATGCGGGTCAGGGGGCTGCGCAGCTCGTGGGAGATGTCGGAGAGCAACTGCTTCTGCTTCTGGATCATGTCCTTGAGGGTGTCGACCATGCGACTGACATGTTCGGCCAGCTGGCCTATCTCGTCGCGCCGCCCCAGGTTGGGGATCTGTATTTCCAGGTTGCCCTGGGCGAGTTGGGAGACCGACTGCTGCAACTGCAGTATGGGGCGGGTCAGGCGCCAGGCGAGCAACAGACAGAGCGGGGTGCTGACCAGCATGGCGATGCCCAGGATCTGGATGGGGTGATCCAGGATCTGGATGAAGAGGAACAGGTAGGAGTTTTCGACGTTCAGACCGAAATAGACGTGATAGGTCTGGCCGTGATGGACCATCTGGAAGGGGCCGGCGATGGCGCGCTGGTGTTCGCTGCCCAGCATGGGCTTGGCCGGGTTGTCCGAGTCGAGCATGAAACGGATCACGAACTTGCTCAGCCGGGTGCTGGACTGCATCTGCCCCTTGGCATCGCGTAGATAGATGTTGTCCACCGGCAAGAGGCCCGCGGCATCGATGGCCTTGGCCAGATCGAAATCCTGCTCGGGATCCGCGCCCCGTTGCAGCGCCGCCAGGTTGTTGTTGAGACGGGTGACCTCGTGGGCCGGCAGCGGGATGATATTGCGGGGGTCCAGAGTGGGGAGGATCACCACCGCAGCCACGACCAGCAGCAGGATGAACCAGAACCAGAGGAAGATCTGGGTGGAAAGACCGTTGAAGGTGCGGGCCGATTTCATGCCTGCTCCAGCCACAGGTAGCCTCGTCCCCGCACCGTCTTGAAGCGGGGCTGGCCGTCAGCCCGCTCCGGCAGCTTCTTGCGCAGGTTGCTCAGGTGCATGTCGATGGCCCGATCGAAAGGTTCGAGCTTCTTGCCCAGCACCTGCTCGGAGAGCAGGCCCTTGCTGACGATCTGGCCCGGATTGCGCAGCAGGCACTCCAGCAGGCCGAACTCGGTGGCAGTGAGCTCCAGCAACTGATCGTCGCAGCGAGCCTGTTGCAGGCCGGGCTGCAGCACCAGATCCATGAATCTCAGCTCGTCCGGGGCTCCGCGCTGGGGAGCCTGGCTCTGGGTCCGACGCAGGATGGCACGCACCCGGGCCAGCAGTTCCCTGTCGTCGAACGGCTTGGCGAGATAGTCGTCGGCACCGGCCTCCAGCCCGTTGACCCGATCCTGGCTGTCGCCACGGGCGGTCAGCATCAACACCGGGGTGTCGTGGGTCTTGCGCAGCCGGGTCAGCATGGCGAAACCGTTGAGTCTGGGCATCATGACGTCCAGCAGCACCAGGTCGAAAGCCTGTTCTGCCAGTCGCTGCAATCCCTCTTCCCCATCCTCGGCGACGGTGACCTCAAACCCCTCCAGGGTCAGGATTTCGGTGAGCAGCTGGGTCAGTTCGAGATCGTCGTCGACCAGGAGTATTTTGTTCATCTGGGAGTCACTCTGTTGATTTTGCACGCCAAACTGACGTCCGGGTCAGGGTATAATAAGTTTTTACGCGTCGGAGGAAAGCCGGTTTTGAGCCACCAACACTATTCCCGCTGGGTTACCCTGGCCAGCATGGCCGCTGTGACCACCGCCACCCTGCTCATCCTGGGCAAACTGATCGCTTGGCTGATGACGGATTCATCCAGCCTGCTGGCATCCCTGACCGATTCCTTCATGGACATCAGCGCCTCTCTCATCAATCTGCTGGCCATCCGTTATGCGCTGGCACCTGCCGACGAAGAGCATCGCTTCGGCCACGGCAAGGCGGAGTCCCTGGCGGGTCTGGTGCAGTCGGCCTTCATCTCGGGGTCCGCCCTGCTGCTGGTGATGCACGGCATCTCGTCGATGCTGAATCAGGTGCCCGTGGTGCGCCTGGAGGCGGGGATCTGGGTCAGTGTCGGCTCCATCGTGCTGACCCTGTTGCTGGTGAGCTTCCAGGGCTTTGTCATCCGCAAGACCAACAGTGTGGCCATCAAGGCAGACATGCTGCACTACCGTTCCGACCTGCTGCTCAATGGCGGCGTGCTGGTAGCACTGGTGCTGGCGGGGCAGGGGTGGTACTGGGCCGACGGCCTGTTTGCCATTCTGATCGGTCTGTTCCTGGTGTGGGGGGCCGTCCATATCGGTTACGAATCGGTACAGGCCCTGCTCGATCGTCAGTTGCCAGAGGAGGAACAAGCGAGAATAATGGCCCTCTGCTGCGCCGTAGAGGGGGTGCATGGCGTACATGACCTGCGTACCCGCCAATCCGGGCCGACCCGTTTCGTGCAGTTGCATCTGGAACTCGATGATCAACTGCCTCTGGTCAGGGCCCATCAGATAGCCGACGAGGCTGAACTGGCCGTCCGCCAGGCCTTCGAGCGGATGGATGTGATCATTCACATGGACCCCATCTCGGTGCTGACAAAAGAACGACAAAGCACTCACCCTGAACAACAGTAGGCTGCAACATGGATGATCTGGTTGCCAGAACCTGGCAAAAAATTCAGCAGGAAGCGCAGAGCATGGCGGCCCAGGAGCCCATGCTGGCCAGCTTCTTTCATTCCACCATTCTCAATCACCGGGATTTGCGCTCGGCGCTGAGCTTCCAGCTCGCCAACAAGCTCGACAGCACCACCATGCCTGCCATCGCCTTGCGGGAAGTGATCGAGCTGGCTCTGCGCAGCGAGCCCGAGCTGCTGGCCGCAGTGGCCGCCGACATCTGCGCGGTGCAGGATCGCGACCCGGCGGTCGACCTCTTCTCCACCCCGCTGCTCTACCTCAAGGGATTCCATGCTCTTCAGGGGTATCGGGTGGCCAACTGGTTGTGGCGTCAGGGACGCCGTGCCCTGGCGCTCTATCTGCAAAACCAGATCTCCGTGGTGTTCGGCGTGGATGTACACCCGGCCGCCCGCATCGGCAAGGGCATCATGTTTGACCATGCCACCGGTATCGTGGTCGGCGAAACCGCCGTCATCGAGAACGACGTCTCCATCCTTCAGAGTGTGACTCTGGGGGGGACCGGCAAGGAGAGTGGCGATCGTCACCCCAAAATCCGGGAAGGGGTGATGATAGGGGCGGGGGCCAAGGTCCTCGGCAACATCGAGGTGGGCGTCGGTGCCAAGATCGGTGCCGGCAGCGTGGTGATCAACCCGGTGCCGCCTCACACCACGGTCGCTGGCGTGCCCGCCAGGATTGTGGGCCGCCCCGAGTGCGACAAACCTTCCCTGGACATGGATCAGTGCCTCTGATCCCCTGACCGAGGCCGTTGTATGGTCAAGCGCTGGTCAGGCTTTCTGATCCTGGGGATGTGGCTGCTCAACCTGCTGCACCTTTATCTGGACTTCTCCCCCTGGCCCGCCGCCATCGCGGCCTGGGCCGCCTCCCTGCTCACCTGGCCCTGGCTGGTGGGTGCCGCACGGCGCCAGGCGCTAGCCCTCTACGGCGCGGCGCTCCTGCTGCTGCTCTTTTCCTGGTGGCGAGGGGCCAGCCTCAGCCCCGGTGACTGGCTCTTGCCGAACATCAACATGCTGACCATGTTTGCCGCAGTGAGCACCCTCAATCTGGCTACCTCCGGCCTCTTGACCGGCACCGCCTCCTGGTCCGGTCGCAAGGGGCTGTGGAGCACCATGGCCAGCCTTAACCTGCTGGGGGCCGTCATCAATCTTTCGGTGCTCTTCATCATCGGCGATCGGCTGGAGCGCAACGGGACGCTGGAGCGGCGTCAGGTCATGGTGCTGAGCCGGATCTTCTGTGCGGCTGCGTTTTGGTCCCCCTTCTTCGTCGCCATGGCGGTGGCCCTCACCTATGCACCGGGTCTGCAACTGGGCAGCATACTGCCTTTTGGCATACTGGCGGCCTTGCTGGCCATGGGGCTGACGGCCTGGCAGGTAGAGCGACTCGGCGTGGAGACCTTTGAAGGTTATCCGCTGCGGCTCCAGACCCTGGGGCTACCGGTGACCCTGGCACTGCTGGTGCTGGTGATCCACCGTTTCTGGCCCGGACTCAGCATTCTGGCGGTGATCGCCCTGGTGGCGCCCTTGCTGGCGTTGCTGTTCATGCCGCAAGCGGGGCGAGGGGCTGCTCTCAAGCGCCAGGTGGTGGAGCGCTTCCCGGCCATCGGTGGCCAGCTTGTGCTGTTTCTGGGGGCCGGCCTGCTGGCGGCTGGCATCAACAGCGCGCTGTCAGTACTGGACTTTGGCAGTGGCCACGGCCTGCCGCTGTTCAACCACTTCGGCTGGCTGGAAGCCTGCCTGACCCTGCTGCTGATCTTCCTGGTGGCCATAGTGGGTGTGCATCCTCTCATCAGCATCTCGGGGGTGGCGCCGCTGCTCTGGCCGCTGGCACCGGATCCCAGCCTGCTTGGCATGTGCTTCCTCATGGGGTGGGGGCTGGCGACCGGGACGAGCCCGCTCTCCGGCTCCAATCTGGCGCTGGCGTCCCGCTACAACCTGAGCGCCGGGCTGCTGCTGCGCTGGAACCTGCTCTACGGCCTGTTGATGTACGCCGTGGCCTGTCTGATGATGGGGGGCTTCATCGCCTTGCATGGCTGATGGTGGCATCGGCAGGAGGGCGGGTTATGCCACGGCGGGCGCCCGGGATCGAGGTTCCTGCTGCCTGCGAGAAAAACCGACGCATATTTAAGCAATACCGGGCCGCAGGGCGCATTTTGCAACGTGCTGGCTTGTTTGTGTCGAGCGCATCAGGGTATGCTGGCTCCACGCGCTTGAATCGCCCTCTGTGGGGCATCGCAATTGAACATACAGGTATGCATATGTCACTAGAAGTCCTTGAGCAACTCGAATCCAAAGTACAATCCGCCGTCGACAACATCTCCTTGCTGAAGATGGAGCTGGACGAGCTGAAAGAGCAGAACAGCAAGCTGCAAGACGAAAACCACCAACTGCGCAACGAGCACGTTGCCTGGCAAGAGCGTCTGCGTGCCCTGCTGGGCAAGATGGACCAGATGGGCGATGCCATCTGATCTCGTCTAGACTGACCGGAATGAAAGCGGGCCGCTCCTTGAGCGGCCCGCTTGTTTTGGTCTGCCGGGCAATCAGAGTGCCAGCAGCTGTTTGACGGTCTTCTCGATGCCGTCCGCCGCCTCCACAATATTGTTGGCCAGCATGTAGGCAGGGGTGGAGATGACCTTGCGCTCCTGATCCACCACGAATTCGCTCACCGGGCAGTCGAGATGACTGCCACCCATGGCTTCGATGGCGTTGGCGGCGCCCTCGTCGTTGCCAATGGTGGCCAGGGTGCCTGCCCCATAGATGAGCGGGATCATGGCCGGTGCGATACAGATGTAGGCGGCCGGTTTGCCTGCTCTGGCAAAGCTCTGGCAGGCCTTCAGCACATCCGGCTGGATGCGGCACTCTGCGCCCTTGATGGCGAAGTCACACAGGTTCTTGGCGGCGCCGAAGCCGCCCGGCACCAGCAGGGCGTCGAAGTCGGCTGCATCCAGTTCAGCCACATCCCTGATCTGGCCGCGGCAGATGCGGGCCGCCTCGACCAGCACGTTGCGGCTCTCTCCCTCGCTGACCTCGCCGGTCAGGTGATTGATGACATGAAGCTGAGGGACATTGGGGGCGAAGCATTGAACGGATGCTCCCTGACGGGCCAGCGCCAGCAGGCTGATGACGGCCTCGTGGATTTCGGCGCCGTCAAACACGCCACAACCACTCAAGATCACGGCCACTTTTTTCATGACAGACTCCTCGTTGTTGAAAATGTGAGCCAGGGTAGATTGTTGTACTTTTGTATGGTTATCGTTCGACCTCCGCTGGTCAAGTCATCTCCCTGTGCTAGGATTGTTTCGTTTTGGATCCTGCCTCAGCACCCCTCTTGAATTTTTTTCCACATTGATCGAGATCATGATGCGTGCGTCATGTTGAGTTTTCATGATCTCAAAATATTGTTTTAAAGGATATTTTTTGTTTTAATCCACAGCTTTGTCACGGCCGTTATGCAATGGTGCCATTTTTGAGCACAGAGTTATCCACAGCAATATGCCCCACCGGTGCGCCGGGGTGATGGTGGGAGTCCCCTTGGTGTGGTGCGGGCCCTGTGGCATCCTAGCGGCTGTTTATTCTTGGCAGGACGATTTTCATGGCCTCTAGCAATCCTCTTATTCTGGTCGACGGATCTTCATATCTTTACCGCGCCTTCTTTGCCTCGCAGCAGGCCGATCTGCGCACCTCGACCGGCTTGCCTAGCGGCGCCGTCCGTGTCATGGCCAACATGATGCGCAGCCTTCGCAAGCAGTACCCCGACTGCCACGTGGCCGTGGTGTTCGACGCCAAGGGCAAGACCTTCCGCGACGACATCTATCCCGAATACAAGGCAACACGCGCCAGCATGCCGGACGATCTGCGCAGCCAGGTCGCCCCTATCCACCAGATGATCAAGGCAATGGGTTTCCCCTTCCTGATGGTCGAAGGGGTGGAGGCTGACGATGTGATCGGCACCCTGGCCCGTCAGGCGACCGAGAAACAGTTGCCTGTGCTCATCAGCACCGGCGACAAGGACATGGCGCAGCTGGTCTCCGACCATGTCACCCTGATCGACACCATGAAGGATGTGAAGACCGATCGGGAAGGGGTGATCGAGAAGTTCGGCGTACCGCCCGAGCTCATCATCGATTACCTGGCGCTGATGGGGGACAAGGTGGACAACATTCCCGGCATGACAGGTGTCGGCGAGAAGACCGCACTGGCTCTGTTGCAGGGGATAGGCAGCATCGACGAGATCGCCGCCAACCTCGATAAGGTGGCGGCGCTCGGCTTCCGTGGCTCCAAGGCGTTCGCCGACAAGTTCCGCGAGCAGGAAGAGCAGGTGCGCCTTTCCTATGTGCTGGCTACCATCAAGACCGATGTGGCGCTGGAACAGAGCCTGGAAGAGTTGCAGCTTGGCCCCATCGACAAAGAGGCTCTGCTGGCGGTCTATCGCGAGTATGAGCTGCGCAACCTGATCAAAGAGCTGGAGTCCGGTGGCGCTGAGGAGAGCGAAGCCGAAAGTGATGAGGAAGGCGCCGCCCCGGCAGCCGCCATCGAAACCGACTATCGCTGCATCCTGGATGAGGCCGAATTCGACGAGTGGCTGGCACGGTTGCAGGCGGCGCCGCTGTTTGCCTTCGACACCGAGACCACCAGTCTCGACTATATGGAAGCGCGGGTCGTTGGCGTCTCCTTTGCCATCGAGCCGGGCAAGGCGGCCTACGTGCCCTTCGGCCACGACTATCTGGGGGCGCCGGTACAGCTGACCGAGGCCGTGGTGCTGGGCAAGCTCAAACCGCTGCTGGAAGATCCGACCCGTCTCAAGGTGGGGCAGAACCTCAAGTACGATCGCAACGTGCTGCTCAACCACGGTATCGAGCTGCAGGGCATCGCCTACGACACCATGCTCGAATCCTATGTGCTCAACTCCACCGCCAGCCGCCACGACATGGATTCCCTGGCTCGCAGATATCTGAATGCCGAAACCATCTCGTTCGAAGAGATCGCCGGCAAGGGGGTCAAGCAGCTCACCTTCAATCAGATCGAGCTGGAGCAGGCGGCCCCTTACGCGGCGGAAGATGCTGACATCACCCTGCGTCTGCATCAGGCGCTGTGGGGCAAGCTCTCTGCCGAGCCGGGCCTTGCCAAGGTGTTCAGCGAGATCGAACTGCCGCTGCTGCCGGTGCTGGCACGGATGGAGCGACTCGGTACCACCATCGAGCCCAAGTTGCTGCACCAGCAGAGCCAGGAGATCGAAGTGCGTCTGGCAGAGCTGGAGAAGCAGGCCCACGAGCTGGCCGGGCAGGAGTTCAATCTCTCCTCGCCCAAGCAGCTGGGTGAAATCCTCTTCACCAAGCTGGGGCTGCCGATCATCAAAAAGACCCCCAAGGGAGCGCCATCCACTGCGGAAGAGGTGCTGGCCGAGCTGGCGGAGACCTATGAGCTGCCGCGTCTGCTGATGGAGCACCGTGGCCTGGCCAAGCTCAAGTCCACCTACACCGACAAGCTGCCGCTGATGATCAAGCCGCAGACCGGGCGGGTGCACACCTCCTATCACCAGGCGGTGGCGGCGACCGGTCGACTGTCGTCCACCGACCCCAACCTGCAGAACATTCCGGTGCGCAACGAACAGGGGCGCCGCATTCGGCAGGCCTTCATTCCGTGCGCCGGTTACAAGCTGGTGGCGGCGGATTACTCCCAGATCGAGCTGCGCATCATGGCCCACCTCTCCGGTGACAAGGGGCTGCTGACCGCCTTTGCCGAGGGCAAGGACATCCACAAGGCGACCGCCGCCGAGGTATTCGGCGTCGCGCTCGATGCGGTGACCAGCGACATGCGTCGCAGCGCCAAGGCGATCAACTTCGGTCTCATCTACGGCATGAGCGCCTTCGGTCTGGCCAAGCAGCTGGGTATCGGTCGCGCCGAAGCGCAGAAGTACATGGATCTCTACTTCGAGCGCTACCCGGGGGTGCTGGAGTACATGGAGCGCACTCGCCAGCAGGCGGAGGCCCAGGGTTATGTCGAAACCCTGTTTGGTCGCCGCCTCTATCTGCCGGACATCAAGTCCCGTAACGCCGGTCTGCGTAAAGCTGCCGAACGGGCCGCCATCAACGCACCTATGCAGGGTACGGCCGCCGACATCATCAAGCGCGCCATGATCAACGTGGATGACTGGATCCGTGGGATTGAAGACGAGTCGATCCGCATGCTGATGCAGGTACACGATGAACTGGTGTTCGAGATCCGCGAAGAGAAGCTGGAAGAGTACATCGGCCTCATCAAGGAGAAGATGTCGGGTGCGGCCGAACTGTATGTGCCGCTGGTGGTGGAAGCGGGCACCGGTGACAACTGGGATCAGGCCCACTGATCCTGCCTGATGGTCACATAGCTATATAAGAAGAGAAGCCCGGCATCATGCCGGGCTTCCTGTTTGTGGCTGCAGGGTCAGGCCTCTTGCAGGTATTCATCCTTGAGCAGCACATAGTTGTCGGCCGAGGTCTTCAGGAAGGCGATCTCGGCCGGCTTGAGAGGGCGGGCCTGCTTGACGGGATTGCCCATATAAAGAAAGCCGGCCTCGAGCCGCTTGCCTGGTGGCACCAGGCTGCCCGCCCCGATCATCACATCGTCTTCAACGATCACCCCATCCAGCAGGATGGCACCCATGCCGACCAGCACCCGGTCGCCTATGGTGCAACCGTGCAGCATGGCTTTATGACCGACCGTGACATCCTCACCTATCAGCAGCGGATAGCCGCCGGGGTTGCTGGCACTCTTGCGGGTCAGGTGCAGCACTGTGCCGTCCTGGATATTGCTGCGGGCACCGATGCGGATATGGTTGACGTCCCCTCTGGCGGCCACCATGGGCCAGATGCTGGCATCGTCACCCAGCTGGATATCCCCCACTAGGGTGGCGCAGGGATCCACATATACCCGTTTGCCCAGTTGCGGGCGTTTTCCCTTGTAAGGTCTCAGTCGCAAGTCCATCTTGGCCTCCTTGTTTTCGGCCATTCTAGCAAGACGACACCGGTTTCTGTGGATAAGTTTGTATAAAAGCTGTGTTTGGATATGAATAACTAAAAAAGTGCCGATTTTTACAATTTTATTGCAGAGGAGGGGTTGCCAGAACGAATTAGCTCCCTATAATGCGCCTCCATCGACAGGGCAAGCGGCAACGCAAACAAGCCGGTCGGTAGCCTCGAAAAGCCTCGTAAAATAAGGCTTGACTCGAGAAGGCGGTTGAGTAGAATGCCACTCCCGCAGCAGCCAAAAGCTGCGTCGCTCTTTAACAATTTGAATCA